>NZ_JBQLIX010000042.1:0-43043 GCF_052156495.1 Pseudomonas sp. NCHU5216 | reverse complement strand
TCCGATACCAGAAGCCTGGCATCGGATTTTCGTGGAAGCCCCGCGGGGGCTCAAATGCTTAAGTGAACAGCATTACGAGACTGGCTCGGGGTTTCCTATCGGTTCGATAGCGCCTCAGAACGGAATATCGTCGTCAAAGCTGTCGTAATCCGGAGCCGGCTGCTGGGGTTGCTGCGGCGCCGGGCGCTCCTGGCGCGGAGCCGACTGTTGCGGCTCACGCTGCGGTGCCGGGCGCGATTGACGCGGGGCACCGCCCTCGTCACCACTGGGACGGCCACCGAGCAATTGCATCTGACCGTTGATGTCCACCACGATCTCGGTGGTGTAACGATCCTGACCATCCTGCCCCTGCCACTTGCGGGTACGCAGGCTACCTTCGACATACACCTGCGAGCCCTTGCGCAGGTACTCGCCGGCGATTTCCGCCAGGCGCCCGAAGAACACCACGC
The DNA here is from genome assembly GCF_052156495.1 of Pseudomonas sp. NCHU5216. Lineage (NCBI taxonomy): Bacteria > Pseudomonadati > Pseudomonadota > Gammaproteobacteria > Pseudomonadales > Pseudomonadaceae > Pseudomonas > Pseudomonas sp. NCHU5216. The sequence goes on along the minus strand of NZ_JBQLIX010000042.1, from coordinate 42,594 downwards.
GGTGCCACTCGGTACGCTCCTGCTGCTGGCCGGTCTGCTTGTCCTTCCAGCTCTCGGAGGTGGCCAGGGTGATGTTGGTCACGGCGTTGCCGTTGGGCATGTAGCGAGTTTCCGGGTCGCCACCGACGTTACCCACCAGAATGACTTTGTTAACCCCACGGGCCATAACGTTCTCCTAGGCTTGGCACGCCGCCGGCGCAGAGGAAATCATGCGCTCCAACGACGTGCGATCCACTTGTTGGGTGTCCACTTTGATATAGATGGCCGCTTCATCGACCACCACCACGGCGTCCGCCACTCCCGGCGTCGCCTTGAGGCGTTCGACCAGTCCGGCATCGGCCAGTGCCGCAGCATCGAGCGGCAGACGCAGGCTGGTGACATACGGCGGTTCGCGCATAGTAACAGCAATGGCCAGCCAAATCGCACAGAGCAGGGCGCAACCACCGAACACGCCGACCAAACCCACATGCTGGTAAAGCCAGCCACCGAGAATGCCGCCCAGGGCCGCGCCGAGGAACTGGCTGGTGGAGTACACCCCCATCGCCGTGCCCTTGCCACCGGCTGGCGCCACCTTGCTCACCAGCGAGGGCAGCGAGGCCTCCAGCAGGTTGAACGCGGTGAAGAACACCACGATGCCCACCACCAGCATCCGCAGGCTGTGGCCGAGCACGGCGAAATACAGCTCGCAGGCCAGCAGCACCGTCACCGCACCGAGCAGCACGCGCTTCATCTGGCGCTTCTTCTCGCCATAGATGATGAACGGCACCATGCCGAAGAAGCCGACCAGCAGCGCGGTGAGGTATACCCACCAGTGCTGCTCCTTGGGCAGGCCGCCCTGCTCCACCAGCGCCAGTGGCAGCGCCACGAAGCTGGCCATGAGCACGGCGTGCAGGGCCAGGATGGCGAAGTCCAGGCGCAGCAGGTCGGCGTGCTTCAGGGTCGGCCAGAGGGCCTGGGCCGCCACGCCGGACTCGCGATGCTGCAACGGCCCGGCACTTTTCGGCACGATGCCGGCGACGATGAGGATGCCCAGCAGCGCCATGCCGGCCGTGACCCAGAACAGCCCGGCCAGACCGAAGGCGCGGGTCAGCAGCGGGCCGACCACCATGGCCACGGCGAACGACAGGCCGATGCTCATGCCGATCATGGCCATGGCCTTGGTGCGATGCTGTTCGCGGGTCAGATCCGACAACAGCGCCATCACCGCTGCCGAGATGGCCCCAGCGCCCTGCAATACCCGCCCGGCGATCACGCCCCAGATCGAGTCGGCATTGGCCGCCAGCACGCTACCGGCAACGAAGATCAGCAGGCCGGCATAAATTACCGGCCGTCGGCCGATGCGATCGCTGATGATGCCGAAGGGAATCTGCAGCACGGCCTGGGTCAAACCGTAGGCACCGATGGCCAGGCCGATCAGTGCGGGAGTGCTTCCGGCCAGATCCATGCCGTAAGTAGCCAGCACTGGCAGCACCATGAACATGCCCAGCATGCGGAAGGCGAACACCAGGGCCAAGCCGCCGGCAGCGCGAGTCTCGCTGCCACTCATGCGGTCGCTATGGGAATCGTGCATGAAAAATGCCCCATGAAAAACAGCCGGGGATTCTAGCAGCCCTCACAGCGCCGATACAGGCACTCACTTTGCCGCAGGGTGCCGCCTGCCCCTATACTCGACCGTTTTCCGCTCGCCAAAGGTGGCCAGCACCAGGCCACTCGTCAGCGCGGATGAAGGTGCATGCCACCGGCGCGCTGACGGCAACGCAGACAGCTTTTTAGAGGTTTTCCAGTGGACAAGATCCTGATTCGTGGCGCCCGCACCCATAACCTCAAGAACATCGACCTGACCCTGCCACGCGACAAGCTGATCGTGATTACCGGCCTGTCCGGTTCCGGCAAGTCGTCGCTGGCCTTCGACACCCTCTACGCCGAGGGCCAGCGCCGTTACGTCGAGTCGCTGTCGGCCTATGCCCGGCAGTTTCTGTCGATGATGGAAAAGCCCGACGTCGACACCATCGAAGGCCTGTCCCCGGCCATTTCCATCGAGCAGAAGTCCACCTCGCACAACCCGCGTTCAACCGTCGGCACCATCACCGAGATCTACGACTACCTGCGCCTGCTCTATGCCCGCGTCGGCACGCCACGCTGCCCGGATCACGACGTACCGCTGGAGGCGCAGACTGTCAGCCAGATGGTCGATCAGGTGCTGGCCCTGCCGGAAGGGCGCAAGCTGATGCTGCTGGCGCCGGTGGTGCGCGAGCGCAAGGGCGAGCACCTGTCGGTATTCGAGGAGCTGCGCGCGCAGGGCTTCGTCCGCGCCCGGATCGACGGCAAGCTGCATGAGCTGGACGAGCTGCCCAAGCTGGACAAGCAGAAGAAGCATTCCATCGATGTGGTGGTCGACCGCTTCAAGGTGCGCGAAGACCTGCAGCAGCGTCTGGCCGAATCCTTCGAGACCGCCCTCGGCCTGGCCGACGGCATCGCCCTGATCGCCCCGATGGACGATGAAGAAGGCGAAGAGATCATCTTCTCCGCGCGCTTCGCCTGCCCGCATTGCGGCCACTCGATCAGCGAGCTGGAACCCAAGCTGTTCTCCTTCAACAACCCGGCTGGCGCCTGCCCCACTTGCGACGGCCTGGGGGTGAAACAGTTCTTCGACGCCAAGCGTCTGGTCAATGGCGAACTGACCCTGGCCGAGGGCGCCATTCGCGGCTGGGACAGGCGCAACGTCTATTACTTCCAGATGCTCGGCTCGCTGGCCAGCCACTATGGCTTCAGCCTGGAAGAGCCCTTCGACGAACTGGCTGCCGAGCACCAGAAGGTCATCCTGTTCGGCAGCGGCACGCAGAGCGTGGACTTCAAGTACCTCAACGACCGCGGCGATATCGTCAAACGCTCGCACCCCTTCGAGGGCATCATCCCCAACCTCGAACGCCGCTATCGCGAGACCGAGTCGAACAGCGTGCGCGAGGAACTGGCCAAGTTCCTCAGCACCCAGCCCTGCCCCGACTGCCGTGGCACGCGCCTGCGCCGCGAGGCGCGGCATGTCTGGGTCGGCGAGAAGACCCTGCCGGCCGTCACCGGCCTGCCGGTAGGCGATGCCTGCGAATACTTCGGTGATCTGCATCTGAGCGGTCGCCGCGGCGAGATCGCCGAGAAGATCCTCAAGGAAATCCGCGAGCGTTTGCAGTTTCTGGTCAACGTCGGCCTCGACTACCTGACCCTCGACCGTAGCGCCGACACTCTTTCCGGCGGCGAGGCCCAGCGTATCCGCCTGGCCAGCCAGATCGGTGCCGGCCTGGTGGGCGTCATGTACATCCTCGACGAGCCGTCCATCGGCCTGCACCAGCGCGACAACGAACGCCTGCTGGCCACCCTCACCCACCTGCGCAACCTGGGCAACACGGTGATAGTGGTGGAGCACGACGAAGATGCCATCCGTCTGGCCGACTACGTGGTGGACATCGGCCCCGGCGCTGGCGTGCATGGCGGACAGATCGTCTCCCAGGGCACCCCTGAGCAGGTGATGGCCGACCCGCAATCGCTGACCGGCAGCTACCTGTCCGGGCGCAAGAAGATCCTCTACCCGGCCACCCGCACCCCGCGTGACAAGAAAAAGCTGCTCAAGCTCAAGGGCGCACGCGGCAACAACCTGCGCAAGGTCGACCTGGAAATTCCGGTCGGTCTGCTCACCTGCGTCACCGGCGTGTCCGGCTCGGGCAAGTCGACGCTGATCAACAACACCCTGTTCCCCATCACCGCCACTGCGCTGAATGGCGCCACCAGCCTGGAAGCAGCACCGCACGACTCGTTCGACGGCCTGCAACACCTGGACAAGGTGGTGGACATCGACCAGAGCCCGATCGGCCGCACACCGCGCTCCAACCCGGCCACCTACACCGGCCTGTTCACGCCGATCCGTGAACTGTTCGCCGGCGTGCCGGAGTCGCGCTCGCGCGGCTACGGGCCGGGGCGCTTCAGCTTCAACGTCAAGGGCGGGCGCTGCGAGGCGTGCCAGGGCGACGGCGTGATCAAGGTGGAGATGCACTTCCTGCCGGACATCTACGTGCCCTGCGACGTGTGCAAGGGTAAGCGCTACAACCGTGAAACCCTGGAAGTGAAGTACAAGGGCAAGAGCATCACCGAGGTGCTGGACATGACCATCGAGGACGCCCGCGCCTTCTTCGACGCCGTGCCGGCCATCGCCCGCAAGCTGCAGACGCTGATGGACGTGGGCCTGTCCTACATCAAGCTGGGGCAGAGCGCGACCACCCTGTCCGGCGGCGAGGCGCAGCGGGTCAAGCTCAGTCGTGAGCTGAGCAAGCGCGACACCGGCAAGACCCTGTACATCCTCGACGAGCCGACCACCGGCCTGCACTTCGCCGACATCCAACAGTTGCTCGACGTGCTCCATCGCCTGCGCGACCACGGCAACACCGTGGTGGTGATCGAGCACAACCTGGACGTGATCAAGACCGCCGACTGGCTGGTGGATCTCGGCCCCGAGGGCGGCTCCAAGGGCGGCATGATCATCGCCACCGGCACCCCGGAAGAGGTCGCGGCCAACCCGGCCTCGCACACCGGACACTTCCTCAAGCCGTTGCTGGAAAGAGATAGCGACAAGCGGCAAGCCTCAAGCGGCAAGTAAGAGCAAAAACAAAAAGCCAGAGCATCAGCTCTGGCTTTTTCTTGCAGCTTGCAGCTTGCAGCTTGCGGCTTGCAGCTCACATCTGACTTTGCAGGTACTTCTCCAGCCCCAGCTTGTCGATCAGTTGCAGTTGGATCTCCAGCCAGTAGGCGTGGTCTTCCTCGGTGTCCTTGAGCTGGGCCAGGAGGATGTCGCGGGTCTGGTAGTCCTGATGTTTTTCGCACAGTTCGATGCCCTTGCTCAGGGCCGCGCGCACTTCGTACTCCAGGGCCAGATCCAGTTTCAGCGCCTCGGGCACGGTCTGACCGAACTTGAAGGGGCTCGGCACCATGTCCGGCACGCCTTCGAGAAAGAGAATCCGCTTGAGCAGCGCATCGGCGTGCTGGGTTTCCTCTTCCATCTCGTGGTTGATGCGCTCGTAGAGCTTGTCAAAGCCCCAGTCCTCGTACAGCCGCGAGTGGATGAAGTACTGGTCGCGCGCGGCCAGCTCACCCTTGAGCAGGTGCTTGAGGTAGTCGATGACTTCGATATGGCCTTTCATGCCGGCAATCCTTGTTGCATTCGAGTGGGCAATGCTCCGCTTGACGGCCCTTGCGGTCAAGCAAAAGCACAACGCCTCCACGAGGGAGGCGCTGCGTTGCAGTGACGCACCAACGGCGTCGTTCAGGCGACTCAGGCCAGATCGAAACGATCCAGGTTCATCACCTTGCACCAGGCGGCGACGAAGTCCTTGATCAGCTTCTCCTTGCCGTCGGCACTGGCGTACACCTCGGCATAGGCGCGCAGGATCGAGTTGGAGCCGAACACCAGATCGTTGCGGGTCGCCGTGTATTTCACCGCGCCGGTCTTGCGATCACGCCCCTCGAACACTTCGTTGCTGCTGTCCACGGCCTTCCATTCGGTGGCCATGTCCAGCAGGTTGACGAAGAAATCGTTGCTCAGCACACCAGCCTTGTCAGTGAAAACGCCGTGCTGGCTACCGTCATGGTTGGCACCCAGCACACGCAGGCCACCGACCAGGGCGGTCAGCTCCGGCGCGGTCAGGGTCAGCATCTGTGCCTTGTCCACCAGCATGGTCTCGGTGGGCACGCCCAGGTTGCCCTTGCTGTAGTTGCGGAAGCCATCGGCGGCCGGCTCCAGCACGTCGAAGGACTCGACATCGGTCTGATCCTGACGCGCATCGACACGGCCCGCAGCGAACGGTACATCCACTGCCACACCTGCAGCCTTGGCCGCCAACTCGACACCGACGTTACCAGCCAGGACGATGACGTCGGCCAACGAAGCCTTGCCGGATGCCTGCTGGATCTCCATCAGTTTCGGCAGCACCTGAATTGCCCGCTGGTTGACCGCCCAATCCTTCTGCGGCGCCAGGGCCAGACGCGCACCATTGGCGCCGCCACGCTTGTCGCCACCACGGAAGGTGGACGCCGAAGCCCAGGCCACGGAGACCAGGTCGCCTACCGACAGCCCGGATGCCGCGATCTTCGCCTTCAGCTCGGCGATATCGGCAGCGCTCGGGTTGTGCGTGGCCGCCGGCAGCGGGTCTTGCCAGATCAGATCCTCTTTCGGCACTTCCGGGCCGAGGTAACGCGCTTTCGGCCCCATGTCACGGTGGGTCAGCTTGTACCAGGCACGGGCGAAGGCATCGGCGAAGGCCTGCGGATCATCATGGAAGCGCTTGGAGATCTTGCCGAACTCCGGGTCGAAACGCAGGGTCAGGTCGGTGGTGAGCATGGTCGGCTTGTGGAACTTGCCCGGCACATGGGCGTCCGGAATGATCTCCGGCGCGTCCTTGGCCACCCACTGCTTGGCACCGGCGGGGGACTTGGTCAGCTCCCACTCAAAACCGAACAGGTTCTCGAAGAAGTTGTTGCTCCACTGCGCAGGCGTCTTCGTCCAGGTCACTTCCAGACCGCTGGACACGGTGTCCTTGCCGGAGCCACTGCCGAAGTTGCTGGTCCAGCCCAGCCCTTGCGCCTCGATGGGCGCACCTTCCGGCTCAGGCCCCTTGTGCGATTCAGGAGCTGCACCATGGCATTTACCGAAGGTATGGCCACCGGCGATCAGCGCGACGATCTCCTCGTCGTTCATGGCCATGCGGTAGAAGGTGGCGCGAATGTCCTTGGCCGCCTCCATGTAATCGCCGCTGGCATTGGGACCTTCCGGGTTCACGTAGATCAGGCCCATGTGCGTGGCACCGAAGGGCGCGGCGAGTTCACGCTTTTCATCCACACGCTTGGGATCGACACCCAGCCAGGCCTCTTCAGCCCCCCAGTTGACGTCCTGATCCGGTTCCCAGACATCCTCACGACCACCAGCGAAGCCGAAGGTACGGAAGCCCATGGTTTCCAGCGCGACGTTACCCGCGAGGATGTACAGGTCGGCCCAGGAAATGGATTGGCCATATTTCTGCTTGATCGGCCACAGCAGGCGACGCGACTTGTCGATGTTGACGTTGTCCGGCCAGGAGTTCAGCGGCGCGAAGCGCTGCTGACCACGGCCACCACCACCGCGGCCATCGGTGGTGCGATAGGTACCAGCAGAGTGCCAGGCCATACGGATGAACTGCGGGCCATAGTGACCGAAGTCGGCCGGCCACCAGTCCTGGCTATCGGTCATCAGTTTGACCAGATCGGCCTTGAGCGCTTGGTAATCGAGCTTCTTGAAGGCTTCGGCGTAATTGAAGGCTTCACCCAGCGGGTTGGATCGGTCGGAGTGCTGGTTGAGCAGATCCACGCGCAGTTGGTTGGGCCACCAGTCCTTGTTGCTGGTGCCGCCGCCGGCGACGTGATTGAACGGACATTTACCTTGGTTCGACATGCTTCTCTCCTTCTCCTCATCGGGTCAGCCCTTGGCCTGCAGCCGACTTTGGAACAAGCGTAGCCGCGCTTTGATGAGAGAACCAATATATGAACTTCAACAAGCCGATAGTTTTTATCTTTATTTGTTTCAGGAACCCAAGAGCCATGGCGAGCATCGAAGCGCCAAGCCCCTGAAACGAAAAAACCGGGCACTAGGCCCGGTTCTTTCTACAACGTAACGCTTACTCGGCAGCTTCTACCGAACCAGCGACCGGACGGTCGACCAGCTCGACATAAGCCATCGGGGCGTTGTCGCCAGCGCGGAAACCGCACTTGAGGATGCGCAGGTAGCCGCCGTTACGGGTGGCGTAGCGCTTGCCCAGATCGTTGAACAGCTTGCCGACGATGGCTTTCGAGCGAGTACGGTCGAAGGCCAGACGACGGTTGGCAACGCTGTCTTCCTTGGCCAGGGTGATCAGCGGCTCGGCAACGCGACGCAGTTCCTTGGCTTTCGGCAGGGTAGTTTTGATCAGCTCGTGCTCGAACAGCGAGACCGCCATGTTCTGGAACATGGCCTTGCGGTGAGCGCTGGTGCGGCTGAGGTGACGGCCACTTTTACGATGACGCATGGTTCAATTCCTTACCAAACTTGTTCGTTCGGTGATGATGACGATCAGGCAGTCGCCTTGTCGTCTTTCTTCAGACTTGCCGGCGGCCAGTTATCGAGGCGCATACCGAGGGACAGACCACGAGAAGCCAGAACATCCTTGATTTCGGTCAGGGACTTCTTGCCCAGGTTCGGAGTTTTCAACAGTTCTACTTCGGTACGCTGGATCAGGTCACCGATGTAGTAGATGTTCTCCGCCTTGAGGCAGTTGGCCGAACGCACGGTCAGTTCCAGATCGTCGACGGGGCGCAGCAGGATCGGATCGATCTCGTCTTCCTGCTCGACCACCACCGGCTCGCTGTCACCCTTGAGGTCGACGAACGCGGCCAACTGCTGCTGCAGAATGGTCGCGGCACGACGAATAGCCTCTTCAGGGTCGAGGGTGCCGTTGGTTTCCAGATCGAGAACCAGCTTGTCCAGGTTGGTACGCTGCTCGACACGGGCGTTTTCCACCACGTAGGCAACACGGCGAACGGGGCTGAACGAAGCGTCGAGCTGCAAGCGACCAATGCTGCGGCTTTCGTCTTCGTCGCTCTGACGCGCATCGGCCGGCTCGTAACCGCGGCCACGGGCCACGGTGAGCTTCATGTTCAGCGCGCCGTTGTCGGCCAGGTTGGCGATGACGTGGTCGCCGTTGACGATTTCGACATCGTGATCCAGCTGAATATCGGCAGCGGTAACGACGCCCGGGCCCTTCTTGGACAGAGTCAGGGTCACTTCGTCACGGCCGTGCAGCTTGATGGCCAGACCTTTCAGGTTCAGGAGGATCTCGATGACATCTTCCTGTACACCTTCGATCGCGGAGTACTCATGGAGTACGCCGTCGATCTCGGCCTCGACCACTGCACAGCCAGGCATGGAGGACAACAGGATGCGACGCAGCGCGTTGCCCAGGGTATGGCCAAAGCCACGCTCGAGAGGCTCGAGGGTGATCTTGGCGCGGGTCGGACTGACCTCCTGCGCATCGATGTGGCGGGGGGTCAGGAACTCATTTACCGAAATCTGCATGGATGCACCTATTTTCTAGCCCTTACTTGGAGTAGAGCTCGACAATCAGGCTCTCGTTGATGTCAGCGGACAGATCGCTACGAGCCGGGACGTTCTTGAACACACCCGACTTCTTCTCGGCGTCTACTTCTACCCACTCAACGCGGCCGCGCTGGGCGCAGAGCTCGAGAGCCTGAGCGATGCGCAGCTGGTTGCGCGACTTCTCGCGAACAGCAACGACGTCGCCAGCCTTAACCTGGTAGGACGGTACGTTTACGGTCTTACCGTTGACGCTGATCGCTTTGTGCGAAACCAGCTGACGGGATTCGGCACGAGTGGCGCCATAGCCCATACGGTAAACCACGTTATCCAGACGGCACTCCAGCAGTTGCAGCAGGTTTTCGCCGGTGGCGCCCTTCTGGCTGGCAGCTTGCTTGTAGTAGCCACTGAACTGACGCTCCAGCACGCCGTAGATACGACGGACTTTCTGCTTCTCACGCAGCTGGGTGCCGTAGTCGGATTGACGACCGCGACGCTGACCGTGGATGCCGGGAGCGGATTCGATGTTGCACTTGGATTCCAGCGCGCGAACACCGCTCTTCAGGAAGAGATCGGTGCCTTCACGGCGAGACAGTTTGCACTTGGGACCAATGTAACGAGCCATTTCTCACTGTCTCCTGTTTACACGCGACGCTTCTTCGGCGGACGGCACCCGTTGTGCGGGATAGGCGTCACGTCGGTGATGCTGGCGATTTTGTAGCCGCAGGCGTTCAGAGCACGCACAGCGGATTCGCGACCCGGACCTGGGCCCTTGACGTTCACGTCGAGGTTCTTCAGGCCATACTCCAGAGCGGCTTGACCGGCACGCTCGGCGGCGATCTGGGCAGCGAACGGAGTGGACTTACGCGAGCCGCGGAAACCCGAACCACCAGAGGTAGCCCAGGACAGGGCGTTACCCTGACGGTCGGTAATGGTCACGATGGTGTTATTGAAAGACGCGTGGATGTGGGCGATGCCATCGACCACCGTCTTTTTGACTTTCTTACGAGTACGAGCAGCAGGTTTTGCCATGACTAAATTCCTGTCGATTCGCGAATGCGATTACTTGCGGATCGGCTTACGCGGGCCCTTACGGGTGCGAGCGTTGGTCTTGGTGCGCTGACCGCGAACCGGCAGACCTTTACGATGACGCAGGCCACGGTAGCAGCCCAGATCCATCAAGCGCTTGATCTTCATATTCACTTCACGACGCAGGTCGCCTTCGGTATTCACCTTGGCTACTTCGCCACGCAGTTGCTCGATCTGCTCGTCAGTCAGATCCTTGATTTTCGCAGCCGGATTTACGCCGGTAGCGGCACAGATTTTCTGTGCAGTGGTGCGACCAACACCAAAGATGTAGGTCAGCGAGATAACAGTGTGCTTGTTATCCGGAATGTTAACGCCTGCAATACGGGCCATTCAGTGGAACTCCAATTGACAGCTACCTACGCCCCGGAAGCCAAGAAATAGGGCGCGAGATATTAACGCTGTAAAAACAAATAATCAACCCGGCAGCGCACTAGCTGCCGGGCTTATCACGCGTGGTTCACACTCAGCCTTGGCGCTGCTTGTGACGCGGCTCTGCGCTGCAGATCACCCGCACGACACCTTCGCGACGGATAATTTTGCAGTTACGGCACAGCTTTTTCACCGATGCACGAACTTTCATTACCAACTCCTCGAACCTTACGGGTGGATCAGCGGAGCATGCCGCTGCCATAGCCCTTCAGGTTGGCTTTCTTCATCAGGGAATCGTACTGGTGAGACACGAGGTGAGATTGCACTTGGGACATGAAGTCCATGACAACCACGACCACGATCAGCAACGAGGTCCCGCCAAGGTAGAACGGAACGTTGGCCGCCACCACCAGGAACTGGGGCAGCAGGCACACGGCCGTCATGTACAGAGCACCGAACATGGTCAAACGGGTCAGAACGCCATCGATATAGCGTGCCGACTGCTCGCCCGGACGGATACCCGGAATAAAGGCACCGGACTTCTTCAGGTTTTCCGCTACGTCTTTCGGGTTGAACATCAGCGCCGTGTAGAAGAAGCAGAAGAAAATGATCCCTGCACTAAACAGCAAGATGTTCAACGGCTGACCGGGAGCGATCGCCTGCGCAATGTCCTGCAGCCAGCCCAGACCTTCGGACTGACCGAACCAGGAACCCAGCGAGGCCGGGAACAGCAGAAGGCTGCTGGCGAAGATGGCAGGAATGACGCCGGCCATGTTCACCTTCAACGGCAGGTGGCTGGTCTGCGCAGCGAAGACCTTGCGGCCCTGCTGACGCTTGGCGTAGTGCACCGCGATGCGACGCTGACCACGCTCGATGAACACCACGAAACCGATGATCGCCACTGCCAGCAGAGCGATGGCAACCAGAGCGAAGATGTTGATGTCGCCCTGACGCGCAGACTCGAAAGACTGCCCGATCGCCCTCGGCAGACCGGCCACGATGCCAGCAAAGATCAGCATCGAGATACCGTTGCCGACACCGCGTTCGGTGATCTGCTCGCCCAGCCACATCATGAACATCGCGCCCGCCACGAAAGTGGTGACCGCCACGAAGTGGAAACCGAAACCGACCGAGAACGCGACGCCCTGACTGGCCAGACCCACGGACATGCCGGTGGCCTGCACCAATGCCAGGACGAGAGTGCCGTAGCGGGTGTACTGGCTGATCTTGCGACGGCCAGCTTCACCTTCCTTCTTCAACTGCTCCAGCTGCGGGCTGACGGCGGTCATCAGCTGCATGATGATCGAAGCCGAGATGTACGGCATGATCCCCAGTGCAAAGATGCTCATCCGTTCCAGCGCGCCGCCGGAAAACATGTTGAACAAGCTAAGAATGGTCCCCTCATTCTGGCGGAACAAGTCCGCCAGGCGGTCCGGGTTGATGCCGGGCACCGGGATGTGCGCGCCTATCCGATAGACGATGATCGCCAGGAACAGAAAACGCAGACGAGCCCAGAGTTCGGACAACCCGCCACCTGCCAACGCAGAGAGAGCACCTTGCTTAGCCATTTAGTCCTCGAACTTACCGCCAGCTGCTTCGATAGCCGCACGCGCACCTTTGGTGGCAGCGATACCTTTCAGGGTGACCGCACGGGTAACCTCACCGGACAGCATGACTTTCACACGCTGTACGTGATGGCCAACCAGATTGGCATCCTTCAGAGCCTGCAGAGTTACGACGCCTTCTACCTTGTTCAGCTCGGAGGTACGCACTTCAGCGCGATCCATAGCCTTCAGGGAAACGAAGCCGAACTTCGGCAGACGGCGGTGCAACGGCTGTTGACCACCCTCGAAGCCCGGAGCGATGGAACCACCGGAGCGGGAGGTCTGACCCTTGTGGCCACGGCCACCGGTCTTGCCCAGACCGCTACCGATACCACGGCCCGGACGGTGCTTTTCGCGACGGGCACCCGGCGCGGAACGCAGATCGTTCAGTTGCATGATTAACCCTCCACCTTCAGCAGGTAGTAAGCCTTGTTGATCATGCCGCGGTTTTCAGGAGTGTCCTGAACTTCGACGGTGTGACCAATGCGACGCAGGCCCAGGCCCTTGACGCAAGCTTTGTGATTGGCCAGACGGCCATTGGTGCTCTTGATCAGAGTCACTTTGACGGTGTTAGCCATGGTTAGAGAATCTCCTCGACGCTCTTGCCACGCTTGGCCGCAACGGACGCAGGGGACTGCATGGCCTTCAGACCTTCGAAAGTGGCATGCACCACGTTCACCGGGTTGGTGGAGCCGTAGCACTTGGCCAGAACGTTCTGCACACCAGCCACTTCCAGCACGGCACGCATGGCGCCGCCGGCGATGATGCCGGTACCTTCGGATGCCGGCTGCATGTACACCTTGGAGGCGCCATGAGCGGACTTGACCGGGTACTGCAGGGTGGTGCCGTTCAGATCCACCTGGATCATGTTGCGACGCGCAGCTTCCATCGCCTTCTGGATGGCAGCCGGTACTTCACGGGACTTGCCACGGCCGAAACCGACGCGACCCTTGCCATCACCTACCACGGTCAGCGCGGTGAAGGTGAAGATACGGCCGCCTTTAACGGTCTTGGCAACGCGGTTCACCTGAACCAGCTTCTCGATGTAGCCTTCGTCGCGCTTTTGGTCGTTATTTGCCATAACTTAGAACTCCAGCCCGCCTTCACGAGCAGCATCGGCCAGCGCCTTGACGCGACCGTGGTACTTGAAGCCAGAACGGTCGAATGCAACCTGGGTCACACCAGCGGCTTTCGCACGCTCGGCTACCAGCTGACCAACTTTCTTGGCGGCGTCGACGTTGCCAGTGGCGCCGTCGCGCAGTGCTTTGTCCAAAGTCGAGGCACTGGCCAGGACCTTGCTGCCGTCGGCCGAGATGACCTGGGCATAGATGTGCTGCGAGGAGCGGTACACGCACAGACGCACGGCTTCGAGCTCGTGCATTTTCAGGCGTGCTTTGCGAGCGCGACGCAGACGAGTAACTTTTTTCTCGTTCATATCTCAGCCCCTTACTTCTTCTTGGCTTCTTTACGACGGACGACTTCATCCGCGTAACGAACACCCTTGCCCTTGTACGGCTCAGGACGACGGAAATCACGGATTTCCGCAGCTACCTGACCCACCAGCTGCTTGTCGATACCCTTGATCAGGATCTCGGTCTGGTTCGGGGTTTCGGCCACGACGCCTGCCGGCAGTTCGTAGTCGATCGGGTGTGAGAAGCCCAGCGCGAGGTTCAGCACCTGGCCTTTGGCCTGAGCTTTGTAGCCCACACCGACCAGTTGCAGCTTACGCTCGAAGCCTTGGCTGACACCGATGACCATGTTGTTGACCAGGGCACGAGTAGTACCGGCCATGGCGCGGTTCTGCTGATCGCCATTGCGAGCGGCGAAACGCAGCTCGGAGCCTTCCTGGATCACTTCCACGGACGAGTGAACGTTCAGTTCCAGAGCGCCCTTGGCACCCTTGACCGAAAGCTGCTGACCGGCGAGTTTGACCTCGACACCGGCAGGCAGCACGACGGGGTTCTTAGCAACGCGAGACATGCTTATCCCCCCTTAGAACACGGTGCAGAGCACTTCGCCGCCGACACCGGCAGCGCGCGCAGCGCGATCCGTCATCACACCTTTGTTGGTGGAGACGATGGAAACACCGAGACCGCCGCGGACCTTCGGCAGGTCATCGACGGATTTGTATTGACGAAGGCCGGGACGGCTCACGCGCTTGACTTCCTCGATGACCGGACGGCCCTCGAAGTACTTCAGCTCGATGGACAACTGCGGCTTGGCTTCGCCATTGACTTCGTAACCCGCAATGTAACCTTCGTCCTTCAGAACCTTGGCTACAGCCACCTTCAGAGTGGAAGACGGCATGCTTACGACGGACTTTTCAGCCATCTGGGCATTACGGATACGAGTTAGCATGTCCGCTAACGGGTCCTGCATACTCATGGGCTAGACGCTCCTGATACAAAAAGAACAGCCAGAAGGCTGTGGGATCATCCAAAAGCTCGGCATGGAAATACCAGGCTCAGGAGAGCCGGACATTCTAGAGACCGATCAAAAATGAATCAAGCCCCAAAAGGGGCTTGATTCGGATAAAACAAAGCCGGCGCTAGCCGGCTCCGTTTCGACTTACCAGCTGGCTTTCACCAGGCCCGGTACGTCACCGCGCATGGCGGCTTCGCGCAGCTTGTTACGCGACAGACCGAACTTGCGGTAAACGCCGTGCGGACGGCCGGTGATGCGGCAGCGGTTACGCAGGCGCGAGGCGCTGGCGTCACGCGGCTGCTTCTGCAGGGCGACCTGGGCTTCCCAACGAGCTTCCGGAGTGGAGTTCGGGTTGGCGATGATCGCTTTCAGCTCGGCACGCTTCTTGGCGTACTTGGCAACCGTCTGCTGACGCTTCAGCTCGCGGTTCTTCATGCTTGTCTTGGCCATTTGTCCAGACTCCGATCAGTTGCGGAACGGGAAGTTGAAAGCACGCAGCAGAGCGCGGCCTTCATCATCGTTACGGGCAGTGGTAGTCAGGGTGATGTCCAGACCACGCAGCGCATCGATCTTGTCGTAATCGATTTCCGGGAAGATGATCTGCTCTTTCACGCCCATGCTGTAGTTGCCGCGGCCGTCGAAGGACTTGGCATTCAGGCCGCGGAAGTCACGTACGCGCGGCAGGGAGATGGACAGCAGACGATCCAGGAACTCGTACATACGCTCGCGACGCAGAGTGACCTTGACGCCAATCGGCCAGCCCTCACGAACCTTGAAACCTGCGATCGACTTGCGGGCATGAGTCACGACGACTTTCTGACCGGTGATCTTCTCGAGGTCGGCAACGGCGTTCTCGATGACTTTCTTGTCACCGATCGCTTCGCCCAGGCCCATGTTCAGGGTGATTTTGGTGATGCGCGGAACTTCCATCACGTTGGCCAGCTTCAGTTCTTCCTTCAGCTTGGGCGCGATTTCCTTCCGGTAAATCTCTTTCAGTCGTGCCATGGTGTTCTACCTATGATTCTCAAGCGCCAACCGGCTTCTGGGTGGACTTGAAGACACGAATTTTCTTGCCGTCTTCGATCTTGAAGCCAACGCGATCAGCCTTGTTGGTTTCAGAGTTGAAGATGGCAACGTTGGAAGCGTGCAGTGGCGCTTCTTTCTCGACGATACCGCCTTGAACGCCCGACATCGGGTTCGGCTTGGTATGACGCTTCACCAGGTTGATGCCACCGACGACCAGACGGTCGTCAGCGAGAACCTTGAGCACCTTACCGCGCTTACCTTTGTCTTTGCCGGCGATCACGATGATCTCGTCGTCACGACGAATCTTTTGCATGTCGGATCTCCTTAAAGCACTTCAGGGGCGAGCGAGACGATCTTCATGAACTTCTCGGAACGCAGTTCACGGGTCACTGGCCCGAAAATACGGGTACCGATCGGCTCTTGCTTGTTGTTCAGCAGAACAGCAGCGTTGCCGTCGAAGCGGATGATCGAACCGTCGGCACGGCGAACGCCGTGACGGGTACGAACGACCACTGCGGTCATGACCTGACCTTTCTTCACCTTGCCGCGCGGAATTGCTTCCTTGACGGTGACCTTGATGATGTCGCCGATGCCGGCATAGCGACGATGCGAGCCGCCCAGCACCTTGATGCACATCACACGACGTGCACCACTGTTGTCAGCCACATCGAGCATGGATTGAGTCTGAATCATAAAATTTCTCCGACCCCTAGCCCTTAGACTTCGACTGCGCGTTCAACGACTTCAACCAGGGCCCAGGACTTGGTCTTGGACTGCGGGCGGGTCTCACGGATGGAGACGAAATCGCCGATCTTGCACTGGTTGTTTTCGTCGTGAGCGTGCAGCTTGGTCGAACGCTTGACGTATTTACCGTAGATCGGGTGCTTGACGCGACGCTCGATCAGAACGGTGATGGTCTTGTCCATCTTGTCGCTGACAACACGGCCGGTCAGCGTACGGACTGTTTTTTCAACTTCGGCCATGATTACTTACCTGCCTGCTGGCTGAGGACAGTCTTGACGCGAGCGATGTCGCGCTTCACTTGCGAGAGCAGGTGAGACTGCCCCAGTTGGCCAGTCGCTTTCTGCATGCGCAGATTGAACTGGTCGCGCAGCAGGCCGAGCAGTTGCTCGTTCAGCTGTTGCGCGCTTTTTTCACGAAGTTCGGTCGCTTTCATCACATCACCGTCCGCTTAACAAAGGTGGTGGCGAGCGGCAGCTTTGCAGCAGCCAGGGCGAAAGCCTCGCGCGCCAACTCTTCGGATACGCCTTCGATCTCGTACAGGACCTTGCCCGGTTGGATCTGGGCTACCCAGTACTCGACGCCACCCTTACCTTTACCCATACGCACCTCGAGAGGCTTCTTGGTAACCGGCTTGTCCGGGAAGACGCGGATCCAGATCTTGCCGCCACGCTTAACGTGACGGGTCAGAGCACGACGAGCGGACTCGATCTGACGAGCGGTGAGACGACCGCGGGCAACGGACTTCAGCGCGAATTCGCCGAAGCTCACTTTGCTACCGCGCTGAGCCAGACCACGGTTGTGGCCGGTCATCTGCTTGCGGAACTTCGTACGCTTTGGTTGCAACATGATGCGTACTCCTTATTTCTTGGCAGCTTTACGAGGAGCGGGCGCTTGCGGCTTCAGCTCTTCAGTGCGGCCACCGATGACCTCACCCTTGAAGATCCAAACCTTGACGCCGATCACACCGTAGGTGGTGTGCGCTTCGTAGGTGGCGTAATCGATATCGGCACGCAGGGTGTGCAGGGGCACACGACCTTCGCGATACCACTCGGTACGGGCGATTTCAGCGCCACCGAGACGACCACTCACCTGGATCTTGATGCCCTTGGCACCAATGCGCATGGCGTTCTGTACGGCGCGCTTCATGGCGCGACGGAACATGACGCGACGCTCCAGCTGCTGAGCTACGCTCTGTGCAACCAGCATACCGTCGAGCTCCGGCTTGCGGATCTCTTCGATGTTGATGTGCACCGGCACACCCATTTGCTTGGTCAGGTCCTGACGCAGCTTCTCAACATCTTCACCTTTCTTGCCGATCACGATGCCGGGACGAGCGGTGTGGATGGTGATGCGTGCGGTTTGCGCCGGACGAGCGATGTCGATACGGCTAACGGACGCGCTTTTTAGTTTGTCTTGCAGGTATGCACGAACCTTCAGGTCGGCATTCAGATAGTCGGCGTAATTGCGACCGTCTGCGTACCAGACCGAGGTGTGATCCTTGACGATTCCCAGGCGGATGCCAACGGGATGTACTTTCTGACCCATCTGATCGACTCCGTTACTTGTCCGCAACCTTGACAGTGATATGGCAAGACCGCTTGACGATGCGATCAGCACGGCCTTTGGCACGCGGCATGATGCGCTTAAGCGAACGCCCTTCGTTGACGAAAACGGTGCTGACCTTCAGGTCATCAACGTCTGCGCCTTCGTTGTGCTCGGCGTTGGCCACGGCCGACTCCAGCACTTTCTTCATGATCTCGGCGGCTTTCTTACTGCTAAAAGCCAGCAGGTTGAGCGCTTCGCCCACCTTCTTCCCGCGGATCTGGTCGGCGACCAGGCGAGCTTTCTGGGCGGAGATGCGAGCGCCCGACAACTTAGCGGCTACTTCCATTTCCAAAACCCCTTAACGCTTGCCTTTCTTGTCGGCAACGTGACCACGATAGGTACGCGTACCGGCAAATTCGCCCAGTTTGTGGCCGACCATGTCTTCGTTCACGAGAACCGGGACATGCTGACGACCGTTATGCACAGCGATGGTCAGACCGACCATCTGCGGCAGGATCATGGAACGACGCGACCAGGTTTTAACCGGCTTGCGATCGTTCTTTTCCACCGCCGCTTCGACCTTCTTCAGTAGGTGAAGATCGATAAAAGGACCTTTTTTCAGAGAACGTGGCACTGTCGTATCCCTCTATTTACTTGCGACGACGGACGATCATGTTGTCGGTGCGCTTGTTAGCACGGGTCTTCGCGCCCTTGGTCGGGAAGCCCCATGGCGACACCGGATGACGACCACCGGAGGTACGACCTTCACCACCACCGTGCGGGTGATCAACCGGGTTCATGGCAACACCACGAACGGTCGGGCGAACGCCACGCCAGCGTTTGGCACCGGCTTTACCCAGCGAACGCAGGCTGTGCTCGGAGTTCGAGACTTCGCCCAGGGTCGCACGGCACTCGGCCAGGACTTTACGCATCTCGCCGGAGCGCAGACGCAGGGTCACATAGGCACCTTCACGGGCGATCAGCTGAGCGGAAGCACCAGCGGAGCGAGCGATCTGAGCACCCTTGCCCGGCTTCAGCTCGATACCGTGAACGGTCGAACCCACCGGAATGTTACGCAGCTGCAGGCTGTTACCGGCCTTGATCGGGGCCATGATGCCCGCAACCAGCTGATCGCCAGCTACCACGCCTTTGGGGGCGATGATGTAGCGACGCTCACCGTCGGCGTACTTCAGCAGAGCGATGTGAGCAGTACGGTTCGGATCGTATTCCACGCGCTCGACGGTGGCAGGGATGCCATCCTTGTCGTTGCGACGGAAGTCGACCAGACGGTAATGCTGCTTGTGACCACCACCGATATGACGGGTGGTGATGCGGCCGTTGTTGTTACGACCACCGGATTTCGACTTCTTCGCCAGCAGCGGAGCATAAGGAGCGCCTTTGTGCAGCTCCTGATTGACCACCTTGACCACAAAACGGCGGCCAGCGGAAGTCGGTTTGCATTTAACGATTGCCATGATGCACCCCTTCCTTACTCAGCACTGCTGGTGAAATCGAGATCTTGGCCCGGCTGAAGGGAGATAACTGCCTTCTTCCAGTCGTTACGCTTGCCCAGACCGCGAGCGGTGCGCTTGCTCTTGCCCAGAACATTCTGGGTAGTGACGCGCTGAACCTTCACGTTGAACAGGCTTTCGACGGCCTTCTTGATTTCCAGCTTGGTCGCATCGGTAGCGACTTTGAAAACGAACTGACCTTGCTTGTCAGCCAGCGTCGTGGCCTTCTCGGAGACGTGCGGGCCAAGCAGCACTTTGAATACGCGTTCCTGGTTCATCCCAGCAGCTCCTCGAATTTCTTCACGGCCGAAACGGTGACCAGCACCTTTTCGTACGCGATCAGGCTGACCGGATCAGAACCCTGGACGTCACGTACGTCGACGTGCGGCAGGTTGCGGGCAGCCAGGTACAGGTTCTCGTCGACGGCATCGGAAACGATCAGTACGTCGTTCAGGCCCAGGCCGTTGAGCTTGCTCAGCAGCGCCTTGGTCTTCGGAGCCTCGACGGCGAAGTCTTCGACCACGACCAGACGATCGGTACGCACCAGCTCAGCAAGGATGGAGCGCAGGGCAGCGCGGTACATCTTCTTGTTCAGCTTTTGCTCGTGGTTGCGGGTGGACGCTGCGAAGGTCACACCACCGCCACGCCAGATCGGACCACGGGTGGTACCGGCACGGGCACGACCGGTGCCCTTCTGACGCCACGGGCGCTTGCCGCCACCGGAAACGTCGGAACGGGACTTCTGGCCTTTGGTGCCCTGACGGCCGCCAGCCATGTAGGCTACGACTGCTTGGTGAACCAGGGTCTCGTTGAACTCGCCACCGAAGGTCGCTTCGGACACTTCGATCGCCTGAGCGCCATTTACATTCAATTGCATCTCAGATTCTCCCCTTACGCCTTGACAGCCGGACGAACGATAACGTCGCCGCCAGTAGCGCCAGGAACGGCACCCTTGACCAGCAGCAGGTTACGCTCGGCGTCTACGCGCACGACTTCCAGGGACTGAACGGTAACGCGCTCGGCACCCAGGTGACCGGACATCTTCTTGCCCTTGAATACGCGACCCGGGGTCTGGCACTGGCCAATGGAACCCGGAACACGGTGGGACACGGAGTTGCCGTGAGTGTTGTCTTGGCCGCGGAAGTTCCAACGCTTGATGGTACCGGCGAAGCCTTTACCTTTGGACTGACCGGTGACATCCACCAGTTGACCAGCTTGGAAAATTTCAGCGTTGATCAGATCGCCGGCCTGGTAGTCGCCTTCTTCAAGACGGAATTCCATGACGGTACGACCTGCCGCGACGTTCGCCTTGGCGAAGTGACCGGCCTGAGCCTTGCTGACACGGGAGGCACGGCGCTCACCGACAGTGACCTGCACTGCGCGGTAGCCATCGGACTCCTCGTTTTTGAACTGGGTGACGCGATTCGGTTCGATCTCGATGACCGTGACCGGAATGGAGACACCTTCTTCGGTGAAAATGCGGGTCATGCCGCACTTACGACCGACTACACCAATAGTCATGTTATAAACCTCATGAGTGTACGGGGCTTTCACCCGCTATGGCCGCCCATTTCAGAGCGTTACACGACTAAAACCGCCAGGTTTTAGCCGAGGCTGATCTGCACTTCCACGCCTGCCGCAAGGTCGAGCTTCATCAGCGCGTCGACGGTTTTGTCCGTCGGCTGAACAATGTCCAGCACACGCTTATGAGTGCGGATTTCGTACTGATCGCGCGCGTCTTTGTTGACGTGCGGGGAAATCAGAACGGTGTACCGCTCCTTACGAGTAGGCAGAGGAATCGGACCACGCACCTGAGCACCAGTACGTTTCGCGGTTTCCACGATTTCCTGGGTAGATTGATCGATCAGGCGATGGTCAAAAGCCTTCAACCGAATACGGATTTGTTGGTTTTGCATTTTGACCTCAGATTCCAAGCTGCTAATCCCCACAGACGGACTACGCCCGTTCAAGGGAGGCGCAATTGTACGGATGCCCCCTGGGGGTGTCAACTTTTAACCAGCTCAATAAAAAAAGGGCCCCGAAGGGCCCTTTTCCTTACCGCGGATCGAGGAGATTACTCGACGATCTTGGCAACCACGCCGGCACCAACGGTACGGCCGCCTTCGCGAATCGCGAAGCGCAGGCCGTCTTCCATGGCGATCGGCTTGATCAGGGTGACAACCATCTTGATGTTGTCGCCCGGCATTACCATCTCAACGCCTTCCGGCAGTTCGCACGAACCGGTCACGTCGGTGGTACGGAAGTAGAACTGCGGACGGTAGCCCTTGAAGAACGGGGTGTGACGACCACCTTCTTCCTTGGACAGGACGTAAACCTCAGCCTCGAACTTGGTGTGCGGCTTGATGGTGCCCGGCTTGGCCAGTACCTGACCACGCTCGACTTCATCACGCTTGGTGCCGCGCAGCAGTACGCCGCAGTTCTCGCCAGCACGACCTTCGTCCAGCAGCTTGCGGAACATTTCCACGCCGGTGCAGGTGGTCTTGGTGGTCGGACGCAGACCGACGATCTCGATCTCTTCCTGAACCTTGACGATACCGCGCTCGACACGACCAGTTACCACGGTACCACGACCGGAGATCGAGAACACGTCTTCAATCGGCATCAGGAACGGCTTGTCGATGGCACGAACCGGCTCAGGGATGTAGGTATCCAGAGTCTCGACCAGCTTCTTGACGGCAGTGGTGCCCAGCTCGTTGTCGTCTTCGCCGTTCAGCGCCATCAGCGCGGAACCGATGATGATCGGGGTGTCGTCGCCCGGGAAGTCGTAGGTGCTCAGCAGGTCGCGAACTTCCATCTCGACCAGTTCCAGCAGCTCGGCGTCGTCAACCATGTCGGCCTTGTTCAGGAACACGACGATGTACGGTACGCCTACCTGACGGGACAGCAGGATGTGCTCACGGGTTTGCGGCATGGGGCCGTCGGCAGCCGAGCAGACCAGGATCGCGCCGTCCATCTGGGCAGCACCGGTGATCATGTTCTTCACGTAGTCGGCGTGGCCCGGGCAGTCAACGTGCGCGTAGTGACGAATATTGGAGTCGTACTCTACGTGCGCGGTGTTGATGGTGATACCACGAGCTTTCTCTTCCGGAGCGCTGTCGATCTTGTCGAAGTCGACCTTGGCCGAACCGAAAACTTCGGAGCAGACGCGGGTCAGAGCAGCGGTCAGAGTGGTCTTACCGTGGTCAACGTGACCGATGGTGCCGACGTTGACGTGCGGTTTGTTACGTTCGAATTTTTCCTTAGCCACGACAGTAAACCTCTTACTTAAAGGGCGGGATTAGCCTTGTTTTTTAACCAGCGCTTCGACGATGTTCGCCGGAGCTTCTGCGTACTTGGAGAATTCCATGGAGTAGCTGGCGCGACCCTGGGACATGGAACGGACGTCGGTAGCGTAACCAAACATCTCGCCCAGCGGAACTTCGGCACGGATAACCTTACCGGATACCGAATCTTCCATACCCTGGATCAGACCACGACGACGGTTCAGGTCACCCATCACGTCACCCATGTAGTCCTCGGGGGTCACCACTTCCACCTTCATGATCGGCTCGAGCACCTTACCACCGCCCTTCTGGGCCAGTTGCTTGGTCGCCATGGAGGCAGCGATCTTGAACGCCATCTCGTTGGAGTCGACGTCGTGGTAGGAACCATCGAACACGGTCGCCTTCAGGCCGATCAGCGGATAGCCGGCAACGACGCCGTTCTTCATCTGCTCTTCGATACCCTTCTGGATCGCCGGGATGTATTCCTTCGGAACCACACCACCTACGACTTCGTTGGTGAACACCAGACCTTCGGTGATGTTGCCCTTGTCGTCCACGTCCGGAGTCGAGAAACGAATCCAGCAGTGACCGAACTGACCGCGACCACCGGACTGACGAACGAACTTGCCTTCGATCTCGACGTTGTCCTTGGTGATGGTTTCACGGTAGGAAACCTGCGGCTTGCCGATGTTGGCCTCGACGTTGAACTCGCGCTTCATGCGGTCAACGAGGATGTCCAGGTGCAGCTCGCCCATACCAGAGATGATGGTCTGGCCAGTCTCTTCGTCGGTCTTGACGCGGAACGACGGGTCTTCCTGAGCGAGTTTGCCCAGAGCGATACCCATCTTCTCCTGGTCAGCCTTGGTTTTCGGCTCAACAGCCACCGAAATCACCGGCTCCGGGAAGTCCATGCGCTCGAGGATGATCGGCTTCTCCGGATCGCACAGGGTTTCACCAGTGGTGACGTCCTTCATGCCGATCAGAGCCGCGATGTCGCCGGCGCGTACTTCTTTGATCTCTTCACGCTGGTTGGCGTGCATCTGCACCATACGACCAACGCGCTCTTTCTTGCCTTTCACGGAGTTGATGACCGACTGGCCCGACTCCAGAACGCCCGAGTAGACACGAACGAAGGTCAGCGTACCAACGAAGGGGTCGGTCGCGATCTTGAACGCCAGAGCCGAGAACGGCTCGTTGTCGTCGGCATGACGCTCGTCTTTCGGCGCGTCGTCGCCCTGCTCGATGTGATCCGGGTGGATACCCTGAATCGCAGGGATCTCGGTCGGAGCCGGCAGGAAGTCGATGACGGCATCGAGAACCAGGGGCACGCCCTTGTTCTTGAACGAGGAACCGCAGACAGCCGGAACGATTTCGCTGGCCAGGGTGCGCATGCGCAGACCGGCTTTGATGTCCTCAGCGGAGAGGTCGCCCTCTTCGAGGTACTTGTTCATCAGCTCTTCGTTGGCTTCGGCAGCAGCCTCGACCATGTTGGAACGCCACTCGTTGGCCAGGTCTACCAGCTCGGCAGGAATCTCTTCCTCACGGTAGGTAGTGCCCTTGTCGTCATCGTTCCAGTAGATGGCCTTCATCTTGATCAGGTCGACCTGACCTTCGAAGTTGTCTTCGGCACCGATGGCGATCTGGATCGGAACCGGGGTGTGACCCAGACGGTTCTTGATCTGACCGACGACGCGCAGGAAGTTGGCACCGGCACGGTCCATCTTGTTCACGTAGACGATACGCGGAACACCGTACTTGTTGGCCTGACGCCATACGGTTTCGGACTGCGGCTCAACGCCCGAAGTACCGCAGAACACCACGACAGCGCCGTCGAGTACGCGCAGGGAGCGCTCTACTTCGATGGTGAAGTCGACGTGACCGGGGGTATCGATGACGTTTACGCGGTACTTGTCGTACTGACGACGCGAACCTTCCCAGAAGGTGGTGATCGCAGCAGAAGTAATGGTGATACCACGCTCCTGCTCCTGAACCATCCAGTCGGTGGTCGCGGCGCCATCATGCACCTCGCCCATCTTGTGGCTCAGGCCTGTGTAGAACAGGATCCGCTCGGTAGTGGTCGTCTTGCCCGCATCGACGTGCGCGCAGATACCGATGTTACGGTAGCGGTTAATTGCTGTATTACGAGCCATAAAGCCCTCGCAAGGTTAGTGGAGCCGGAATTAGAAGCGGTAGTGCGAGAAAGCCTTGTTGGCCTCGGCCATACGGTGCACGTCTTCACGCTTCTTGACAGCAGCGCCTTTGCCTTCAGCAGCATCCAGCAGCTCACCAGCCAGACGCAGAGCCATGGACTTCTCACCGCGCTTGCGCGCGAAGTCCACCAGCCAGCGCATGGCCAGAGCGTTACGACGGGACGGACGAACTTCGACCGGAACCTGGTAGGTAGCACCGCCTACACGGCGGGACTTGACTTCGACCAGCGGAGCGATGGCGTCGAGAGCTTTCTCGAAGATCTCCAGGGGATCGCTGTTCTTGCGCGCCTTGACAGTGTCCAGAGCACCGTAAACGATGCGCTCGGCCACGGCCTTCTTGCCGCTTTCCATCACGTGGTTCATGAATTTGGCGAGGATCTGGCTTCCGTATTTCGGATCGTCCAGGATCTCACGCTTTGCTGCTACACGACGTCTTGGCATTGATAAGCCCTCAAACGGTCTTCAGGTTAGCTCGGGACTCACAGCATCAGCCGGCCCGACCTTACTCTTATCGACTCAACTAGATAAAAAGGATCAAGCGACCTTATTTCGGACGCTTGGTACCGTACTTGGAACGACCCTGCTTACGGTCTTTGACGCCGGAGGTATCCAGCGAACCACGCACGGTGTGGTAGCGCACACCCGGAAGGTCTTTTACACGACCGCCACGGATCAGCACGACGCTGTGCTCTTGCAGGTTGTGGCCTTCACCGCCGATGTACGAAGACACTTCGTAGCCGTTGGTCAGACGCACGCGGCACACTTTACGCAGTGCCGAGTTAGGTTTCTTCGGCGTGGTGGTGTACACGCGGGTGCACACGCCACGACGCTGCGGGCAGTTCTGCAGCGCAGGCACGTCGGATTTCTCGACGATGCGCTTACGCGGCTGACGTACCAGCTGGTTGATAGTTGCCATCTACTAGCTCCACTGTTGTCTTTCGACGCTCACAAATAAAGATGGCAGAGCCAAACGCCCTGCCAAATTTAGGGGTGCATGAGTCTAAAGAGACGCACGCCCCCAGTCAAGGCAAAGCCCCGCTGACGAATCAGCGAGGCTTCGACTCAATTTCCGCTGGAGTTCAGCGCTTCGGTCAGTGCGGCTTCCACCTCACTGGCGCTGACCCGTACCGGCTTGTCGGCATCACGCTTGCGCTTGCGCTCGCTGTGATAGGCCAGGCCGGTACCGGCCGGGATCAGACGACCCACGACCACGTTCTCTTTCAGACCACGCAGGTAGTCGCGCTTGCCGGTAACCGCCGCCTCGGTGAGGACGCGGGTGGTTTCCTGGAAGGAAGCCGCCGAGATGAACGACTCGGTGGACAGCGACGCCTTGGTGATACCCAGCAGCACACGGGTGTACTTGGCGAGGAACTTGTCTTCCTCGGCCAGACGCTCGTTCTCGCCCAGTACCTGGGTGAGCTCCATCTGGTCGCCCTTGATGAAGGACGAATCGCCGGACTCGGTGACTTCAACCTTACGCAGCATCTGACGCAGGATGGTCTCGATGTGCTTGTCGTTGATCTTCACGCCCTGCAGACGGTAAACGTCCTGGATTTCGTTGACGATGTACTTGGCCAGCGCGCTGACACCCAGCAGACGCAGGATGTCGTGCGGGTCGCTCGGACCGTCGGAGATCACCTCGCCCTTGTTCACCTGCTCGCCTTCGAACACGTTCAGGTGACGCCACTTCGGAATCAGCTCCTCGTAAGGATCGCTGCCATCGGTCGGGGTGATGACCAGACGGCGCTTGCCCTTGGTCTCTTTACCGAAGCTGATGGTGCCGCTGATTTCCGCCAGGATCGAAGCTTCCTTCGGACGACGCGCCTCGAACAGGTCGGCAACACGCGGCAGACCACCGGTGATGTCGCGGGTCTTCGAGGTTTCCTGCGGGATACGGGCGATAACGTCACCCACCGCGATCTGCGCACCGTCGGCCACGCCGACCAGGGCGTTGGCGGGCAGGAAGTACTGGGCCGGTACGTCGGTACCCGGCAGCAGCAGTTCCTTGCCATTGGCGTCGACCATCTTGATCGCCGGACGGATGTCCTTGCCGGAGGCCGGACGATCCTTCGGATCCATCACCTCGATGTTGGTCAAACCGGTCAGTTCGTCGGTCTGACGCTTGATGGTGATGCCCTCCTCCATGCCGACGAAGGTCACGATACCCTTCATTTCGGTCACGATCGGGTGGGTGTGCGGATCCCACTTGGCGACGATGGCGCCAGCGTCGACCTTGTCGCCTTCCTTCACCGAAATCACGGCACCGTAAGGCAGCTTGTAGCGCTCACGCTCACGGCCGAATTCGTCGGCGATGGCCAGCTCACCGGAACGCGATACGGCGACCAGGGCGCCGTCGGTACGCTCGACGTGCTTGAGGTTGTGCAGACGCACCACACCACCGTTCTTCACCTGCACGCTGTCGGCAGCCGAGGTACGGCTGGCAGCACCACCGATGTGGAAGGTACGCATGGTCAGCTGGGTACCCGGCTCACCGATGGACTGGGCGGCGATGACGCCGACCGCTTCACCGATGTTGACCTGGTGACCACGAGCCAGGTCGCGACCGTAGCACTTGGAGCAGATGCCGTAGCGGGTTTCGCAGGTGATCGGCGAACGCACCACCACTTCGTCGACGCTGTTGAACTCAATGAACTCGACCCACTTCTCGTCGATCAGGGTACCGGCCGGCACGATGATCTCGTCGGTGCCCGGCTTGGGCACGTCACGGGCGATCACACGACCCAGCACGCGCTCACCCAGCGGCTCGACCACGTCGCCACCTTCGATGTGCGGGGTCATCAGCAGACCCTGTTCGGTGCCGCAGTCGATCTCGGTCACCACCAGATCCTGAGCCACGTCCACCAGACGGCGGGTCAGGTAACCGGAGTTCGCGGTCTTCAGTGCGGTATCCGCCAGACCTTTACGCGCACCGTGGGTGGAGATGAAGTACTGCAGTACCGACAGACCTTCACGGAAGTTCGCGGTGATCGGCGTCTCGATGATCGAGCCGTCCGGCTTGGCCATCAGACCACGCATACCGGCCAGCTGACGAATCTGGGCAGCGGAACCCCGCGCACCGGAGTCAGCCATCATGTACATGGAGTTGAAGGACTCCTGCTCGACGGTCTTGCCTTCGCGATCGACTACTGGCTCTTTCGAGAGGTTGGCCATCATCGCCTTGGACACTTCGTCGTTGGCCTTCGACCAAAGGTCGATCACCTTGTTGTACTTCTCGCCCTGGGTTACCAGGCCGGAGGCGTACTGCGATTCGATTTCCTTCACTTCCTCGGTGGCGGCATCGATGATGCGCGCCTTCTCGGCCGGGATGACGAAGTCGTTCACGCCGATCGATACACCGGAGATGGTGGAGTAGGCGAAACCGGTGTACATCAACTGGTCAGCGAAGATGACGGTGTCCTTCAGACCCACGGTGCGGTAGCACTGGTTGATCAGCTTGGAGATCGCCTTCTTCTTCATCGACTGGTTGACCACGTCATAGGACAGGCCAGCCGGCACGATCTGGAACAGCAGCGCGCGGCCGACGGTGGTGTCGACGATGCGGGTGTTCTTCACCAGGCTGCCGTCCTTCTGCTTGACGGTCTCGTTGATGCGCACTTTCACGCGGGCGTGCAGGGACGCTTCGCCGGCGCGGAACACGCGGTCGACTTCCTGCAGGTCGGCGAAGACGCGACCTTCACCCTTGGCGTTCACCGCTTCACGGGTCATGTAGTACAGACCCAGTACCACGTCCTGCGACGGCACGATGATCGGCTCGCCGTTGGCGGGCGAGAGGATGTTGTTGGTCGACATCATCAGCGCGCGCGCTTCGAGCTGGGCTTCCAGGGTCAGCGGCACGTGCACGGCCATCTGGTCACCGTCGAAGTCGGCGTTGTACGCGGCGCAGACCAACGGGTGCAGCTGGATGGCTTTACCTTCGATCAGTACCGGCTCGAACGCCTGGATACCCAGACGGTGCAGGGTCGGTGCACGGTTGAGCAGTACGGGGTGTTCGCGGATGACTTCGGCGAGAACGTCCCAGACCTCGGGCAGCTCGCGCTCGACCATCTTCTTGGCCGCCTTGATGGTGGTGGCCAGGCCACGGGCTTCCAGCTTGCCGAAAATGAACGGCTTGAACAGCTCCAAGGCCATCTTCTTCGGCAGACCGCACTGGTGCAGGCGCAGGGTCGGGCCCACGGTGATCACGGAACGACCGGAGTAGTCCACGCGCTTACCGAGCAGGTTCTGACGGAAGCGACCTTGCTTACCTTTGATCATGTCGGCCAGCGACTTCAGCGGACGCTTGTTCGAGCCAGTGATGGCGCGACCGCGACGGCCGTTGTCGAGCAGCGCGTCTACAGCTTCCTGCAGCATGCGCTTTTCGTTGCGCACGATGATGTCCGGCGCCGACAGGTCGAGCAGGCGCTTGAGACGGTTGTTACGGTTGATCACGCGGCGATACAGATCGTTCAGATCCGAGGTCGCGAAGCGGCCGCCATCGAGCGGTACCAGCGGACGCAGATCCGGCGGCAGTACCGGCAGAACGGTCAGTACCATCCACTCCGGCAGGTTGCCGGAGTCCTTGAAGGCTTCCATCAGCTTCAGGCGCTTGGACAGCTTCTTGATCTTGGTTTCCGAGTTGGTCTGCGGAATCTCTTCGCGCAGGCGGCCGATCTCGTGTTCCAGGTCGATGGCGTGCAGCAACTCGCGAACGGCCTCGGCGCCCATGCGCGCGTCGAAGTCGTCACCGAACTCTTCGAGGGCCTCGAAGTACTGCTCATCGTTCAGCAGTTGGCCTTTTTCCAGCGTGGTCATGCCCGGATCGATCACCACGTAGCTCTCGAAATAGAGCACGCGCTCGATGTCACGCAGGGTCATGTCCATCAGCAGGCCGATACGCGACGGCAGCGACTTGAGGAACCAGATGTGGGCGACCGGCGAGGCCAGTTCGATGTGCGCCATGCGCTCACGACGAACCTTGGCCAGGGCCACTTCAACGCCGCACTTCTCGCAGATCACGCCGCGATGCTTGAGGCGCTTGTACTTGCCGCACAGGCACTCGTAGTCCTTGACCGGGCCAAAGATCTTGGCGCAGAACAGACCATCGCGCTCGGGCTTGAAGGTACGGTAGTTGATGGTTTCCGGCTTCTTAACTTCACCGAACGACCACGAACGGATCATCTCGGGCGAGGCCAAGCCGATACGGATGGCGTCGAACTCTTCGACTTGACCCTGGTTTTTCAGCAAATTCAGTAGGTCTTTCAAGGCCTTTCCTCCTGGCGGAGCAGGTAGCGGGGCTTCACCCCGCTACCGATTCACGTCGTGTTATTCGGTTTCCAGATCGATGTCGATGCCGAGCGAACGGATCTCTTTGATCAACACGTTGAAGGACTCGGGCATGCCCGGCTCCATGCGGTGATCGCCATCCACGATGTTCTTGTACATCTTGGTACGGCCGTTCACGTCGTCCGACTTCACGGTCAGCATCTCCTGCAGGGTGTAGGCGGCACCGTAGGCTTCCAGCGCCCAGACCTCCATCTCCCCGAAACGCTGACCACCGAACTGCGCCTTACCACCCAGCGGCTGCTGGGTAACCAGGCTGTAGGAACCAGTGGAACGCGCGTGCATCTTGTCGTCCACCAGGTGGTTCAGTTTGAGCATGTACATGTAGCCGACGGTGGTCGGACGCTCGAACTGGTTGCCGGTACGGCCGTCGAACAGGCGCATCTGGCCGCTCTCCGGCAGATCGGCCAGCTTGAGCATGGCCTTGATCTCGGTTTCCTTGGCACCGTCGAACACGGCAGTCGCCATCGGCACACCGCCCTTGAGGTTCTTCGCCAGCTCGAGGATCTCGTTGTCGGAGAACTCTTCGAGGTTTTCCTGACGACCACCGATCTCGTTGTAGATCTCGGTGAGGAACTTGCGCAGTTCGGCGACCTTGCGCTGCTCTTCGAGCATGCGGTTGATCTTCTCGCCCAGACCCTTGGCCGCCAGGCCCAGGTGGGTTTCGAGGATCTGACCGACGTTCATACGCGAGGGTACGCCCAGCGGGTTGAGCACGATGTCCACCGGCGTACCGTTGGCGTCGTGCGGCATGTCTTCGACCGGCATGATCACCGAGACCACACCCTTGTTACCGTGACGACCGGCCATCTTGTCACCCGGCTGGATGCGACGGCGGATGGCCAGGTAGACCTTGACGATCTTCAGTACGCCCGGCGCCAGATCATCGCCCTGCTGCAGCTTGCGCTTCTTGTCCTCGAACTTGTCGTCGAGCATCTGACGACGGTCGGAGATGTAGGCCTGGGCCTTCTCCAACTGCTCGTTCAGGGCGTCGTCGGCCATGCGCAGCTTGAACCACTGACCACGCTCGAGACCGTCGAGGATCTCGTCGGTAATGACAGTGCCTTTCTTCAGACCGGCACCGCCTTCGGCAGTGGCGCCCACCAGCGCGGAACGCAGACGCTCGAAGGTGGCGCCTTCGACGATGCGGAACTCTTCGTTCAGATCCTTGCGGATCTCGTCCAGCTGCTGCTTCTCGATGGCCAGGGCGCGGCTGTCGCGCTCCACGCCGTCACGGGTGAAGACCTGCACGTCGATGACGGTGCCCTTGGTGC
Source organism: Pseudomonas sp. NCHU5216 (assembly GCF_052156495.1). NCBI lineage: Bacteria > Pseudomonadati > Pseudomonadota > Gammaproteobacteria > Pseudomonadales > Pseudomonadaceae > Pseudomonas > Pseudomonas sp. NCHU5216. The sequence goes on along the minus strand of NZ_JBQLIX010000042.1, from coordinate 11,035 downwards.
CGGTCGGCACGCGCAGGGAGGTGTCCTTCACGTCGGACGCCTTCTCACCGAAGATCGCACGCAGCAGCTTCTCTTCCGGGGTCAGCTGGGTTTCGCCTTTCGGCGTGACCTTGCCCACCAGGATGTCACCCGGGCCGACTTCGGCACCGACGTAGACGATACCGGCTTCGTCCAGCTTGTTCAGCGCCGCCTCACCCACGTTCGGGATATCCGAGGAGATTTCCTCTGGGCCGAGCTTGGTGTCACGCGCCACACAGGTCAGTTCCTGAATGTGGATGGTGGTGAAGCGATCTTCCTGCACCACACGCTCGGACAGGCAGATGGAGTCCTCGAAGTTGAAACCGTTCCAGGGCATGAACGCGACGCGCATGTTCTGACCCAGGGCCAGTTCACCCATGTCGGTGGACGGGCCGTCGGCCATGATGTCGCCGCGCGCCACCTGATCACCCTTGTTCACCAGCGGGCGCTGGTTGATGCAGGTGTTCTGGTTGGAGCGGGTGTACTTGGTCAGGTTGTAGATGTCGACACCGGCTTCACCAGTCTCGACTTCGTCGTCATTGACGCGAACCACGATGCGGCTGGCGTCGACCGAGTCGATCACACCACCACGACGGGCCACGACGCAGACACCGGAGTCACGGGCGACGTTGCGCTCCATGCCGGTACCCACCAGCGGCTTGTCGGCACGCAGGGTCGGCACGGCCTGACGCTGCATGTTCGAGCCCATGAGTGCACGGTTGGCGTCGTCGTGCTCGAGGAACGGAATCAGCGAGGCGGCAACCGAGACGACCTGCTTCGGCGATACGTCCATCAGGGTGACGTCTTCCGGCGCCTTGACGGTGAATTCGTTGAGGTGACGTACGGCAACAAGCTCGTCGATCAGCTGACCCTTGTCGTTCAGGGTCGCGGATGCCTGGGCGATTACGTGATCGGCCTCTTCGATGGCGGACAGGAACACGATCTCGTCGGTGACCTTGCCTTCCTTGACCACGCGGTACGGGCTTTCCAGGAAGCCGTACTGGTTGGTGCGGGCGTAGGCCGCCAGGGAGTTGATCAGGCCGATGTTCGGACCTTCAGGGGTTTCGATCGGGCACACGCGGCCGTAATGGGTCGGGTGTACGTCGCGAACCTCGAAGCCGGCGCGCTCACGGGTCAGACCGCCTGGGCCGAGTGCGGAGACACGGCGCTTGTGGGTGATCTCCGACAGCGGGTTGTTCTGGTCCATGAACTGCGAGAGCTGGCTGGAACCGAAGAACTCCTTCACCGCCGCCGCAACCGGCTTGGCGTTGATCAGGTCCTGCGGCATCAGGCCTTCGCTTTCGGCCATCGACAGACGTTCCTTGACCGCGCGCTCGACGCGCACCAGGCCAACGCGGAACTGGTTCTCGGCCATCTCGCCGACGCAACGCACGCGACGGTTACCCAGGTGGTCGATGTCGTCGACGATACCCTTGCCGTTACGGATGTCGACCAGGGTCTTGAGCACGGCAACGATGTCTTCACGCGACAGCACGCCCGGGCCTTCGATCTCGGTACGACCGATACGACGGTTGAACTTCATGCGGCCCACGGCGGACAGGTCGTAACGCTCGGAGCTGAAGAACAGGTTGTTGAACAGGGTCTCGGCGGCATCCTTGGTGGGCGGCTCGCCAGGACGCATCATGCGGTAGATCTCGACCAGCGCTTCCAGTTGATTGGTGGTGCTGTCGATCTTCAGGGTGTCGCTGATGAACGGGCCGCAGTCGATGTCGTTGGTGTACAGGGTCTCGAAGCGCACCACGTTGGCCTTGGCCATCTTGGCCAGCAGGTCGGCGGTCAGCTCGGTGTTGCACTCGGCGATGATCTCGCCGGTCGCCGGGTGCACGATGGCCTTGGCGGTGGTACGGCCAATCACGTACTCGATCGGCACGTCCAGCTCGGTGATGCCAGCCTTGTCCAGCTGGTTGATGTGGCGAGCCGTGATACGACGGCCCTGCTCGACGATCACCTTGCCATTGCCGTCCTTGATGTCCTGCACGGCGACTTCGCCACGCAGACGCTGCGGCACCAGCTCCAGGCTCAGGCCTTCGCTCTTAACGTGGTAGACGTTGGTGTCGTAGAACGCGTCCAGCACCTCTTCGGTGCTGTAGCCCAGCGCGCGCAGCAGGACGGACGCCGGCAGCTTGCGGCGACGGTCGATACGCACGAACACGGCGTCCTTCGGGTCGAACTCGAAGTCCAGCCAGGAGCCACGGTAAGGAATGATGCGCGCGGAGTACAGCAGCTTGCCCGAGCTGTGGGTCTTGCCACGGTCGTGGTCGAAGAACACACCCGGCGAACGGTGCAGCTGGGACACGATGACACGCTCGGTACCGTTGATGACGAAGGTACCGTTCTCGGTCATGAGCGGGATTTCGCCCATGTACACTTCTTGCTCTTTGATGTCCTTGATCGCTTTGTTCGACGATTCTTTGTCGAAAATGATCAGGCGCACTTTCACGCGCAGCGGCACGGCGAAGGTCACGCCACGCAGGACGCACTCCTTGACGTCGAACGCCGGCTCGCCCAGGCGATAGCCGACGTACTCCAGAGCGGCGTTGCCGGAGTAGCTGATGATCGGGAATACGGATTTGAAGGCCGCATGCAGGCCGATGTCACGGAACTGTTCCTTGCTCACCCCTTGCTGCAGGAATTCGCGGTACGAATCCAGCTGGATGGCCAGGAGGTAAGGCACATCCATGACATCCGGCAACTTGCTAAAGTCCTTGCGGATACGTTTTTTCTCAGTGTATGAGTAAGCCATCAGCGTTCCCCAGCTTGGTCACCTGCTTGTTTGGCCAGCGCCGGCGGCGATGACCAGAAAATCGTGCAAACCCTCGGTTTGCAGCCGCCCTCGGGCGGGTTCTTTTCGGCTCCAGGTCGGCTGTCGAACAGCCAACCTAGAACGGAAAAAGGCCGGTGGCAAAAGCCACCAGCCATCAGCCTTGTGCGAGTCGCTCGGGCTGTAGACGCAAGGTGCGAACTTACTTGAGTTCGACCTTGGCGCCAGCTTCTTCCAGCTTCTTCTTGGCGTCTTCGGCAGCTTCTTTGCTCAGACCTTCAGCGATGACCTGAGGAGCGGTGTCGACCTTCTCCTTGGCTTCTTTCAGGCCCAGACCGGTCAGCTCGCGAACAGCCTTGATCACGTTCACTTTCTTGTCGCCGGCTTCAGCCAGGACGACGTTGAACTCGGTTTGCTCTTCAACAGCAGCGGCAGCAGCAGCCGGGCCAGCGGCAACGGCAGCAGCAGCGGTAACGCCGAAGGTTTCTTCCATCGCTTTGATCAGCTCGACGATTTCCATGACGGATTTCTGGCCGATGGCTTCGATGATTTGCTCGTTAGTCAGAGACATGACTATCAATTCCTGTATTGGGGTGACGGCCTAGGCGACCATCAAATTAAACGTTTGATTTCGAAAGGGCTCAGGCCGCCTTAGGCAGCAGCAGCTTCTTTCTGGTCGCGAATGGCTGCCAGAGTGCGAGCGAGCTTGCTGGTGGCGCCTTGGATAACGCTCATCAGCTGGGCGATGCCCTCGTCGCGGGTCGGCAGGCTTGCCAGTACGTCGATCTGGTTGGCTGCGAGGTACTTGCCCTCGAACGCAGCTGCCTTGATCTCGAACTTGTCCTGACCCTTGGCGAACTCCTTGAACAGACGAGCAGCAGCGCCCGGGTGTTCGTTGGAGAAAGCGATCAGGGTCGGGCCTTTGAACACGTCGTTGAGCACGTCGAACTGAGTGCCTTCAACGGCGCGCTTGAGCAGGGTGTTACGCACGACTTTCACGTACACACCAGCTTCGCGGGCCTCTTTACGGAGTCCGGTCATTGCGCCGACGGTCACGCCACGGGCATCAGCCACGACAGCGGACAGACCGGCTTTGGCAGCCTCGTTGACTTCAGCGACGATGGCCTTCTTGTCTTCGAGTTTAATTGCCACGGGTTTACTCCTGGTTTTTACCGTTTCGTCAGGCCGAAGCCCGACGGCGTTTTGGTGTCTGATTCGGTATGAATCGGGAGCACCATCTGCGTAGGCCCCGCGAGATCGCTCTCTTGGGTTTAAAGCTTGCACCACCTACGGTCTTGGATAGCCCCCGCCAGGCAGGGACCCCAATCTTGCAAGGCTGACGGCCGCAGTCGCCGTCAGCCCGTATTGCCTTACGCCTCGAGCGAAGCCTGATCGATGATCAGACCCGGACCCATGGTGGTGCTCAGGGTCACGCGCTTGACGTAGATACCTTTGGAAGTGGACGGCTTCAGACGCTTGAGGTCGGACAGCAGGGCTTCCACGTTCTGCTTCAGCGCGGCGGCTTCGAAGCCGACCTTGCCAACGGAGGTGTGGATGATGCCGTTCTTGTCGGTACGGAAACGCACCTGACCCGCCTTGGCGTTCTTCACAGCAGTGGCGACGTCCGGAGTCACGGTGCCGACTTTCGGGTTCGGCATCAGACCGCGCGGGCCGAGAACCTGACCCAGCTGACCGACGACGCGCATGGCGTCCGGGGAAGCGATGACGACGTCATAGTTCAGATCGCCAGCCTTCATTTCGGCGGCCAGATCGTCCATGCCAACCTTGTCGGCACCGGCAGCCAGAGCAGCTTCAGCGCCCGGGCCTTGGGTGAACACGGCAACGCGTACGGTCTTGCCGGTACCGTTCGGCAGAACGGTGGCGCCACGTACGACCTGGTCGGATTTACGCGGGTCGACGCCCAGGTTCACGGCGATGTCGAAGGACTCGGTGAACTTGACGGCCGACAGTTCGGCCAGCAGCTTGGCTGCGTCTTCAAAGGAATAAGCCTTGCCAGCTTCAACCTTGGCGGCGATGGCCTTCTGGCGCTTGGTCAACTTAGCCATTACACACCCTCCACGTTCAGGCCCATGCTACGAGCGGAACCGGCGATGGTACGCACGGCCGCATCCATGTCAGCTGCAGTCAGATCGGCCTGTTTGGTCTTGGCGACCTCTTCCAGCTGAGCACGGGTAACGGTGCCGACTTTCTGGGTGTTGGGACGGCTGGAGCCACTCTGGATGCCGGCTGCTTTTTTCAGCAGTACGGAAGCCGGGGTGCTCTTGGTTTCAAAGGTGAAGCTGCGGTCGCTGTAAACGGTGATGATCACAGGAGTCGGCAGACCAGGTTCCATGCCCTGGGTCTTGGCGTTGAACGCCTTGCAGAATTCCATGATGTTCACGCCGTGCTGACCCAGAGCCGGGCCCACGGGTGGCGACGGGTTTGCCTGACCGGCTTTAACTTGCAGCTTGATATAAGCCTGAATCTTCTTAGCCATTAGCTACTCCAATTTCGGGTTCGAACGCCTCGCAAGGCTCCCCGGTTACTTACGCATTTATCCCAATGACGACAAAACCCCGCAGCCTGGGGCTGCGGGGTGAGGGATGCTTATGTCAGTTATGCCTTCTCGACCTGACTGAACTCCAGCTCGACCGGGGTGGAGCGACCGAAGATGGTCACTGCAACCTGGATACGGCTCTTCTCGTAATTCACTTCTTCGACCACACCGCCGAAATCGGCGAACGGGCCATCGATGACGCGCACCATCTCGCCCGGCTCGAACAACGTCTTCGGCTTGGGCTTGTCGCCACTGTCGGCAACACGACGGAGAATGGCTTCGGCTTCCTTCTCGGTGATCGGCGCCGGCTTGTCGGCCGTACCACCAATGAAGCCCATGACGCGAGGCGTGTCCTTGATCAAGTGCCAAGTCGCCTCGTTCATTTCCATCTGTACCAGCACATAGCCAGGGAAGAACTTGCGCTCACTCTTGCGCTTCTGACCGTTGCGCATCTCGACCACTTCTTCAGTGGGCACGAGAATCTCGCCAAAGTCATCTTCCATGCCAGCCAGCTTGACGCGCTCGATCAGCGAGCGCATGACATGCTTCTCGTAACCCGAGTAAGCATGCACGACGTACCAACGCTTAGCCACGGGACACCCTTAACCTACAATCAGGGAAACAAGCCAACCGAGCAGGGAGTCGAGCCCCCACAGCAGCAGCGCCATCACCAGCACCACAGCCACCACGATCAGCGTGGTCTGCGTGGTTTCCTGGCGGGTTGGCCATACGACCTTGCGAATTTCGACGCGAGCTTCTTTCAGCAACACCGCGAAGGCCTGGCCACGAGCCGTCTGAAAGGCCACGAAAGCAGCCACGACAGCGAGCACCAGCACACCAAGAACGCGATAAAGGATCGGCTCGGCGGCAAAGTACTGATTACCGACCACACCCACTACAACCAGGGCAGCGACAACCAGCCACTTGACCAGATCAAAGCGAGAGTCTTGGGCTTCAGCCTTACCATTCATTCGAGAGGATCCTGTGAAAGACGCGCCAAATTCGTTAGAAAATGGCAGGTCAGGAGGGAATCGAACCCCCAACCTGCGGTTTTGGAGACCGCCGCTCTGCCAATTGAGCTACTGACCTAGATGAATCAGGCCGACCATTATGCCGGCCTGAGAGTGACAGATCAACCGATTATTCGACGATCTTGGCAACCACGCCGGCACCAACGGTACGGCCGCCTTCGCGAATCGCGAAGCGCAGGCCGTCTTCCATGGCGATCGGCTTGATCAGGGTGACAACCATCTTGATGTTGTCGCCCGGCATTACCATCTCAACGCCTTCCGGCAGTTCGCACGAACCGGTCACGTCGGTGGTACGGAAGTAGAACTGCGGACGGTAGCCCTTGAAGAACGGGGTGTGACGACCACCTTCTTCCTTGGACAGCACGTAAACCTCAGCCTCGAACTTGGTGTGCGGCTTGATGGTGCCCGGCTTGGCCAGTACCTGACCACGCTCGACTTCATCACGCTTGGTGCCGCGCAGCAGCACGCCGCAGTTCTCGCCAGCACGACCTTCGTCCAGCAGCTTGCGGAACATTTCCACGCCGGTGCAGGTGGTCTTGGTGGTCGGACGCAGACCGACGATCTCGATCTCTTCCTGAACCTTGACGATACCGCGCTCGACACGGCCAGTTACCACGGTACCGCGGCCGGAGATCGAGAACACGTCTTCGATCGGCATCAGGAACGGCTTGTCGATGGCACGAACCGGCTCAGGGATGTAGGTATCCAGAGTCTCGACCAGCTTCTTGACGGCAGTGGTGCCCAGCTCGTTGTCGTCTTCGCCGTTCAGCGCCATCAGCGCGGAACCGATGATGATCGGAGTGTCGTCGCCCGGGAAGTCGTAGGTGCTCAGCAGGTCGCGAACTTCCATCTCGACCAGCTCCAGCAGCTCGGCGTCGTCAACCATGTCGGCCTTGTTCAGGAACACGACGATGTACGGTACGCCTACCTGACGGGACAGCAGGATGTGCTCACGGGTTTGCGGCATGGGGCCGTCGGCAGCCGAGCAGACCAGGATCGCGCCGTCCATCTGGGCAGCACCGGTGATCATGTTCTTCACGTAGTCGGCGTGGCCCGGGCAGTCAACGTGCGCGTAGTGACGAATGTTGGAGTCGTACTCTACGTGCGCAGTGTTGATGGTGATACCACGAGCTTTCTCTTCCGGAGCGCTGTCGATCTTGTCGAAGTCGACCTTGGCCGAACCGAAAACTTCGGAGCAGACGCGGGTCAGAGCAGCGGTCAGAGTGGTCTTACCGTGGTCAACGTGACCGATGGTGCCGACGTTGACGTGCGGTTTGTTACGTTCGAATTTCTCTTTAGCCATCTTGACCGTCTCCTAGCGAAGAATTGAGCAAGCCATATATGCCACTTAAAACAAAGGCAGATACTTTCATATCTGCCTTTATTAGATGGAGCTCATGAGCGGACTTGAACCGCTGACCTCACCCTTACCAAGGGTGTGCTCTACCAACTGAGCTACATGAGCCAAACTCTTTTGCACGAAACACAAACTGGAGCGGGCAGCGGGAATCGAACCCGCATCATCAGCTTGGAAGGCTGAGGTTCTACCACTGAACTATGCCCGCGGAGCTTGCAGCTCACGCCGAATCTGGTGGAGGGGGAAGGATTCGAACCTTCGAAGTCGATGACGTCAGATTTACAGTCTGATCCCTTTGGCCGCTCGGGAACCCCTCCAAAGTGAGGCGGCATTTTCTAGATCTGCCACCCTACTGTCAAGCTTTTTCTCATTTAAAATCTTGAGGTTAGCTACATCGACAGCATCTTCGTCGGGAACCAACTTTGACCACCCTGCGAAGCGGGCGCCATTCTATGCAAACTACTGGGGCATTGCAACGCCTTCACAAGGCATTAATTGATGTTGCAAACCGGCAAAATCTCCAGCCAGGCGCCCCAGCAAGACTTCATCGGCCAATCGCCGACTTTCAGGTGCCACCTGCACCCAGAAACTGCGATGCGCACGGGGCAGCTCACGAATCTTCGGCTCGTAGCCCGCATCATGCAGACGCTGCATCACCACCTCTGCCGAATCCTTGCGTGGGAAGATGCCCAGGGAAATGCCATTGGCCAGATCTCCCTGAGTGATGATGTAGCTATCGACGTTGCGCGCCTGCAATTCACGCAACTGTCGCAATGAGGCCTGGCGCGATGCCAGAGGCTCCAGATAGACCCAGAACTCGACGCCCGCCGCGGCATCCACCGAGCGCACCTGCACCTTGATATCCAGCGACAGCAAGCGCTGCTCCACCTCTCGGGCCTGAGCTTCACGCTCGAAACTGCCCAGATAAAGGCAGGCAGAGGCGTCCTCGGACTCCGCGCCATCGCCCCCCCCTCTGCCGGCTCTGCTACTGGCCGCAGAGTCGGCTTCACTGAGCAGACGAATATCCTTGCGCTCACCCTGATAAGGCTCGACCGGCGCGACCTCCTTGGCACGCAGGGGCGCCTGCTGCTGATGCCAGATGTAATAGAAGGCATTCAAGAGAATCAGCAAAAGGAGAATCCAACGCATGCCAGGCCTCACACCAAGGGGCAGGCAATCGCCAGCCCAACGAAAACCAGATCGGGAACTACCTGCGCACCGGGAATCACATCCCTGACCAGATCGACGTCGCCCCCCGTGAGAAACACCTCCACCCCCTGGGGAAAATGCCGCAGTGCCTCCTGATACTGTTCCCGCACGAAACCGCGCAGCATCAGTACACACCCCCGCTCCACCGCTTCTGCCGTGGAACGCCCTGGCTCGAGTGTCGACAAGGCCAAGGCTGCCGACTCCCGGTCATAGCGAATACGTCGGGTGTGGGTGCTCAACTGCTCGCGCATCAACGGCACCCCGGGACAGATAAATCCCCCCAGATGCCGTCCATCGCTGGCCACCAGATCGGCGGTCACGGCCGTACCCAGATCGATGATGAGGCAGGCACGCTGCCCGAGATGATACCCCCCAAGCACGGCCAACCAGCGATCGAGCCCGAGGCGAGCGTGATCATCGTAGCCATTGATCACCGCCCCCTGCTGCTGAGCCGGCACGGCACAGACCGGCTCGACGGCAAAGCGGATCCGTAGCTGGGTAACCAGAGCGACCGTCTCTGCATCGCTGCGCACACTGACCAGACGGCAATGGCTAATGCTCACCCCAGTCAAAGCGCCCAGCTCGGCGAACAAACGCTCCAGAGAGTCGACTATCCCCACATGAAGCACGGCCTGCTCAGGTGAACTGAGAATGCGCCACTTGATAAAGCTGTTACCGCAGTCGAGCTCAAGAATCATCGCGCAACCTCAAGCTCAACTCTCCACCACTGAAAGCAGACGCCTTGCCATCGATATCCAGGTGAATGGCACCCGAATCATCGACCCCAAGAATCCTTCCCGTGGTCACCCGCTCACCTGCTATCAAAGCCGCCTCTCTCCCCTGCCAGGCATGCAAGCTCTCCCACTCATGGCGTACACCAGCGAATCCAGCCTGCCAATGCCTGGCAAGATAGGCAGCGAGCTGCCCCAGCAGCTCCCCCGCCAACTCGTTACGGTCGACCGGATGCCCCAGCACCTGGCGCATGGACGTCCAGGGCTGCTCGATGGCCTCCGCCTTTTCCGCAAGCATGTTCACATTGATGCCGATACCGATGATCACATGACAGATATCCGCGGGGTCGCCAACGAGCTCCAGCAGAATCCCGGATACCTTGCGGCCACCCAGCAATATGTCATTCGGCCACTTGAGGCCGACATCATCCAGACCGAAGCACTGCAATGCGCGGGCAACGGCAAGCCCGATACTCAGGCTCAGCGCCTCCACCTGGCGCATACCACCATCGACCCGTACCGCCAGGCTGCCATACAGATTCTCTGCAAAGGGACTTACCCAGGCCCGTCCACGCCTGCCGCGCCCCGCCGTCTGACGTTCGGCGAACACGGCGAAAGGCGCCGACACCTGGCGGGCAAGCGAACGCATGACCTCGGCATTGGTGGAGTCGACCGCCGCCAGCACCTGGACAGGCCAATGCAGTTGCCCGGCATGCTGAGTGATAGCCTCGACATCCAGAAGCTGCAACGGCTGCGCAAGCCGGTAGCCCTTGCCGGGAACGCGGAACACCTCAAGACCGAACTCGGCCTGCAGCCCTTGTAGTTGCTTCCAGATAGCACTACGGCTGACACCCAAAGCAGCGCCCAGCGCTTCCCCCGAATGAAAGCGCCCGTCTTGGATAAGCTTCAACAATGCCTGCATGAAAGGCCCCACCTTGAACAAGGTTGGCATGATAGCGACGCCTCCGGGCGTTGCATAGAAAACCACCCTTGGCGCTGCAGCGGCACGCCCAACCAAAACCCGGATTAACAGGCAGCTTTTGTTCCCGCAGACTTCCCTAAGGCTACGAAGCACCACCGTAGGGTGCGCTGCGCGCACCTTGACCATAAACCCGGAGTCTCGGTGCGCACAGCGCACCTACAGGCCGCTCGAACCTCCGTATGTATCGAGCCACCTCGAACCTGCGTAGGGTGCGCCGCGCGCACCATGGCCTTGAGCTCGGAGTTTCGGTGCGCACAGCGCACCCTACGCCAGGCTTTGGCTTGTGCGCAGCGCAAAGAAGAAACCCCAGACCGCGTTAGCGATCTGGGGTTTCGTATAGGAGCTTGACGATGACCTACTCTCACATG
>NZ_JBQLIX010000041.1:0-45052 GCF_052156495.1 Pseudomonas sp. NCHU5216 | reverse complement strand
TGGTTGCGGGAGCAGGATTTGAACCTACGACCTTCGGGTTATGAGCCCGACGAGCTACCAGACTGCTCCATCCCGCGTCTGTGGGGCGGCATTCTACAGTCAGTGGCGCATCTGTCAACCGTCGATTGCGATAAAAGTGTTTTCAAGTCAGGTGCTTAGCCTCAAACACCTGTTAGACTTCAGCGCTCCAGGCCAGGCCGGGCGAGGCTTTCGAGGGTGTCGTGCGCAAGATTATCCATATTGACTGCGACTGCTTTTACGCCGCAATCGAAATGCGCGACGACCCGAGCCTGGCCAATCGGCCGCTGGCGGTGGGTGGCTCGGCCGAGCGGCGTGGGGTGATCGCCACCTGCAACTACGAGGCGCGTGCCTATGGCGTGCGCTCGGCGATGTCGTCACGGCACGCTTTGAAGCTGTGCCCGGATCTGCTGATCGTCAAACCTCGTTTCGAGGTGTACCGCGCGGTTTCCCGCGACATTCACGGCATCTTTCGTCAGTTCACCGACCTGATCGAGCCGTTGTCGCTGGACGAGGCCTACCTCGACGTCAGCGAATCGCCACATTTCGCCGGCAGTGCGACGCGCATCGCTCAGGAGATTCGCCGACGTGTGGCGCAGGAGCTGCACATCACCGTGTCTGCCGGGGTGGCACCGAACAAGTTCCTGGCCAAGATTGCCAGTGACTGGCGCAAGCCCGATGGCCTGTTCGTGATCACTCCGGATCAGGTGGACGATTTCGTTGCTGCCTTGCCGGTGAGCAAGCTGCATGGGGTGGGCAAGGTCACCGCGCAGAAGCTGGCGCGCCTGGGCATACGCACCTGCCTGGATCTGCGTGACTGGAACAAGCTGGCGCTGGTGCGTGAATTCGGCAGCTTCGGCGAACGCCTGTGGAGCCTGGCGCGGGGTCTGGACGAGCGCTCGGTGAAGGTGGACAGCCGCCGCCAGTCGCTGAGCGTCGAGCACACCTACGACCAGGATCTGCCGGATCTGCAAAGCTGCCTGGACAAGTTGCCGACGCTACTGGAAGAGATGAACGAGCGCCTGCAGCGGCTGGATGCCAGCTACCGGCCGGACAAACCCTTCGTCAAGGTCAAGTTCCACGATTTCACCCAGACCACTCTGGAACAGGCCGGTGCCAGCCGTGACCTGGACAGCTATCGGCAGTTGCTCAGCCTGGCCCATGCCCGCGGCGACAAGCCGGTGCGTCTGCTTGGCGTCGGCGTGCGTCTGCATGACCTGCGGGGGCAGCAGGAGCAATTGGAGTTGTTCGGTTAGCAGGGACAGGGGGCCTCAAAGGCATAAGTGCGAATTTATGGGGTATCGCATTTTTAGGGGAGATACCGGACTGGCAAGCTTGTGTGTTGGGTTGCTGGTTGTCCGGGAGCTTGTTCCGAATTGCCGCGTTTTTGCTGATGTTTTTGGTTTCGCCCTCCCGTGCGAGTCACTTTTGCGGGCAAAAGTAACCAAAACCTCCGCCCTTTCATCCGGCCCCGGCTGCGCCGGGGTTCGCTCACTCCATCGCCGCTCCAGAGGCCCGCCACGGTGGGCCATCCCTGGCCCATCGCGGCTCTCGGCTTTGGCATCCTGCGTCGCTCTACCTCCTGCATCCATGCAGTCGTCGCGACATCCATGTCGCTCGACCTCTTCCACGACGATTGCGTTCGCCCTCCTGGGCGGGCTCTGCACGCGCCTGAAGTTTAGGTAACCCCCTGCCCCAACGGCGTACTGCTTCGCGAGTACGCCCTACGCCGATGCTTAGCAGCCGTAGGGCGGACTCAGGAGCGCCAGCGAACAGTCCGCCGGGCCATGCCCAGTTCGGCACCACAACCTACGCCCAATACTCCCAACGGCGTACTGCTTCCGAGCGGCCAGCGTACCGGTACGCCCTACGCGAATAAATTCACTTCTTCGGGGGGCAGCAGCGGGGGCAATCCATTGCGGATTGCCCCCAAGGTTTCAACGTATTTTGCCGCGACTTAGCTTTAGTTCTTCCTTGGCGAAGTCGTCGACGTCGATCACGCGGCGGCGTGCTGCTTCGGCGGCTTGCAAGCGTTCGCCCTGTTCGCTGTCGAGGATGCCGGCGGCTACCGCCGCGTCGATTGCATTCTGGCCCGGTGCCGGTTGCAGGCTGCCGTCCTTGAGCGCCTTGTGCAGGCGTTTGCGTGCATCCTGGCTGGCTTGCACCAGGTTGATGGCATGCTGCAGCGCGCCCACGGGATCCTGTTCGTCCTGCGGGCGGTAGCAGCCTTCGAGCACCGACTCCAGTGCCGGGTCGCCGGCCGGGCGGCCGATGATTTCGGCCACTTCGGCGTCCAGGGCATCGCTGGGGCCGCGATGGCGACGGCCCAGCGGGAATACCAGCACCTTGAGCAGGCAGCCGAACAGGCGGTTGGGGAAGTTACCGAGCAGCTCGGCCAGGGCGTTTTCGGCTTGGTAGAGGTTTTCCTCCATGGCCCAGCGCAGCAGCGGACGAACAGCTTCCGGGTAGTCCAGATCGTGGTAGCGCTTGAGCGCGGCGGAGCCCAGGTAGAGGTAGCTGAGCACGTCGCCAAGGCGAGCGGAGAGGCGCTCGCGGCGTTTCAGGTCGCCGCCGAGCAGCATCATGCTGCTGTCGGCGCACAGGGCGAAGGCGGCCGCCAGGCGGTTGAGGGCGCGGTAGTAGGGCTGGCTGAGGTCGTCGCCAGGCACGGCGCCCAGACGACCCAGGGTCAGGCCCAGCAGCAGGCTGCTGGCGGCATTGCCGACGGCGAAGCCGATGTGCCTCATCAGCAGCTCGTCGAACTCGGCCAGGGCCTGATCCTTGTCGTCACGGTCGGCCAGGGCCATTTCCTTGAGCACGTACGGATGGCAGCGGATGGCGCCCTGGCCGAAGATCATCAGGTTGCGCGAGAGGATGTTGGCGCCCTCGACCGTAATGAAGATGGGCGCACCTTGCCAGGAGCGGCCCAGGTAGTTGTTCGGGCCCATGATGATGCCCTTGCCGGCGTGCACGTCCATGGCGTGGCCAATGCACTCGCGGCCGCGCTCGGTGAGGTGGTACTTGAGGATCGCCGACAGCACCGAGGGCTTCTCGCCCAGGTCGACGGCATTGGCGGTAAGGATGCGCGCGCTGTCCATCAGCCAGGCGTTGCCGCCGATGCGTGCCATGGCTTCCTGGATGCCCTCGAAGGCGGCCAGCGGCACGTTGAACTGTTCACGTAGCTGGGCATATTGCCCGGTGGTGAGGCTGGTGAACTTGGCGGCGCCGGTGCCGACGGCGGGCAGCGAGATGGAACGGCCCACCGACAGGCAGTTCATCAGCATCATCCAGCCTTTGCCCAGGTATTCCTGGCCACCGATCAGGTAGTCGAGGGGGATGAACACGTCCTTGCCCCAGTTCGGCCCGTTCATGAAAGCGGCGCCCAGCGGCAGGTGGCGGCGGCCGATTTCCACACCGGGGGTATCGGTGGGGATCAGCGCCAGGCTGATGCCCAGCTCTTCCTTGTCGCCCAGCAGATGGTCGGGGTCATAGGCCTTGAAGGCCAGGCCGAGCAGGGTGGCCACGGGGCCCAGGGTGATGTAGCGCTTTTCCCAGTTCAGGCGCAGGCCGATGACTTCCTCGCCGTTCCACTGGCCCTTGCAGATGATGCCGTTGTCCGGCATGGCGCCGGCATCGGAGCCGGCCAACGGGCCGGTGAGGCCGAAGCAGGGGATGTCTTCACCGCTGGCCAGGCGTGGCAGGTAGTGCTGGCGCTGCTCATCGGTGCCGTAGTGCAGCAGCAGCTCGGCCGGGCCGAGGGAGTTGGGCACCATCACGGTGGAGGCCAGGTCGCCGCAGCGGGTGGCCAGTTTCATCGCCACCTGCGAGTGGGCATAGGCGGAGAAGCCCTTGCCGCCATATTCCTTGGGGATGATCAGGGCGAAGAAGCCGTGTTGCTTGATGTGCTGCCAGGCCTTTTCCGGCAGATCCATCTGTTGGCCGACCTGCCAGTCGCTGACCATGGCGCAGAGTTCTTCGGTGGGGCCGTCGATGAAAGCCTGTTCTTCTTCGGTGAGCTTGGCCTTGGGGTAGGCCAGCAGCTTGTCCCAGTCCGGTTTGCCGCTGAACAGCTCGCCATCCCACCACACCGTGCCGGCTTCGATGGCATCACGCTCGGTGGCCGACATGGGCGGCAGTACGCGCTGGAACCAGGTGAACAGGGGCTTGGTGAACCACTGCCGGCGTAGATCGCCGAGCAGGATGAAGACCGCCACGGTGCCGGTAACGACCCACAGCAGCAGTTGCAGCCAGCCGGGTACAGAACTGAACAGGGCCATGGCCAGCAGGTAGGCCGCGGTGATGCCGAGAGCCGGGCGGGCGGCAGTGCGACTATGGGCCAGGTAGGCGACCCCGATCAGTAGAACCAGCAACCAGATGACAGGCATGTGCATTTCTCCATGATTCGTGCGGGTGACGTCTTCGAGCATAGTCATGAATGACGTCGAAAAGTCCAGTCAGGATGCAATCGTCTGGGCTCTGTGCAAGTGACCGCCCCGCTTGGGGCGAGTTCGCCCCAACCTTTTGCCGGGTGTATCGACGCAGTCGATAATCAAGATTGGCGCGCCGGCCTTTTCTCGGCGCGTCCGGGTCGGTAGGGTGCATGCCAACGCCAGAGGGGGTGACACACGCGGTTGCAAACCGGCGCGCTCGCCCTCATCTATGAACATCACATCTTCGTGCGGGAAATCCCTTCTTCATGAGCAGCGCTCTGTCCATTCGCCAGTTGACCAAGACCTACGGCAACGGCTTCCAGGCTTTGCACGGCATCGATCTGGACGTCGCCGAAGGTGACTTCTTCGCCTTGCTCGGCCCCAATGGCGCCGGCAAGTCCACCACCATCGGCGTGCTCTCCACGCTGGTGAACAAGAGCAGCGGCACGGTCAATGTGTTCGGTCATGACCTCGACCGCGAACCCTACGCGCTCAAGCGTTGCCTGGGCGTAGTGCCGCAGGAGTTCAACTTCAACCAGTTCGAGAAGGTGTTCGACATCGTCGTCACTCAGGCTGGCTACTATGGTATTCCGCGTTCCATCGCCAAGGAGCGTGCCGAGCAGTACCTGACCCAGCTCGGCCTGTGGGACAAGCGCGACGTGGCCTCGCGCGAGCTGTCCGGTGGCATGAAGCGGCGTTTGATGATCGCCCGTGCCCTGGTGCATCAGCCGCGCCTGCTGATCCTCGATGAGCCCACCGCCGGGGTGGACATCGAACTGCGCCGTTCGATGTGGGGCTTTCTCACCGAGCTGAACCGGCAGGGCATCACCATCATCCTCACCACCCATTATCTGGAAGAGGCCGAGCAGCTCTGCCGCAACATCGGCATCATCGACCACGGCCGCATCGTCGAGCTGAGCAGCATGAAGGATCTGCTGAAGAAGCTGCACGTCGAGACTTTCCTGCTCGATCTCAAGGATTCCTACAACGAGGCGCCGAACCTGGCCGGTTACCCGGTGCGCCTGGTCGACCACCACACCCTGGAGGTGCAGGTGGAGAAGAGCCAGGGCCTCAATGCGCTGTTCCAGCAACTGGCGCAGCAGCAGGTGCAGGTGCTCAGCCTGCGCAACAAGACCAATCGCCTGGAGGAGCTGTTCGTCTCCCTGGTGGAAAAGAACCTGGCCAAGGTGGCGCAATGAATACCCAGTATCTGAACAGCGAATTCGCCGCCAACCTGGTGGCCCTGCGCACCATCGTCCATCGCGAAGTGCGCCGTTTCGTGCGTATCTGGCCGCAGACCCTGCTACCGCCAGCGATCACCATGGTCTTGTACTTCGTCATCTTCGGTAACCTGATCGGCCGGCAGATCGGCGACATGGGCGGCTTCAGCTACATGGAGTACATCGTGCCGGGGCTGATCATGATGTCGGTGATCACCAACAGCTACGGCAACGTGGTGTCGAGCTTCTTCGGCAGCAAGTTCCAGCGCAACGTCGAGGAACTGCTGGTGTCGCCGGTCTCGCCGCACACCATCCTCATCGGCTTCGTCATCGGCGGCGTGCTGCGTGGGCTGGCGGTAGGGGTGATCGTCACCTGCCTGTCGCTGTTCTTTACCCATCTGCAGGTGCATCACCTGGGCGTGACGGTGCTGGTGGTGCTGCTGACCGCGACCATCTTCTCCCTTGGCGGGTTCGTCAACGCGGTATTCGCGCGCAACTTCGACGACATCTCGATCATCCCCACCTTCGTCCTGACGCCGCTGACCTACCTGGGCGGGGTGTTCTATTCCATCACCCTGTTGCCGCCGTTCTGGCAGGCGGTGTCGCTGGGCAACCCCATCCTGCACATGGTCAATGCCTTCCGTTACGGCATCCTCGGCGTGTCCGACATCCGCATCGGCGTGGCCATTGGCTTCATGCTGCTGGCCACCGTGGTGCTCTACACCCTGTGCATCCGCCTGCTGGTCAGCGGTCGCGGCATGCGCCAGTGACGGCAGACTTTCGCTTCTGTAGGCGCGGGCTGATTCGCGATTTTCGCAGGCAAAGCTACGATCCGTCGGATAGCTGATCGTTTTCGTAGGAGCGAGCTCTGCTCGCGAATGGTTTGGCCGCCACAAGCCTCGCGAGCAGAGCTCGCTCCTACAGGTTGTCTGCAGGGTGCTTGATGCGTGCGGCGTGGCGGTCAACCCGCTAAACTCGCCGAGTTTTTTGCCAACCCGGACTCCCCGTCATGCAGCACCCCGCCGAACATTCCCCGCTGGGCAAGTCCAGCCAGTACATCGCCGAGTACAGCCCGGAGCTGCTGTTTGCCATCTCGCGCAGCACCAAGTGGGCGGAGCTGGGCCTCGATGGCGCCAACCTGCCGTACTGGGGCGTGGACTACTGGAACTGCTACGAGCTGTCCTGGTTGCTGCCTTCCGGCAAGCCGGTGGTGGCCATCGGCGAGTTCGCCATCCCTGCCGACTCGCCGAACATCATCGAGTCGAAATCCTTCAAGCTCTATCTCAATTCGCTGAACCAGACGGTTTTCGCCACCTGGGGCGAGGTGCAGAGCACCCTGGCGCGGGATCTCTCGGCTGTGGCCGGCAAGCCGGTGACGGTGCGTCTGCGTTCCTTGGTGGAGGTGGCGGATGAGGGTGTGGCGAGGTTGCCGGGGCAGTGCATCGACGCGCTGGACGTCAGCGTCAGCCAGTACGACCACCCGCAGCCGGAACTCTTGCGTTGCGACGCCGGGCGCGTGGTGGAGGAGAGCCTGCACAGCCATCTGCTCAAGTCCAACTGCCCGGTTACCGGTCAGCCTGACTGGGGCAGCCTGGTCGTGCAGTACCGCGGTGCGGCGCTGGATCACGCCAGCCTGCTGGCCTATCTGGTGAGCTTCCGCCAGCATGCCGACTTTCACGAACAGTGCGTGGAGCGCATCTTCCTCGACCTGCAGCGCCTGCTGCAGCCGCAGTCATTGACCGTCTACGCCCGTTATGTGCGCCGCGGCGGGCTGGACATCAACCCGTACCGCAGCACCGAGGCGATCACGCCGGAAAACGCCCGCCTGCCCCGCCAGTAGAGGCATGGCCCAGGGGTTTGGCTTGCAGCTTGAAGCTTGAAGCTTGAAGCTTGCCGCTCAAATTCCCATATTGGCCAGGCTTTGCATGATGTTGCGCAGTGTACCGGCGAGGGTGGGGTGGCTGGCCTCGAAACGTTCCACCGCCAGGTTGACGCCGTCGACCAGGGTGGCGTCGGGGGCTGCAGCGGCTTCGCGGGCCAGCTGCACTTCGATCTCCTGGGTCAGCAGGTAGAGCGATGCCCGCTCTTCTTCACTGAGCGGCGTGTCCTGGGCCAGGTGTTGGTGGAGGGCTTCCAATTGCTGCTGCAGATCGTTTGCTGGCATAGAGTGCTCCTTGTCCAATGGGCTTAGGCATTGACCCCAGGCGATGCCGGAAGGTTTCAGCCTGCCCTTCAAGGGTAATCCAAGCGCGGTAGCTTTGCCTGATTCGGGTCAAGCCTTCAGAGCCTTTGCATTGGCTCTCAGGGCTTTTCGCCCTTGCTCCGGCGTAGGCCGATGTCTTCCAGGCTGGCGCCGATTTCGCCCAGGTGATCCACCACCGAATGCACGCCCAGGCGATAGAGTTGCAGCGTGGCTTCGGCACGCAGGCGCTCCTGCTCGCTGGCCGACAACGCTTGCCAGTCGCTGGGGGCCTGGCCGCACAGCGGGCCACTCACAGCCAGACCGATGGTCCAGCAGCCGGCGTTGAGACCGGCCTGCAGCAGCAGGGGATGGCTGCCGATGAGGATGCAGCCGTCCAGACGCTCGACGCCCAGTTGGCTCAGCGCTTGCCAGCAACTGTCCGGCGCTGGCCAAGGCCTTGCCTGGCGCATCGACACGGATTTGATGGAGGTCGGCAAGTGTTCGGCCAGCAACAGGCTGGCATCGCCAGGCAGGGCATCGAGCCAGGCGCAAGGAATGTCGCTTTCATCCAGGCCTTGCAGCAGCTCTTGGCTGCCTGGGGTGAGTTGGGCATAGGTGCCAGCCGCTTCGCTGAGGGCCTGCTGCAGGGTCTGCAGTTGTGCGGTCGTCGGTGGCTGACCGAGCAGCTCGGCCAGAGCCCGTTCTGGCGTGCTTGCAGGGCTGGGCACTGTGTGCTCCGGGTAGAGGCGCTGCAGCGCGGTTGGCAGGGTGCGGGCGCCGAAGTCGACCAGGCAGCCGGAAAGCTCGAACAGCAGAGCGGTAGGGGGGGAATGTGGCATGAGAGCATCCGTGACAGTGGCCAGGATCACTCTAGCCCTGCCGGATGACTGAAATGTGACGGTCAGATGACTGCGAGCAGGGCGCGCAGATGTTCCGGCAGTGCGATGGGGCGGGCGCTTTCGTGATCGACCCACACCAGCTTGCAGTAGCCTTCGCCATAGAGCGTATGCGGGTCTTCCAGGGTGCTCAGGCGATGTTCGATGACCAGGCTGCTGCGCCCCACGGTGCCGGCGCGCAGTTCCACCAGCACGGTAGCCGGGTGTACCACGGGTTTCAGGTAGGTGTGCTGGGTTTGCAGCACCACCGGGCCTTGCGCCGCGCCACTCATGGGGATGCAGACACGCTCGAACCAGGCGACCCGGGCTTCTTCCAGGTATTGCATGTAAAGGATGTTATTGACGTGCCCATAGCTGTCCATGTCGCCCCAGCGCACGGGAATCGTGGCGGTGTGCAGTAGTGGCTTATCGCTCATCGGTATCTCCGCTATGCTGCCCAATCTGGGCTTCAGGTTTTATACTGCGCGGCTTTCGGGCCGCTGGTGCGGTTACCTTTTCCTCAAGGAGAGAATCAATGCATGTGAACGGTGCTCACTGGATCGCGCGCCTGGGCAGCCTGATGCTGCTGGTCGGTGCGCTGCTGCCTGGCATGGGCCAGGCCGCCACGGAAGAAGACCCCTGGGAAGGCTTCAACCGCGCCATGTTCCGCTTCAACGATACCCTCGACACCTATGCGCTCAAGCCTGTGGCGCAGGGGTATCAGGCCGTCACGCCGCAATTCCTCGAGGATGGGGTGCACAATGTCTTCGGCAATATCGGCGATGTCGGCAATCTGGCCAACAACCTTTTGCAGGGTAAGTTGCATGACGCCGGCGTCGATACCAGTCGTCTGATCTTCAACACCACTTTCGGCCTGCTGGGTTTCTTCGATGTGGCCAGGCACATGGGCTTGGCCAAGAGCGACGAGGATTTCGGCCAGACCCTGGGCGTCTGGGGCGTCGACAGTGGCCCGTATCTGGTCATTCCCTTCCTCGGCCCGAGCACCGTGCGTGATGCGGGGGGGCTTGTGCCGGAGGCCTTCCTGACGCCCTATCCCTACATGGATCACGTCCCCACCCGCAACGTGACGCGTGGCGTGGAGGTGATCGATACCCGCGCCAGCCTGCTGAAGGCCGAGCGCCTGATCAGTGGCGACAAGTACACCTTCATCCGCAACGCCTACTTGCAGACGCGCGAGTTCAAGGTCAAGGATGGGCAGGTCGAAGACGACTTCTGATTGCTGCGAACATGAAAAAGGCGGCTTCGAGCCGCCTTTTTCGTTGCCGGGAATTTCAGCTCATCGAGATGATGGCCAGGCCCAAGGATTGCCGGCCGTCACCCAGGTCGCTGACGCGCACCACCTCGGCCTCGGCATCCAGGCCTGCTAGCTCGTTGTGGTCGGATGGGATGTGCACACGCACCTTGTTGCCCATGGCGAGCTGCACTTCGGCCTCGATTTGCATGCCGGTACTCGACAGATCCAGGCACATTGCTGGTGTTTCACCGCCAGCATGGTGCAGCGTAACCGGTGTTTCCAGCCGCATGCGGATGAAGTCGCGCTTCTCGCTGTACGCTCGATCGTTCTGACTCATGGACGCTGCCCTCTGCTTGTGTTTTGTCCTACCGGCCCTTATAACCCCCGCCGATTTACCCTGTAAAGCCACCGAACGACGACCGGCACCGGCTTGAATCGCCCGGCGGATGGGAGTACCGTCTGCCCCTTGAAATTGCCCTGGCACCCCTTTCGCGGCGCTGCGCCTTGGCTGCAATCCTATTGCTCCGGCGCAGTTTGCCTGGATGACCCATGCTCAAAACCAGTGCCACTTTGCTGATCATCGACGACGACGATGTCGTGCGTGCAAGCCTCGCGGCCTATCTCGAAGACAGTGGTTTCGAGGTATTGCAGGCCAACAACGGCCTGCAGGGGCTGGAAGTGTTCCAGCAGGCCAAGCCCGATCTGATGATCTGCGACCTGCGCATGCCGCAGGTCGATGGTCTCGAACTCATTCGCCGCATCAACGCCATGGGCGTCGAGGTACCGGTCATCGTGGTATCCGGTGCCGGTGTGATGAGCGATGCGGTGGAGGCGCTGCGCCTCGGTGCGGCCGATTACCTGATCAAGCCCCTGGAAGACCTGGCCGTGCTCGAGCACTCGGTGCGCCGTGCGCTCGACCGCTATCGCCTGCGCCAGGAGAACCAGCGTTACCGCGAAGAGCTGGAAGCGGCCAACCGGGAGCTGCAGGCCAGCCTGCATCTGTTGCAGGAAGACCAGAACGCCGGGCGCCAGGTGCAGATGAACATGCTGCCGGTGACGCCCTGGCAGGTCGATGACCTGAACTTCGCCCACCAGATCATCCCGTCCTTGTACCTGTCCGGTGACTTCGTCGACTACTTCCGCATCGACGAACGGCGTATTGCCTTCTACCTCGCCGACGTTTCCGGGCATGGCGCTTCCTCGGCCTTCGTCACCGTGCTGCTCAAGTTCATGACCACGCGTCTGCTCTACGAGTGGCGCCGCGGCGGCACCTTGCCCGAGTTCAAGCCCTCCGATGTGCTCGGGCACATCAACCGTGGCCTGATCAACTGCAAGCTGGGCAAGCACGTGACCATGCTCGGCGGCGTGATCGACCAGGAGAAGGGCACGCTGACCTACAGCATCGGTGGGCATCTGCCGCTGCCGGTGTTGTTCGAGAAGGGCCAGGCGCGCTACCTGGAGGGCCGCGGCCTGCCGGTCGGGCTGTTCGAGGAAGCCGAGTACGGCGATCTGGTGATGGAGCTGCCCGAGGCCTTCAGCCTGACCTTGCTCTCCGACGGCATCCTCGATCTGTTACCGGGTGCTACGCTGAAAGAGAAGGAACTGGCGCTGCCTCAACTGGTTAGCCAGGCCGGCGGTACCCTGAGCGGGCTGCGTCAAGTTCTCGGTCTGGCCAATCTGGGCGAGATGCCGGATGATATCGCCTTGCTGGTGTTGAGCAGGAACCTTGCATGAACCCTGGGATGAGCCCCGGTCGTATCCAATTCGCTGAGCAGGATGGCACGTTCGTCCTCAAGTTCGTCGGGGAAGTTCGTCTGACGCTGTGCTCGGCACTGGATGCCACGATTGAAAAGATTTTTACCGCGCTGAATTTTTCGGCCATCGTCATCGACCTGACCGAAACCCGCAGTATCGATAGCACCACCCTTGGTCTGCTGGCCAAGCTGTCCATCCTGTCGCGGCAGAAAGTGGGCCTGCTGCCCACCGTGGTGACCACTCACGACGACATCACCCGGCTTTTGCAGTCCATGGGCTTCGATCAGGTATTCAATATCGTCGAAGGCCCTGCGCCCTGTCCGGAGTGCCTGGACGATCTGCCCTCGCAGGATCAGTCCGAAGACGTGGTGCGCGCCAAGGTGCTGGAAGCGCACCGTATCCTCATGGGCCTCAACGATTCCAACCGCGCCGCCTTCCACGATCTGGTCAACGCGCTGGAGCGGCACTGATCCTTCCCACGTAGGGTGCGCTGTGCGCACCGCTTCTTGTGCAGAGAGGAGTGGTGCGCACGGCGCACCCTACGGAGTTGAAAAAAGGGGCGTCAGCTTGGCTGACGCCCCTTTTTCGTTCAGGCCTTGGCGGTGAGCAGGGCTTCGAGTTTTTCCTGATCGCGGGCGAACTGGCGGATGCCTTCGGCCAGCTTTTCGGTGGCCATGGCGTCTTCGTTCAATGCCCAGCGGAAGGCGCTTTCATCCAGGCTCTGGCGCGGTTCGCCGGCCGCCCCCGGCGCGAGCTGGCGCTCGAGCGTGCCTTCGTCCTCGGCCAGTTTCTGCAACAGTTCGGGGCTGATGGTCAGGCGGTCGCAACCGGCCAGCGCTTCGATCTGGCCGATGTTGCGGAAGCTCGCGCCCATCACCACGGTATCGTAGCCATTGGCCTTGTAGTAGTCGTAGACGCGCGTGACCGATTGCACGCCTGGATCCTCGCTGCCGGCGAAGTCGCGGCCTTCGGCTTTCTTGTACCAGTCGTAGATGCGGCCAACGAACGGCGAGATGAGGAACACCCCGGCATCGGCGCAGGCCTGGGCCTGGGCGAAGGCGAACAGCAGGGTGAGGTTGGTCTGGATGCCGGCCTTCTCCAGTCGTTCGGCAGCGCGGATGCCTTCCCAGGTCGAGGCGATCTTGATCAGCACCCGCTCGCGGCCGATGCCGGCCTTCTCGTACAGGCCGATCAGGCGTTCCGCGCGGCTCAGGGTAGCGCTGGTATCGAACGACAGGCGCGCATCCACCTCGGTGGAGATACGCCCCGGAATGACCTTGAGAATTTCCTGGCCCACGGCCACGGCGAAATGGTCGCAGGCCAGGCCGAGGTCACCCTTGCCGGCGCCGACCGCCTGGCTCAGCAGGTCGGCGTAACGGGGCAGGGCAGCGGCCTTGAGCAGCAGCGAGGGATTGGTGGTGGCGTCCACCGGCTGCAGGCGGGCGATGGCGTCGAGATCGCCGGTATCGGCGACCACGGTGGTGAATTGCTTGAGTCGTTCCAGCTTGGAGGTCATGACGGAGCCTTGTCGTTGCGGATGCACTGACCATACCCGAGGCGCTGCGCGCGCTCAACGGTCAGCCTGCCGAGGAAATTCATCGATGCCGATGGGGTTTTGGGCCTGCTCGTTCGTCTTTCTACAAGACAGTGCATGAAATGCGCCTGGGTCGGCGGAGCCGACCTCCAACCTACAAGCCAGGAGCCCGAACATGTCGACCCAGACCCCGCCTTCTCGTTCCATCGCCAGCGTGCCGGACAACCAGCGCTGTCGGCAATGGCTGCAGGCCGCCGGGCTGCGCTTCAGCATGCCGCGCCTCAAGGTGGTGGAGATGCTGCATGGGGCCGGCGAGCAGGGGCTGCCCAGCCGCGAGCTGCATCGCCGCCTGAGCGAAGCGGGCGAGCCCTTGTCGCTGGTCAGCGTGCGCCAGGTGCTGCGGCGCATGCAGACGCACGGCCTGGTCGAGGCTACCGGACGTAGCCGCTACCGCCTGAGCCTCGCCTATCAGTGCCCGCGCAGCAGCTCGGCGGCCTGATCGAGCAGGCCCAGCGGATCCTGCACCTTGTTCAGGTCGGTCGACAGCAACTGACGAAAGCGCCGCGCGCCGGGAAAGCCCTGGGCCAGGCCCAGCACATGACGGCTGATATGGTGCAGGTTGCCGCCCTCGCGCAGGTGCTGCTCCACGTAAGGGCGCATGGCGAGCAGGGCGTCCAGGCGGGTGATGCCGTTGCCTGCCGCGCCGAACAGGCGCTGATCGACCTGCGCCAGCAGATAGGGGTTGTGGTAGGCCTCGCGGCCGAGCATCACGCCATCGAAGGTCTGCAGGTGCTGCTCGCATTCCTCCAGGGTCTTGATGCCGCCATTGAGGATGATCTCCAGATCGGGGAAGTCCTGCTTGAGCTGTGCCGCCACGTCGTAGCGCAGTGGCGGAATCTCGCGATTCTCCTTGGGCGACAGCCCTTCGAGGATGGCGATGCGCGCGTGCACGGTAAAGCTGCGGCAGCCGGCCTCGCGCACCTGGCCGACGAAATCGCACAGCTCGGCATAGCTGTCGCGGCCATTGATGCCGATGCGGTGCTTGACCGTCACCGGGATGTTCACGGCGTCCTGCATGGCCTTGACGCAGTCGGCCACCAGCGCCGGGTGGCCCATCAGGCAGGCACCGATCATGTTGTTCTGTACCCGGTCACTGGGGCAGCCGACGTTCAGGTTGACCTCGTCGTAGCCATGTTCCTCGGCCATCTTCGCGCAGGTCGCCAGATCCTGCGGGTTGCTGCCACCCAGTTGCAGCGCCAGCGGGTGTTCGCACTCGTTGTAACGCAGGAAGCGCTCACGGTCGCCATGGATCAGCGCGCCGGTGGTGACCATCTCGGTGTAGAGCAGGGCATGGCGCGACAACTGACGCAGGAAGTAACGGCAGTGGCGGTCTGTCCAGTCCATCATCGGCGCCACGGAAAAGCGGCGGGACAGGGCAGGGCGCGTGGTAACGGGGAGGAGGGCTGATTCTGGGAGCATTCTGGTAAGTCTGATGTAAGGCAGTCTTCGCCCGTTTTGCTTTCCTGCCTGTGTCAGGCCAGGTGGCGACGGTCAGGAAGGGCGTAGACCCGCATGAGGTGCGATGGCATGCAAGTCTAACAGGAAAGCCTGGCATTCGATCGGCAGCAGAGGGCCAGGGCCTCTAGGCTGCCGACCAGATGCACTCTCTTCACCCTGTGCTGATGGAGCTAGCACTCCTGTCGTTTTCGGCTGTCTCGTTGCTGCTGCCGCCCTGTGGGTAGATGCGCGCCACGCAGAAGGCACATAGCGCCAACACTGCCGGGCACAGGGCCAGTATGGCGAAGCTTCTGACCACCGGCAGACCACTGTTGAGTACATAGGCGCCCAGCAAGGGGCCGAGGATCGAGCCGATCTTGCCCACCGAGGCGGCCCAGCCCGCGCCATTGGCGCGAATCGCACTGGGGTAGAAGATCCCGGCGATACTGGTGATCCCGTAGTGGCTGCCTTTGACGAAGATCGCCCCGATCAGGCTGAGTGCGATGAAGGCGTTGCCCTGCAATCCAGTGATCCCCAGTACCAGCAGGAAGGGCAGCGACAGCAATGGGTAGACCATCACCGCATAAGGTCCCTTGCGGTCGACGAAGCGCATCAATACCAGGCCGGCCATGGCTCCGCTGAAGGATGCGAAGGAACTCACCCAGGAGGCTGTGCCGCGATCGAAGCCGGCGTAGGTGTAGACCAGCGGACTCCACGAGGCGAGAAAGTACATGGCCATGGAGCTGACCCCGAAGCCGATCCAGAGCATCGGGGTGACCCATTTCAGTTTTCCGGCGAATAGCTGGCTGACCCGAAACGAGCGCTGGCCGAGATCGACTTCGTCGCCAAGGCTGTAACGGTCATCCGCGCGCAGCTCCAGGTCGGGATCGAGACGCTTGAGAATGTTCGCGACCTGCTCCGGCTGTCGCTGTTTGCTAACCAGAAACCGCACTGACTCGGGCAGGGTGAACAGAAGCAGTACGGCAGAGGCCAGGGTGGCACCACCGCCGAGCAGGAACACGCTTTGCCAGCCGAGCCGCGGTGCCAGCCAGACGCTCAGCGGGCCAGCCATGGCGCCGCCCAGGCTGAAACCGACCATGATGACGGTCACCACCGTGGCGCGATAGCGCTTCGGCACGAACTCGATGTTCAGTGCCCAGCACAGGGGCAGCATGGCGCCGAGCGCGAAGCCATTGCAGAAACGCAGAACCAGCAATGCCTCATAGCTGCTGGCCAGCGCGAACAGCAGCGTCAGGAAGCCGAAGGAAAAGGCCGAGAGGATGATGGTCGGGCGGCGACCGATACGGTCGCCCAGATAACCGAAAAAGAAGCCGCCAAGCATCATGCCGAACAGGCCAATGGAAAACACATTGCCCAGTTGCAGCTTGCTCAGGCCGATGTCATCGGCCATGTAGGACGCGGTGTGCGACAGCATCAGCAGGTCGAAGCCATCGAGAAAGGTGATCAGTATCGAGACGGCAATCACCCTGTAATTGAAGCGCGTGAGTGTGCGGCCCTCGAGCAGGGCGGCGACATCGATGGTGCGTGGAGTTGTCATTGTTGTTCTCCGTAGGTGCCTGGCTCTGCGTGGGCGGAGCCAGGCGAATCGATCACCAGAATTTCAGGGTGTAGGCGACGATCAGGCGGTTCTCGTCCAGGCTCTGGGTCAGGCCGTTGCCAGAGCGGAAGGTGACGTTGCGCCAGCGCATGTTGACCCCCTTGAGCGGCCCGCTCTGGACGATGTAGGCGATGTCGGTGTCGCGTTCCCATTCGCGGCCGTTGCGTACCGCACCGCTGTGGATATCACTGCCGGCGACGTAGCGCGTCATGAAGGTCAGGCCGGGAATCCCCATGCCGGTGAAGTCGTACTCGTAGCGCAGTTGCCAGGATTTTTCGTTGATCTTGGTGAAGGGGTTGTAGGTCACCAGATTGGCGACGTAAGGCGTGCCGGTATCGATGACCGGGAATGCGCTGTCACCGGAAAGCTGTTGGAAGGCGGCAGCAAAACGGTGGAAGCCGACGCTGAGGGTGAACATGCCATTG
The DNA here is from genome assembly GCF_052156495.1 of Pseudomonas sp. NCHU5216. Lineage (NCBI taxonomy): Bacteria > Pseudomonadati > Pseudomonadota > Gammaproteobacteria > Pseudomonadales > Pseudomonadaceae > Pseudomonas > Pseudomonas sp. NCHU5216. Next base: position 28,243 of record NZ_JBQLIX010000041.1, on the reverse strand, counting down.
ACGTTGCGGTTATCGATCCTGCCTGCCTTGCTGGCGCCGATATCGCGGCTGTCGAAGTAGCGAAGATCGGTTTTCAGGCTGATGCCGTCGCTCAGTGGCAGGGTATGCACGAGCCCGGCGAACTGCTGGCGATAGATGTCGTCGAGTTCGCCGTGGTAGTAGCGCAGGGTCAGGTTCGGCTGCAGTTGGTAATCGCCGCCGAACAGATCCAGGTGCGAGCTGCGCTGGCCGGCATGGCTGATGTCATCGTTCCCCGATGAGTCGCGGCCATTGGCGTGGGTCAGGCGGCCAGCGGTGAAGGTCAGCTTGTCGATTTCCTGAGAGGTCAGCAGTGTGCCGGTGAAGGTCGAGGGCAGCAGGCGGGTGTCGCTGTAGTAGGCCAATGGCAATACCGGCAGCAGTGTGCCGACACGTAGCTCTGTTGCCGAGAAACGCATCTTGCCGGTCAGGCCCAGCTCACTGTAATCGTCTACCGGCTCCTGGCTGTTCGGCCCGAAGGGCAGCAGGCCCGTGCCTCGTCGTCCACGACCGGAGTCGAGCTTGATGCCCAGCTCGGCCAGCGCATCGACCCCAAAACCGATGCGTCCTTCGCTGTAACCCGAGTTGAATTGCGCGATGAAGCCTTGCGTCCATTCTTCGGCTTTTGCCTGGGCTGCACCGCTTTGGCGGAAGTCGCGGTTCAGATAGAAGTTGCGCGTGGTCAGACTGGCCGTGCTGTCTTCGATGAAGTCGGCGTTGGCTGGCAGCGCGATGCTGAGCAGAGCGCTGGTAGCGAGGCTCAGAGCGGGGGCTGAGCGCATCATGTTCCTGATCATTGTTTTTGGTCTCCAGGAGTTGTCGGGGTGAAACACGGGCATGAGCGCTCCCGCTCGCGCCATGGCGACGCGATGCGAGAGCGAACTTGGGTTTGCCGGAAGAGGCCGGCGCGGGACTCAGGTGTGCGAGGCTGCCGAGAGCGGCTGGGCAGGGGGATGCCTGTCGACGATGCGTCCGACGATGAAGGCGCACAGGGCCAGGATGGCCGGGCAGATCGCCAGGATCAGGAAGCTCTTGACCACCGGCAGGCCGCTGTTGAGCACATAGGCACCGAGCAATGGGCCGAGGATCGAACCGATCTTGGCGATCGACGTGGCCCAGCCGGCACCATTGGCACGGATGGCGCTGGGGTAGAAGATCCCTGCGATGCTGAGAATGCCGTAATGGCTACCTTTGACGAACACCGCGCCGACCATGCTGAGGATCAGGAACGCGCTGCCCTGCATACCCGTGATGCCGAGCACCAGCAGGAAGGGCAGGGCAAGCAGCGGGTAGATCATCACCGCATAGGGGCCACGGGTATCCACGAAGCGCATCATGACCAGGCCTGCCATGGCCCCCGTGAACGAGGCGATCGAGCTGACCCAGGAAGCCGTCGCGCGGTCGAACCCGGCGTAGGTGTAGACCAGCGGGCTCCAGGAGGCGAGGAAGTACATGGCCATGGAACTGGCCGAGTAACCGATCCAGATCATCGGCGTGATCCACTTCAGCTTGCCGAGAAACAACTGGCTGACGCGGAAGTTCTTGCTGCCCACGTCGACTTCGTCGAGCAACACGAAATGATCATCGGGGCGCACGTCAACGTCTGGATCCAGGCGCTTGAGAATGCCGGCGATCTTGGCCGGGTCACGCTGCTTGGTGGTCAGGAAGCGCACCGACTCAGGCAGGGTGAACAGCAGCAGGATGCTGGCCAGCAGGGTCAGAACGCAGCCGAAGACGAACACACCCTGCCAGCCGATGTGCGGCGCCAGCCATACCGTGAGCGGCCCGGCCATGGCACTGCCAAGGCTGAAGCCGACCATGATGATGGTGACCACCGTGGAGCGATAGCGCTTCGGCACGAACTCGATGTTCAGCGCCCAGCACAGCGGCAGCATGGCACCCAGCGCGAGACCGTTGAGAAAGCGCAGCACCATCAGTGACTCGTAGCTGTTGGCCAGCGCGAACAGCAGGGTCAGCACGCCGAAGGAAGCAGTGGAAAAGATGATGGTGGGGCGGCGCCCGATACGGTCGCCCAGGTAGCCGAAGAAGAAGCCGCCGAGCATCATGCCGAACAGGCCCACGGAGAAGATCTCGCCAAGCTGGAGCCTGTCCAGGCCGACTTCATCGGCGATGTAGGAGGCGGTATGCGACAGCACCAGCAGGTCGAAACCGTCCAGAAAGGTGATCAGCACCGATACGGCGATCACCACATAGTTGTAACGCGTCAGCTTGCGGCCCTCGATCAGGGCGGCGACATCGATTGTGCGTGGTTGTGACATTGTTATTCTCCACAGCGCTGCGATTTTGTTGTTTTTAAGGCCCGGCAGCCAGGCTGCCGGGCGTCAGCCGTTACTGCAGGTTGAAACTGAGGCGTTCGCTCAAGACCTCCGCCGGTACATCGCTGACCTTGCCGTGGCGACCCGCCAGATCCAGGGCATGTGCGGCAGCGGCCCCCATGGCGATGCAGGGGCCCATGACCCGGATGCTGGACAACGCAGCGGCATCGGCGTCCACGCAGCGCCCGGCCACCACCAGGTTTTCACTGCCTTCTGGCAGCAGGCTGCGCAGTGGCACGCTATGCACGTGATCATCGCCGAAAGGCTCCCACTGATAGCCGCTGGCATCGCCATGCAACTCCACGGGCCAGGAAGTCAGCGCGACCGCATCGGGGAAGCGCGTGGCAGCCCGCACCTCATCGCAGGTCAGATGATGCTGGCCGACGATCCAGCGGGTCTGGCGGATGCCCGGCAGCGCGTAGGCGCGAACCCGCGCCTGACCATAAACCTCGGGGTATTCGGCCTTGAGAAAGTCGATCACCTTGTCCACCTGCCGGCGCCCCTCGATGGCCACATGGGAGGCGGCCACCGGGTCGAGTGGCGTTTCGATGTGGGTCATGTTGAAGGCGGCCGTGCCGCGTCCGGGGAACTGGAAGAACAGGCCATCGTCGCGCTCGATGCCGTAGGCCCTGGCGCGTGCCTTGACCCGCTCGGTGAAGGCTTCGCGGCTGGGCAGATGGGTTTCGTCGATGTGCTCCATGACGAACATCTGCGTGCCGTAAATGGGGGTGTCGGGTTCGCGGCAGGCGAACCCTGCATTCCAGGTCAGGGCGGCATCGCCACTGGCATCGACGAAGCCGTCGGCCTCCACCTGAACATCGCCATAGCGCGTGGCTAGCTGTACCTGGCACAGGCGATTGCCTTCACGCACCACATCGCGCAGCACCGCCCCCAGCACCACGGTGATGCCGGCATCGAGAATCTGCTGGCCGATCCAGCGGCCCAGCGCCACCTCGTCGTAGTAAACCACGGTGGTCAGTGGCCCGACCTTATGGTGCAGGTCACCGCTGGCGCCGAGGTCGCGCAGGATGCCATCGGCGATGCCGTGGGTCAGTTGCCGACGATTCGGGCCATTGGAGAACAGGCCGCAGAAGGTGCCGATGATCGAGCCGACAGCCTGGCCGCCGAGCATCGGCAGGGCATCAAACAGGACGACGCGCTTGCCCAGGCGGGCCGCTTCGAGCGCGGCGGAAATTCCGGAAATCCCGGCGCCGGCGATACAGATGTCGGCCTTGAGGCGTTGCGCCTGCGGGGCCTGGTCACGGCGAACCGTGCGAATGATATGAGCCATGAATACCTACCTTGCACTGAAAAAAGAGCAGCCGAACCCGTCACCTGGGCAATGCCGGTGAACAAAGGCGATGAAGGGTTGCAGAGCCTTCAGGGTTCCGTGTTGGCGCGTCGAGGCGCCTGGTTTTCTCGCTGAGTGTCCAGGTGTCGTGGGATGACCTCGACGGTGCCGGCGTCGGCGTCTACCCGTACCCAGTCGCCGGTGCGGATGCGGCGTAGCGGATCGTCATCGAAATCGGTCAGTGCAGGGGCGTGTACCACCACCGCGCCAAGGGCCATCTTCGCCGTCATTTCGTTGAACAGCATGGCGCCAGGCGCCATGCCGGCGAGGCGGGCAATGTGAAACTGCGACGACCAGCCCGAAGAGCCCTTGGCCCCGGGAAACACCAGCACCTTGCCGGCAAAGCTGATGCCCTTGAGCTCATGCCGGGTCTCTATCACCGTGCCGCTGCGTGGGTCGATGCCACCCCAGCCGGAGATACGGTCACGGGTCACCAGGGCTTCGCCCTCGAAGATGCCGCCGACCACCCTGCGGCCCTTGAGCGTGAAGGAATCGGTCATTTCAGTACTCCTCTCCAACGCCCTTCGATGGCAGCCTGCACGCACTCGGCCGTGCTGCCGAACCAGGTTTCGATGCCCATGATCGCCGGCAGGTAATGCGCCTGCTTGGCCGAGTCCACTGCCGCCACCCGGGTGCCTTGAGGGATCACCCGACCGATGGCCGAGCAGGTATCGGTCATCAGGTGGCCGCCGGCGGCTTCGATGGTGGCCGTGTAGCCAGCCTGGTCGGCGAGCTGTTTGATCGAGGCGGCGGTGAAGATCCAGAGCTCGGTGTTGACGCTCAGGCGCTGGCCTTCGAGCAACTGACAGACTTCCCAGATCTGCTCCAGGCTGTAGTGCGGGCAGCCGAGCATGACGAAATCCACCTGTGCGTTACGTGCGGTGATATTGACCTGCTCATAAGCCCAGCGCCGCTGCGCTTCGCCGAAGCGCAACACCGACTCGATCCGGCGCGTGCCGAAGGCTTCCTCGCGGGTGCGGGCTTCCGGGGTGACACCGACCAGGTGATACATCTCCACGCCGCCGCTGGAGGCGGCCGCCGCGCCGAAGTGCTTGAGCCGTGCCAGATTGGGCTGATGGCGGATACCCTCGATCACCGGGATTCGATCCTGTACCTGCTCGCCCACCCAGTAGCCGAACAGGCCCCAGTCCGCCGTGCTGCTGAGGTCGATATCGAGCTGGATCAGGTGGCTGCCACGACGATTCTCATCGATATGCAGGCCCCAGTAGGGAATCTTGCCGGTGAGCATGGCCGCGCCGGTGCTTTCCCGGCCCTCGGCATTGGTACGCGCGCCGAGCACCGAGTTGATGTAGATCACCGCCGAGGATTCCATCCAGGCGCAATGCTCGCCTTTGACCGGCACGTTGCCGACCTGATAGGGCGTGCAGGTATTCAGCGGCTGCACGCCCAGGCCGCTGCTGTAGGCCTGGCCTTTTTCATAGATGCGCACCACATCCTCGCTGACACCCTGCCGCGCCGCCTGCCTGGGATCGATGCCCTGCTGCAGATGGCTGCTGAACACCTTGACCTTGGGGATGGGCACGACCTCGGCACTGTCCAGGTTGAACTCGCTGAACACCGCATCCATGCCGCCGTTGCGATCGCCATATTGGCGCAAAAAGGGGGTGGTGGCTCCGATGGTGCCGGCGACGTTGCGGGTGTCCACCAGGCATTCGGCGCCCAGGGCTTCGCCATAGCGCAGCAGCAGATCCATGGCCTTGCTCACGGCCGGGCCCTGAGCGCCATCGAGCATGGCCTTTTCATCGTCGCGCAGTCTCATCGGCCAGCCTCCTGCTCATCGCTGATATCCAGCGGCTTGATCAGAACGGCTCCATGCTCCATGCCGCTGACCGCACCGCGGTAGATGTCCAGCCAGCCGCCACCGAACTGCGCCGGTTGCGCCTTCCAGCGCTCGGCGCGTGCCTGCAGCTCGGTGGACGCGATACGGGCATCGAGGCGAGCCTCGTCCAGGTCGATGTCGATGATGTCGCCATCGACCAGCAATGCCAGCGGGCCACCGACGGCGGCTTCCGGCGCCACTTCCGCCACCACCAGGCCCTTGCACACCAGGCCGGAAAGATGACCGTCGGTGAGCATCGCCACCTGGTCGCCGAGGCCCGCGCCATCGATGGCGAACACCACGCGCGACGCGCCGCCGCCCATGGCTGGGCCACCACGGACGCCGGCGCCGCGCATCACCACCACATGGCCGGGTTTGATGCGCCCCTGCTGCAAGGCCGCGAGGGCATCGGCCGAGCGCTCGAAACAGATCGCCGGCCCGCTGAAGCGGCGCATCTTGCCGGGATCGATGCCGTACTTGACGATGCCCGCCTGGGGCGCGATGTTGCCGTGCAGCATGACGATCGCCGGTTGAGTGGCGAAGGGCCGTTGCAGCGGCCGAATCACCTGATCATCGGCGACGACGACGCCCTGCAGGTTGTCGCTGAGGCTCTTGCCGGTAACGGTCAGGGCGTCACCATGCAACAGCGGCTCCAGACTCTTGAGCAGGGCACGGCCGCCTCCCGCTGCTTCCATCTGTTCGATGCTGTGCTCGCCCACGGGCCTGACACCCACCAACACCGGCACACGCTTGCCCAGCTCGCGGAACAGGCCATAGATATCGACATCGATGCCGCCTTCGGCAGCGACCGCCTGCATGTGCTTGATGCAGTTCACCGAGCCGCCGGCGGCCAGTACCACGCTGACCGCATTGGCAAAGGCGCCGGGGCTGAGGATGTCGCGCGGCTTGAGGTCTTCTTCGACCATGGCCACGATGCGCTGCCCGGCCTGGCGCACGAAATCGAACATCTGCGGGCTGTTGGCGGCGATGGGCGAGCTGCCCGGCAAGGCCATGCCCAGCGCCTCGCAGACCAGATGCATGGAGTTGGCCGTGCCCATGCCCGAACACACACCAGGGCCTTTGATGGCGTTGCGCGCCATGCCCACCAGCTCGTCCACCGGCAGTTTGCCGGTGAGCGCATGCATGGAGCCGATGAAGACGTCCTCGATATCGACGTGCTGGCCGTTGTACTCACCACTGGGCTGGTAACCACAGACCACCACCAGCGTCGGTATGTTCAGGCGGGCGGCGGCCATCAGTTGGCCGGGCACCGTCTTGTCGCAGGAGGCCAGGCAGATCATGCCGTCGAGCTGGGCGCCCTCCACCGCCACCTCGATGTCGTTGGTGATCAGGTCACGTGCGGCCAGCATGTAGGCGCCGCCAGCACCGGCGCCGGTAATGAAGTCGCTCGGCGCGGCGGTACGAATCTCGAAGGGCAGGGCGCCGGCATCGCGGATCGCCTGCTTGAGCTCGGCGGCGATGCCATCCAGATGACTGAAGCAGATGGCCAGGTTGGACGAGGAGTTGACGATGGCGATTTTCGGTTTTTCCAGTTCGCTTTCGTCGATCCCCAATGCTTGCCACTGTGCGGCGCGTACGGCCCACAGGTAAGAGCCATAGGGGAAATTGCTTCGCAGCTTCTTGGGCATTGTGTGCTCCGTTGTTCTTATTCTTGCAGCCAGGCCGTGTTTCACGGATGTCTTGTGGCGAGTCTAGGAGGATGCCTAGAATCCGAAAACCTAATTTCGCTTATATGTGAAATCCAAAATATGGATATTAGAGACGTCGACCTGAACCTGCTGAAAGTCTTCGATGCGCTGCGCCGCAAGCAGAGCGTGACCCAGGCCGGTGACCTGATGGGGCTCAGTCAGCCGGCCATGAGCTTTGCCCTGTCCAAGCTGCGCACCCTGTTCGATGACCCCTTGTTCGTGCGCACCTCGCGGGGGATGCAGCCTACGGCCAGGGCCTTGCAGATCGCCGAGCCGGTGCAGCGCATTCTGGAGCTGGTCAGCAACGAGGTGCTGCCATCCTCTGGATTCGTCGCCGAGCATTCGGAGCGTCAACTGGTGCTGTGCATGTCCGACATCGGCGAGATGGTGTTCTTGCCCAAATTGATGCGGGTACTCGACGAGCGTGCACCAGGCTTGCGTATCCGCACGCTGGCGCTATCTCCCGAGCAGTTGGAGGAGGGACTGGACGCCGGTGACGTGGACGCGGCCATCGGTTACTTCCCGCGCCTGCTCAATTCGTCGATCCGCAATCGCGCCCTGTACAGCCACAGGTTCGTCTGCATCGTGCGGGAAGATCATCCGCACATCGCCGAAGGTTTGAGTGCGGAGCAGTACCAGGCGGCCGATCATGTCGCCGTGCAGGCCGATGGCCGTGGCATGGGCGTGCTGGATCGTGAACTGGCGCTGCGTGGCGTCACCCGGCGTATACGCTTCAGCCTGCCGCGCTTCATGGGCGTGCCGTTTCTGGTGGCCGAATCCGACATGATCGCCACGGTTCCTTTGGCGGTGGGGCGCCGCTTCGCCGAGATCGCCCGGGTTCGCCTGCTGCCTCTGCCCTGGGACATCACCGGCTACGACATCCATCTGCACTGGCACACCCGCTTCCATCACGATTCGGCCAACCGCTGGCTGCGGGAAACCCTGATCGAACTGCTCGCCGACTTTCCGTCGTTACGCACCCTCGAATAGCGAGCCAGGGCGAGCGCCTGGCGAATGTGCCAGCAGGCCTATCGCTCGGCGCTCAACTGGTACGGGGCCAGCAAGGTTCTTTCGTGGTCGGGGACGCGCATCGGTTTGCGCGTCTCGCCATCCAGGGTGACGATGGTGGTGCGGGCCTGCACGCAGCACTGATCGTTCTGCCACAGCTCCTGAACGAAGCGGATGGAGCTGTTGCCGATGCGTTCGACGGCGGTGCGCACCGTGACGGGCGCGCCCCAGTGCAGCTCCAGGCTGAAATCCACGTTCAGGTTGACCACCATGGTTGGCACCCGGGAGCCGAGCTCTTCACGAAACAACGCCGCGCGGCCGTCGGCCAGCCACACGGGAATCACGGTGTTGTTGATGTGGCCGCGCATGTCGGTCTCGCTGAAGCGAGGCTTGATCGAGGCGTTGAAGAAAGGACTCATGACCCTGCCCTGGATTGGCCTGAAGGATCCGGCTGCAAGCGCGTTGTCAGCCGGATGATAGAGGGCGTTGCTGGCGGCTTCAGAGCCGCTCGATGATCAGGGCCACGCCCTGGCCGACCCCGACGCACATGCTGCACAGCGCATAACGGCCCTGCTGGCGCTCCAACTGGTTCAGCGCGGTGGTGACCAGCCGCGCCCCGGAGGCGCCCAGCGGGTGGCCGATGGCGATGGCGCCGCCGTTGGGGTTGACCCGCGGGTCGTCGTCCTGCAGCCCCAGGCGGCGGCACACGGCGATGGCCTGCGCGGCGAAGGCCTCGTTGAACTCGATCACGTCCATCTGCCCGATGTTCAGGCCGCTCAGGCGCATGACCTTTTCCACCGCCGGTACCGGGCCCATGCCCATCAGGCGCGGGGCGACACCGGCAGTAGCCATGGCCACGACCCGGGCGCGTGGCTTGAGGCCGTGTCTGTCGACAGCTTCGCCATTGGCCATCAGCAGCGCACAGGCGCCATCGTTGATGCCCGAGGAGTTGCCGGCGGTCACCGTGCCATCGGGCTTGACCACGCCCTTCAGGCCGCCGAGCGCGTCGAGCGTGCTGTCCGGGCGCGGGTGCTCGTCCTGGCTGACGATGCGCTCCGGCTTGCGCGGCTGGGTGATGGTCACCGGCATGATTTCCCGCTCGAAAAAGCCCGCTTCCTGAGCGCGTTGCCAGCGTTGCTGGCTGCGCAGGGCAAAGGCGTCCTGATCGGCACGCGATACGCCTTCTTCCTCGGCCACGTTCTCGGCGGTCAGGGTCAGGGCATCGACGCCGTACAGCGCCTTCATCTTCGGGTTGACCAGGCGCCAGCCGATGGTGGTGTCTTCCAGTTGCTGGCCGCGGGCGAAGGCCTGCTCCGCCTTGGCCATCACATAAGGGGAGCGGCTCATGCTTTCGACGCCACCGGCGATCATCAACTGCGCCTCGCCGCAGCGCAGGGCACGGGCGGCGCTGCCCACCGCGTCGAGGCCGGAGCCGCACAGGCGGTTGAGGGTCGCACCGGGTACCGAGATCGGCAGGCCCGCCAGCAGCGCGGCCATGCGCGCGACGTTGCGGTTGTCTTCGCCGGCCTGGTTGGCGCAGCCGTAGATCACGTCATCGATCAGGCTCCAGTCCAGGCCAGGGTTGCGCGCCATCAGCTCGGCGATGGGCAGGGCGGCCAGGTCATCGCTGCGAACCGAGGCCAGGGCGCCATTGAAACGGCCGAACGGCGTGCGAATCGCATCGCAGATATAGGCTTCTGACATTTTCCTCACTCCTTCTCTGCTTGGGTGTCAGCGTCCAGCAGGGTGGCATCGCCGCGCTCCTGGCCTTTGCCGGAGGCTTCGACGAAGCCATCCAGGGCGGCATTCAGTTCGCTCGAACCCATGCTGCGGGCAATGAACACCGCCCCGCCGCGCCAGCGCGGGAAGCCGTAGCCGTGGACGAGAGCGATATCGATATCCTCGGGGCGCTGGCAGACCCCTTGCGCGAGCAACAGCAGGGCTTCGTTGATCAGTGCCAGCACGGCGCGCTGCTGGATTTCCTGATCACTGAAGGCTTTGGCTGCGATGCCTTGTTCACGGCGATAGCCGGCGATGAGCCCGGCGACTGCGCTATCGGTCTGTGGCTTGTTGTCTTCGCCATAGCGGTAGTAGCCCTTGGCCGTCTTGCGGCCGAGGCGACCGGCTTCGCAGAGCAGATCCGGGATGCCGACGTAGCGCCTCAGGTGCCGTGTGGCGGCGGTCTGCTGGCGCATCCGCCAGGCGATATCCAGGCCCGACATGTCGGCCACCTTGAACGGGCCCATGGCGAAGCCGTATTGCTCCAGAGCCGCGTCGATCTGCTCGGGGCTGGCGCCTTCTTCGAGCATGAACTCGCACTGGCGACGATAGGCCGCATACAGACGGTTGCCGACGAAGCCCCAGGCGTTGCCGACGACGATGGCCTTTTTCTTCAGGCGCTCGGCGAATTTCAGCGCCGCGCACAGCGCTTGCTCGCCGGTCGAACGGCCGCGCACCACTTCCAGCAGGGCCATGCGGTGTGCCGGGCTGAAGAAATGCAGGCCGAGTACGCGCTCGGGGTGAGGAATGCCTTCGGCGATCGCGTCGATGTCGAGATAGGAGGTGTTGGTCGCCAGCAGGGTGTCGCGGCTCACCTGTGCGGCGAGTTGCTGGAACAGCGCCTGCTTGGCCGCCATGTCTTCGATGATCGCTTCGATCACCAGGTCGGCTTTGGCGACGGTCTGGATGTCCTGAATGGCGGTGAGGCGGGCGAGGATGGCATCGCGCTTGTCGGCGCTCAGACGTTGGCGCTCCACATCGCGCGCCAACTCGTCTTCGATGCGCTTGACGCCTGCTGCGAGTGCTTGCGCATTGAGTTCGAGCAGATCCACCGTGCAGCCGGCCTGCAGTGCGCACAGGGCGATACCGCTGCCCATGGTGCCGGCACCGATGACCGCGACCCGCTCCAGCACCCGTGCTTCTGTCGGTTGCGCCGGGACATAGGGCTCGGCGCGCTCGGCGAAGAACAGGTAGCGCAGGGCCTGGGCCGCCTGGCTGCCGCGCAGGGCGAGAAAGGCCGCGCGCTCTTTGCCGATGGCCTGGGCGAAGCTCATCTCATCGGCAGCCAGAACCACTTCGGCGGCAACCGCTGCCGCCGGCAGACCGCGCGCGGCGGCGATCAGTTTCTGCGCTCGCGTGCGCAGGGCGGCCTTGTCCTCGGCGGCCACCGGGCGCGCGCTCAGTGGTCGTTTGCCGCCCTGGTATTGGCGGGCAAAGGCCAGGGCTTCGGCATGTTGCTCGGCTTCGTCGCTGGCGCTCAGCAGGTGATCCGCCAGGCCCAGTTCCAGGGCCTTGGCGGCCTTGATCGGTTTGCCGCTGACGATCATGTCCAGCGCCGTGCCCATTCCGACTGCGCGGGGCAGGCGCTGGGTGCCGCCGGCACCGGGGATGATGCCCACCGTGACTTCCGGCAGGCCCAGGTTGGCAGTGGCCGTGGCCAGGCGGGCATCGCAGGCCAGTGCCAGTTCCAGACCACCGCCCAGGGTATGGCCCTTGATCAGCGCGATCACCGGCAGGGGGCAGGCTTCCAGGGCCGCCGTCACCTGGGGCAGGGTGGGCTCGGTCGGTTCGTTCTCCAGCTCGCGCAGGTCGGCGCCGGCCATCAGGTTGCGTCCGGCACCGGTCAACAGCACCGCACGGGCTCGCGCCATATCCAGGCTCGCCAGCGCGTGGAGAATGCCTCGTCTGACTGCATCGGTGCTGCTGTTGACCGGCGGATTGTCGAGGGTGATCACGGCGATCTCGTCCTCGTAGGCCAGGTGAACCTGGCCGTTGCTCAGGGCTTCAGCCATAACGGCGTTCTCCGCTGACTTCTTCGTCGGCCTGCTGCAGCACCAGTACGGCGTCGGCCGCGACCACGCCCTGGCCTTCGGGCAGGACGAACAACGGGTTGATTTCAGACGTCACCAGGCGCTCGCCAAAGGCGGCGACCAGGGCGGAGAAATTGACGATGGCCTGGGCCAGTGCCTCGGTATCGCGGCGCTTGGAACCGCGATAGCCGTCGAGCAATGGCCAGGTGATCAGTTGCTGCATCATCGAGTGAGCCTGCTCCAGGGTCAGGCCACCCTGTTCGGGCAGCATGCGCAGCGCGGTGTCCTTGTACAGCTCGGCGGTGACGCCGCCGGCACCCAGCAGAATGGTGGTGCCCAGGGCGTCGCGGTTGGCGCCGAGAATCAGCTCGTGACCGCCAGCAACCATGGCTTCGACGAGGAAGCGATCCGGGCGATAGCCGACGTGGCCGGCCACTTCCGTGACCATCTTGTCGAAGCGTGCGCCGATGGTATCTGCAGTCTGGTGCAGGGCCACGCCGCCGATATCGCTCTTGTGCAGCAGCTTGGCGTCCAGCACCTTGAGCACCACCGGATGTTCCAGTTCGCGAGCGGCCTGCACGGCCTCCTCGCGGCTGGCGACCACGCGGCTCTGCGGCACGCGCAGCCCTACCTGGCTGAACAGCGCCTTGGCGGCGGCCTCATCGAGCGAGCCCTCGGCCTGCTCGACCATCGCCGGCAACTGGATGCGCGGCGCGGCTGCCAGGTTGGGCAGCGGCTGGGCGATGAGATCCAGCGCGCCGAGCACGGCGCTGCAGCTTTCCGGCGAGCCGAAGCCCGGAATGCCGGCGCTGTTCAGGCGCTTGAGGGTATCGGGCGCATAGGGGCTGACGTAGGCCAGCACGGGTTTGTCGTTGGTCTCCAGGCAGTCCTGGATGGCGCTGACCACCAGGTCAGGCATGGCCAGGCCGGAGGAGCCGATGATCACCACCAGCGCGTCGTAGCTGTCGCTGGCCAGCAGGGTGCGGATCGCCTGGCGCAGCAGGTCGGGTTGCAGGCCGGCCAGGGTCACGTCGATCGGGTTACGATCCAGTGCAGTGGGCGTGTCGCCCTGCAGGGCGCGCAGTTGTTCGGCGGTGGCGGCATCCGGGGCCGGGGTGTCGAAATGGTTCATGCCCAGGCTGTCGGCGATCAGCGTGCCAGCACCGCCGGTGGAGGTCAGGATGGCCACACGGCGGCCAGCCAGGCGGCGCCCGGCGACCAGTACGGCGGGGATGTCGAGGAATTCGTCGAAGGTGTTGGCACGGATCACCCCCAGCTCGCGGAAGAAGGCATCGTAGACGCGGTCTTCGCCGGCCAGCGCGCCGGTATGGGAGCTGGCGGCGGTGGCACCGGCTTCGGAGCGGCCGATCTTGAACACCACCAGCGGTTTGCCCGCCGCACGGGCGCGCAGTGCCACTTCACGGAAGCGTTGCGGGTTGCGCACGCTTTCCAGATAGAGGGCGATGACCTTGGTGTTGTCGTCATCCACCAGGTAGTCGATGAAGTCGCTGACTTCCAGATCCACCTCGTTGCTGGTGGAAATCAGCGAGGAGAGGCCGATGCCGCGACCGGCTGCGCGAGAGAGCAGGGCGCCGAGAATGCCGCCGCTTTGGGAGACCACGGCGACATGGCCGGTGGGCAGGTCGCTGATTTCCAGAGCACCGCTGGCGGACAGAGGAATGCGCGCGGACAGGTTGACCAGACCGATGGTATTGGGGCCCAGAATGCGCATCGAACCGGCGGCGGCTTTCAGCTCCTCCTGCAGGTTCAGACCGCCTTCACCCGCTTCGGCGAAGCCGCTGGCCAGGACGACAGCCGCCTTGCAGCCGAGCTTGGCCAGCGAGCGCACGGCATCGATGCTGCGCTTGGCGCTGAGCAGCACCAGACCGACGTCAGGCGCCTGCGGTAGCTCTTCGATGCTGGCGTAGCAGCGCAGCCCCTGGATCTCGCTGGCTTTCGGGTTGACCGGGTAGATGGCGCCCGCGAAGCCGTGCTTGAGCAGATAGGAAACCGGGCGGCCCGAGGTCTTGCTGGCATCCGCCGAGGCACCGATGACGGCAACGCTTTTCGGGTTGAGCAGGGCATCGAGCTGTTTCATTTGGCGGCCTCCTTGGCGTTGTCGAGGAAGGCCTGCACCGAGGCGCGGTGTTCCTGCGAGGTGTAGCAGATGCCCTGGGCCTTGCTGCCTTCGGCGAACACCTGGTGTTCGGCCATCTCGTAGCTGCGGTTGATGATGGACTTGGTCAGTGCGGTGGCGGTGCGCGAGCCGCGGCTCATCTCATCGGCCATGGCCATGGCGCTGCTCAGCAGGTCGTCGGCTTCGCAGAGGCGGTCTGCGATACCCAGTTCCAGCGCTTCTTCGGCGGCGACACGGCGGCCACTGAAGATCAGCGCCTTGGCCCGCGCCAGGCCGACCCGCCGTGGCAGGAAGTACAGGCCACCACCATCGGGGATCAGGCCACGGGCGATGTAGGCCCAGGTGAAGGTGGCCGGGCGCGCGGCGACGACGAAGTCGCAGGACAGCGCCAGATCGGCGCCCAGGCCAGCAGCGGCGCCATTGACGGCGGCGATGGTGGGGATGGGCAGGTTGAGCAGCAGGCTGGCGGCATAGTGCACGCCTTGCTGGCGCTCCCAGCCGTTGAAACCAACGACGGCCGGATCGGCCTCCATACGCGCCTTCATGCCGGCGATGTCACCGCCCGCGCAGAAACCCTTGCCGGTGCCGGTGATGATGAGCGCACGAACGCTGCGATCGCTACGCAACTTCTCCAGCAACTGGACCAGTTCGGCGCGCATGGCGTCGCTCATCGCATTGCGTTTTTCTGGTCGGTTGAGGGTCAGGACGGCAATGCCGTTTTCCTGTTGAAAGTTGATCAGAGTGTTCTGGCTCATTATTGGATCTCTTGTAATTAGATAAACCGATTCGAGTTATGCCTGGCACTAAGCAGGCTGATTGCGGCTGGGCGACTGCAGGCGTGAATTGAGCCTTTAGTTCGGTCGTCATCCTATTTGGCATTCTTCGATCAACCTGGCGGCTGTTCAAATGACTAAAGATGTCGATTGGTCTAACAAAACGTTGGGATGTCCTGCGAATCGTCAGGCAGCGGTTGGGGGCAGCGAACGTGACCTTGAGCCGCGAGGTGGTCAGGCTCCTGCTTCAAGGGCCCGTATTTGTTGGGTTTTCGCCTGTTTCGGCTGGGGCGGCGGTGGTGCATGACAAACAACCTGCTGCTCTAGGCCAAATAAATTCTCAGTTCAGGGCGGCCAGGCGTTCGGTCATAGTGAGGGCGCGGTAACAGATGGGTTGAATACTGCCGGTTATAAAGTCTACGCCCGAAGGATGCAGGACAAGTGCATGCTCGGATGCCTCAGGAAGTAGACGGCCCAATACAATAAAAACAGCCGCGCCACAGGTGGGCGCGGGAATCCGTGACAGCGGTCGCGGTGAGAGGAAGTAAAGATGAACACATCGAGTGTGTCGGCAGCTTCAGCGAAGGCGAAGAAGTCGATGACGGCTCCGTGCAATGCGGAGTCTCTGATCAAGGTTCCCGCGGGTGTTCTGGATATCCTTGCCGGACTCATCCTGCTGGGCGTGTTTGGTTGGTATGGCTGGGCTGCCCTGCAACTGCCCGCTTCTCTGAATCCCAATGCAATAGGCGTCGGCGAGTTTCCGACCATCATTGCCGTCGCTGCACTGGTATCCGTGGTGCTGATGCTCTGTCTCGGCTTGCTCCGGTGCATGCGACGGTCGCCCGAGGACGTGATCACGACCTGTCGTCCCCTGTCGGTCGTGCTGGCAATCCTGCTGTTGCTGGGCGTCGGCTCGTATCTGGACAAGCTGGGCCCCGTTATCGGGGTGGCTGCACTTTCCGCTCTGCTCATGCTGGTTGCCGGTGAACGTCGACCGCTCCAGATCACGGCTGTTTCGTTGGGTCTGAGCGCGGGCCTTTACGCCATCTTTGTACTGGCTCTCGGCGTCAGCTTTTCTTGAGGTGTCACCATGTTCGAAAATATATTGATCGGGTTTTCGGCCTTTGCCGACCCGTTGGTGCTGGTAGGCCTGATCGTCGGGGCGCTGTTGGGCTACATGATTGGCGCGCTGCCGGGCTTGGGCCCGAGTCTCGGTGTGGCCTTGTTGATTCCCTTCACCTACAGCCTCGATCCTCTGGTATCGATCGTGACGCTGATCTCCCTGTATGCGGCTGCTGAATATGGTGGGGCCATTTCTGCGATCCTGATCAATTCCCCCGGTACCGCTGCCGCCGTGGCGACATCCTGGGATGGCTTTCCGCTGACCCAGCAAGGCAAGGCTGGCGTGGCCTTGAACATATCGATCATTTCCTCGGGAGTGGGCATCTTCGTCAGTGCTTTGCTGTTGCTGCTGACAGCGGTACCTCTCTCGGAGTTTGCGCTCAACTTTGGACCTACCGCCTACTTTGGCCTGGCTCTGGTGGGCTTGAGCCTGGTCTCGACTCTGTCCAATGGTTCGCCTGTCAAAGGTGCCATCGCCATGTGCATTGGCCTCGCCCTGGCCACCGTCGGCCTCGACACCCAGACCGGCCTTCCCCGTTTCAGCCCGAACCCCGAGTTTTTCGAGGGCTTCCCGCTGGTGCCGGTGTTGCTTGGCCTGTTCGCGCTGTCCGAAGTGCTATTCATGATCGAGGCCGGGCCTTCCGCCAAGGTCAAGAGCCATCCCATGAATGGGATTCTGGCGGTGCCGCTGAAGACCTTCGGCAAGTTGAAGTTCAACCTGCTGCGTAGTTCCGTGATCGGTTATGTGATTGGCGTGGTGCCTGGGGCTGGAGCTTCCATTGCCTCCTTCGTGTCCTATGCCGTGTCGAAGAAAGCCTCGAAAACCCCCGAGCAATTCGGTAAGGGCAGTGTCGAGGGTATCGCGGCTTCGGAGTCGGCCAACAATGCGGCGGTATCCGGCGCGCTGGCGCCGCTCTTCGCCCTGGGGATTCCCGGCTCTCCGACCACCGCCATCATGATCGGCGCGCTGATGATCCATGGCATTCAGCCGGGACCGTTGTTGTTCACCACCAACCCGGAGATTCCCTACACCGTCATCGCGGCGCTGTGGGTCAGCGTGCCGGTAATGATCATCATTGGTCTGGCTGGGGCCAAGTACTGGGCGAAGGTGGCGGACATCCCGCGTCCGGCGGTCGCTGCCACGGTATCGGCCATCTGCCTGATGGGGGCTTACGCCTCCGAGAACTCGATGTTCCCATTGTATGTCACCTTGGCCTTCGGTGTGCTCGGTTATGTCCTGCGCAAGCTGGATATTCCGCTCGCGCCCATCATTCTGGCGCTGGTGCTTGGGGAGATGCTCGAAACCAACTTCCGCCGGGCGCTGGTCATTTCCAATGGTGATTACTCGGTGTTCTACAGCAGCCCGCTGACCCTGGTTCTGCTGGCGGTTGCAGTGCTTTCGTTCGCCATGCCGGCGTTGAAGTTCGTGCGTGGCAAGTTCACTCGTCGGCTCGCCTGATGGTGGCCTCCATGGGGCTGGACGTTTCTTCGGGCAGGGCGGTCGCTCTGCAGAGTCTGGCCGGAGCAGGGGCCTGACAAGCCCCTGCGCGATTCGGTGAGGAGTCAGGCGCCGAATGAAATGAAAGGCGCCTGTGCTCGATGCCTCTGACAGAGCAGGCCACGGGACTTCATGGCCCGAAAACTCAAGTCAGTCATGGTTTGTCGTTGCGGGCCGTTTCGTGTCCGGCATGTGCTTTCGCAGGTGGAGGCGCGGCGCTCCAGGCGGCGCCGGATGATTGTTGATGATGCCGGTTGACGGTTAAGGATGTCGTGATGGCTATGGATCTTTCTGGCGTGGCTCGGTTGCTGCTTCTGTACGGACTGTGTTTCGCCATGGGACGGGTGTTTGTGGCAATCGGTATGCCGTTGCCCTATATGATCGGCCCGCTGTTGCTGACGGCCTTCCTGTACGTTACGGGCGTGATGAAAACGGCCATTTCGGCCAAAACCCGGCCCTATGGACAAATGATCATTGCCTCCACCGTGGGGCTGGCATTCACCGCTGATGCCTTGGCCGTCATTGTCGAAATGGGGCCTGAGATCGTGGGCCTGGCCGTGCTGACTGGTTTGTGCGCGCTGTTCGTGTCACTGCTGCTCAAGCGCTTCAGTCGTCTCGACTATTCCACCGCGTTGCTCTGCACCATCCCCACCAGCCCGGTAGAGGCCGCGGTGATCGCTGAACGGTTCGGCCTCGACAAGGGGGTGGTGGTGCTGTCGCAGACCATCCGCATCGCCAGCGTCGTGGTGATTATCCCCATTGCGTTGTACGTAGCCGACGGCTGGCCGGGAAATGCCGGCCGAACCCTTGGCGCGGTCGGCGCGTTCGATGTCGCTGGCGTTGCGCTCCTTGCCATCTCTGCCCTGGCCGGTGCCCTGCTGTTCAAATGGCTGAGGCTGCCGAATCCCTATTTCTTCGGAGCCTTGCTGATTTCTGCTGCAGCCTCCAGCAGTGGCTTGCACGTGGCGCCTTATCCTTCGCTGGTGCTGGCCATCGCCCAGGTGGTGCTGGGTACCTGGCTGGGTTCGGTGTTTACCAAGGAGCTGTTTCTGGAGATGAAGCTCACGCTCACCATCATCCTGTCCATGCTCCTTTTCCTGTTCATGAGCAGCATGATGGCCGTGGCTTTCGCGGGGCTGACCGGGCTGCCCTGGGAGGTCATGGTGCTCAGCGCGGCGCCCGGCGGGGTCACTGAAATGGCACTGACCGCGCAGTTTCTTGGCTACAGCGTGGCCATTATCGTGTCCTTCCAGATCGTGCGCATCTGCATATTCATGCCAGGGATCCACTGGTTCATTGCAGCGGCACGGCGCTTCGAGTCAAGGGGCGCGTCCTGAGCGTCAGAGGGCGGTCATGACTCTTGTGGGTTCAGCTCGCGCCTGATGGTCTCGGTCAGCTCGAGCAGCGGCTGCGCATAGCGCGCGATCACCGCGTCGATGCTTTCGCGGGTCGACAGGCTGATGTTCAGCGCGTGAGCGCGATAGCTGGGGAGGTTCAGGGGAGCGGCTATCGACACCACTTGCGGTTGCCAGGAAGCGGCGCAATAGCCATGACGTTCGACACTGTGCATGGCCGCTTCGATCTCCAGGCTCAGCTCCGCCCAGCGCGAGGCGCAGCGGCGTGCCTGGAAACGTTCCAGCAGTGCTTGGCGGTGAACCTCATCCTGCATGGCCAGGCAGGCGCGACCCAGTGCGGTCAGCTCCATGGGCAGGCGCTGGCCCGTGCCGACGGTGCGCGGCGTTTTACGCGCGCTCAGCCTGATCGACTCCAGGTAGACCATCTCATCGTCATCGGCGGCGGCCAGGCCAACGTTTACCTGGAGTTGTCGGGCGACCTGGCGCATCAAGGGTTCCGCTATTCGCACCAGAGAACTGCCCTGATGCAGGGTGTGGGCCAGGCTGAGCAGGGAGGCGGCGAGTCGATAGGCACCACTGATCGGGTCGTAATCGAGGAAGCCGCTGCGAACCAGCGTTTGCGTCAGGCGGCTGACGGTCGACTTGGACAGGCCCGTTCTGTCGCTCAGCTCCCCATTGCTCAGGTACTCGCAGCCCGGACGAAAGGCCCGCAACAGGCCCAGGCCACGTTCCAGGGAGCGATTCGGGGTCGACTTGCCCTGGCCGGGAAGGCCCGAAGGCGTCGTTGTGTCGGTGGCCTCTTCCAGTGCGTGAAGTTGAGGGCTGAACATCGCCTTGGCTCTCTGAGTGCTCGGTTACATGGCATGAACTCGAATCTGAGCCCATCGAATTCTGCGAATGATCGTCGTCGGATCGTCCTTAGGCTAACGCAACAAGCCGCAAGCCAGTGTCAGTATGGTCTTGATGTTCCATGCAATGGAATAGCGCGGTTGAACATCAGGGGTGCGCTTGCATAATCGATGGGCGTTTCATTCAAGACTCATAACAACAAGTAGGTCTCTATGAACATTCCTTCTCTTGCTGCTGCACTGGCGCATGCCTCGATACCCGTGAATGACATGACGCTCCGGCGTTGCGACGCACTGCATGGTCGTTCAGGTCGAATACGCGGCATGCAATCCCACTCTGGATGAATGACTGCAAATAGCGCCATCGCTATTTGAATCGAACCCGCTTGGGTCACCTCTTGTTGTCTATCCCGCTTGCGCAGAGTCGATGCGTCGGGTTTCGGCTTGCCTGGTGATGCCCAAGTCCGGCTTCGCCCACCCTCGACCGGCTCCGCCCTGGTTGCGGCGTCCGGCCCTTCGTCAGGTATTTACGATGAACACGATGAAACTCATGCCCCTGTGCGTGGCAGGGACGGGGCTTGCCCTCATGCTGCCTTCGGCCTTCGCGGAAGGTTTTTTTGAGGACAGCAAAGCCTCGCTGGATCTGCGCAATTTCTACATGAACCGCGACTTCAGGGAGGGAAGCGGGCAGTCACAGCGCGAAGAGTGGGCGCAAGGCTTCATCCTGCGCTACCAATCCGGCTATACCCCCGGCGCCATCGGTGTCGGCTTCGACGCCATCGGCATGCTTGGTATCAAGCTCGATTCCGGCCGCGGTCGGGCCGGCACTGGGCTGCTGCCGGTGGAAGACGACAAGGACGTGTCGGACGACTACTCGAAGGCTGGCGGCACGCTCAAGCTGCGCGCCTCCAACAGCGAGTTCAAGCTGGGCACGCTGCTGCCCAAGTGGCCGACCTTGCAGGCCAACGATGGCCGTCTGCTGCCGCAGACCTTCGAGGGCATGCAACTGCAGGTGCGCGAACTGAAAGATCTGGAGCTCACCGGTGCGCAAATCCAGCGCGTCGTGCAACGCGACCAGACGAGTGATGAAGGCCTGGCGCTGAACAGCAAGAACCGTCGCTTCAGCGGCTCTCTGGATGGCGGTGACTTCGAGCTGCTCGGGCTCAGCTACAAGGTGCTGGAAAACACCGACTTCAGTTACCAGTACGCTCGCTTCGAGAATATCTATCGCCAGCAGTTCGTGGGGCTCAGCGATCGCCGCAAGGGCGAGTGGGGCGCGTTCAATACGGATATCCGCCTGTTCCTGAGCGACGATGAAGGCAACGCCAATGGTGGTGACATCGATAACCGCGCGATCAGCGCCATGGGTACCTACAAGCTGAACGGCCATTCGCTGGGGGTTGGCTATCAGGTGATGTCGGGGGACTCGGCCTTTCCCTATGTCGCGGGCGCCAACCCTTATCTGGTCAACTTCGTCCAGGTCGGCGATTTCGCCGAGAAGGACGAGCGCTCCTGGCAACTGCGCTACGATTACGATCTGGCCAAGGTGGGCATTCCGGGCCTGACCTTCATGACCCGATACTTGCGCGGCAGTGGTGCGGATGTGCGAGGGGCTGATGGTGGCGGTGAGCGCGAACTGGATGTCGAACTGCAGTACGTGTTCCAGAGCGGTAGCTTCAAAGGCTTGGGTGTGCGCCTGCGTAGCGCCACCTATAGATCAGACTTCGCTCGTGATGCCAACGACGCTCGCGTTATCATCAGTTATCCGCTCAGCCTGCTCTGAGCTCAGATGCACCAGTCGCGCGGCCACTGCCTGGCTGCCGCTGGTGCTTTTTCGTTTGATCACGGTGGCCCAATGAAATATCCCCTGCCTCCCTTGAACCCCTTGAGAGCCTTCGAGGCTGCGGCCCGGCTATGTAGCCTGACCAGTGCCGCAGAAGAGATGAACGTCTCGCAGGTTGCCGTCAGTCGCCAGGTACGGGTGCTCGAAGAGTATTTCGGGGTGGCCCTGTTTCGACGCTTGCACAGAGGCATCGAACTGACGCGTGAAGGCAAGGAGCTGTACGAGGGGATCACGCGCGCTTTCCAGGACATCAGCAGTGCGGCGCGCAAGGTCTCGCGCAGGGGGCGGCGGGATATTCTGTCGATACAGTCCTACACCACGTTTTCGCAGCGCTGGCTGATTCCCCGGCTGGCCAACTTTCACGATGCCCATGAATCGATTGAAATCAGGCTCTCCTCTTCGTTGGCACCCGTGGATTTCGAGACGCAGAACATCGATGCCTCGATTCGCTCCGGGCGCGGCGACTGGCCCGACTTGCATGCGGAGAAACTCGTCGATATCGAGCTGATTCCCATATGCTCACCGACCTTTATGGCTTCGACGAAGCTGGAGTCGCCCCAGGATCTGGCCCGCATGCGCTTGCTGCACTCCATGGCACGGCCGAACGACTGGGCCAGTTGGCTGGCATCGGTGGGTATCCGAGTCGATGCCGATACCGGCGTTCGCTTCGATAATTCGGCACTGGCCTATGAGGCTGCGTCGATGAACATGGGCGTGGCCATCGCCGTCCGGGCATTCGTCGAGCGGCAGATCAAGAATGGCAGTTTCATCGCGCCGTTCGAGCACGGCTGCAAGACCGGTGAAGGCTATTACCTGACCTGGCCACGCAAGATGAAGCCATCGGAACCCTTGCTGAAGTTTCTTGCCTGGATGCGTGAGCTGCTGGCGCAGACGGATTGATCATGCCTGCCGTGCCAGGAGCGGACGACTACCGCTCTGGCAGGGCGGCTCGGCAGGCCTGTGGGCTGCGCTGATTGCCTGTCTCGTATCGGCTGGCGTCGCCGCCCGGGTGAACCCTTGCCGAACCCTTTTCGCCGTCGCGCCTGCGGCGCCGGGATCGTGCTGCCTGCAGCCAGATACTTTGCCCAACGTTAAGGCCTGCTTTGGCTGACAAATCATCAGTACCGACGCGGATGGTTTTTTGGGAGCCTTGATTTAGGGGTTAGCCCCGTAGCGAATTACAAAAATAACATCGTCGGAGATCGTCAGAAGATGCTAAGCAAAGTTGGAAAGAAGGCCCGTCACTGCCTGGGTGCAAGCGTACTGGCAGCCGTGACAATGCTCGGTGCGGTTGATGCCGCGCTCGCTGAAGGCGAGTGGCGCCCCACCGGTCCCGTCAACATGGTCATGCACACGGCGGCTGGCGGTACGGCGGATGTTTTCATCCGGACGCTGGCCAAAACCCTGGAGCCGGAGATCGGCCAGAAGGTGATTGTGATCAACGCGCCGGGTGGCGGCGGTGCCGCGCAGATGACGCGGATTCGCGCAGCCCGCCCGGACGGCCTGACGCTCGGGGTCAATACTCTCTCTCACTTCACCAGCATGTTGACCAACCTCAAGGGTACCTACTCCATCGATGATTTTTCCTGGATCGCCTCGACCCAGGAAGATGCGATCCTGCTGTTCGTGAGATCCGATTCCGACATCAAGAATATCGATGATCTGGTGGCCAAGGCCAAAGCGAACCATGGCCAGGTCAACATTGGTGGTTTTGGCCCGGCAGGCTCGATGCAGAGCATCGGTATCTCGATGCTGGAGAAAGCGGCCGGCGTCAAGTTCAACTGGGTGGCCTTCAACTCCACACCGGATATCACCGCGGCCCTGTTGGGTGGCCACGTCGATGTCGGGGTGTCCAATCTCGGCGCGGTCAGCTCCTTCTTCGATGCCGATCGCATCCATGGGCTTGGCGTACTGGGGGATAAGCGACTCACCGGTCTGCCCGATGTACCCACCTTCGCCGAGCAGGGCTATGAGGTCGACACCAGCTGGCTGCAGGTTCGTGGAATATTCGGCCCGGCGAACATGCCCAAGGAACTGCAGCAGCAGATTGCCGATGCCATCCACAAGGCGATGCGTTCGGAGGAATACCAGAACTACGCGCGCAACGCCGGTGTGGTGGATTCCTGGATGGGGCCAGACGAGTACACGAAGTTCGTCAAGCGTGTAACGGAAGTGGCGGAAGTCCAGCTCAAGGAAGCCGGTTACATCCAGTGAAATAGCTCGGCCAGCGAGATGGCAGGTCAAGGCTCTGGCGAACGCCAGGTCATGCCAGGCCGGCGACTGCGAATGGGGCTGTTTCCCCTTCGTTGACGGCAGGTCGGGCACCGCCATCTCCGCGCTTGGCCGGCAGCAGACGTCCGTGCTTACAGGGTAAGGAATTCATGTCCAAAGCATTCGAGGGAATTCGCGTCGTCGACACGACGCATGTACTCGCTGGCCCCTTCGCCAGTTATCAGATGGCGGTGCTGGGCGCCGAGGTGATCAAGGTCGAGTCGCCCGATGATCCCGACCAGGCACGCATGCAGGGCTCCGATCGTGCCTTGAACGATATGGGCATGGGCACTGCGTTCATGGCTCAGGCCTCGAACAAGAAGACCCTGGCGCTGGATCTCAAGACTGCCGAGGGGCGCGAGGCGATGAAGCGGCTTATCGCCACCGCCGATGTGTTCGTGGAGAACTATCGCCCCGGTGCCTTCGATGAGCTGGGGCTGGGTTACGAGGAAATGTCGAAACTCAACCCCAGGCTGATCTACTGCTCCATCTCGGCCTTCGGCTCGAACGGCCCGCGCCGCGAGCAGACCGCCTACGACAACGTGATCCAGGCTTTTTCCGGGATGATGGCGATGACCGGCCATGGCGATGGCAGACCCCTGAAGTCAGGTGCTCCGGTGGTGGACTACGCCACCGGCACTTCGGCTGCCTATGCCATCGCCACTGCGCTCTTTCAGCGTGAACGCAATGGTGGCAAGGGGCAGTTCATCGACGTCTCCATGCTCGATGTCGCGCTGATACTGACCAGCTCGCACCTCACGGGCTTGCTCTGGAACGGCAAGCATCCGGAGCAGAAGGGCAACACCTTCCCCTTCGCCACCATTGGTTGCTATCAGGCCAGCGATGCTCCGTTGATGATCGGCGCCTCGAACCTGGTGCAGCAACGTCGTTTGTGGACGGCGCTTGGCCGTGAGGACATGATCAAGACCGACAACAACCAGCGCCTCGATGCGCATGCCGAAGAGGCACAGGTGTTGACGAAAATCATCGGCACCATGTCGGCGGACTACTGGGAGCAGTTCCTGCAGAGCAGGCGCATTCCTGCTGCGCGCATTCGCCGGCTGGAGGAAGCCATTGCCGATGAACAGGTGGCTGGCAGGCAGGTGCTGCAGAAACACGCAGCCTCGGGCAGCGTCGTCGATGGGCTGAGGGTTCCGGTAGCTGCGTTCAACCTGTCGGACAGCCCGCCACGGATCACCCTGGCGCCGCAACCCGTCGGCGCTCAGAGCGCCGAAATCCTCGCCGAGCTGGGCTACGGGCAGCAGGAGATCGAAACGCTGCGCGCGGCCGGTGTCGTCAATTGATCTTCAGGAACCGACATGAGCAATCCCATCCTGGTGCTGGCCGAGGCTGCGGCCGGCTGGCACCACCGCGATCTGGACGACGACCTGCGCTGGGCTACCCGGCGGGTCGTCCTCGACTGGTTCGCCACGACCCTGCCGGGCTGCCCATTGCCTCCGGCCACTTTGCTGGCCGAGGCCCTGGCTGCCTGCCGTGGCACGGGCAACGCCATCTGCTACGTGGACGGCCAGGCCGCCTCGGCACGGCATGCGGCGCTGCTCAATGCCTGCGCCAGCCATACGGTGGAGTTCGACGATATCTTCAAGGACGGTGGCTATCACCCCGGCAGCCCGACCGTTTCCGCAGCCCTGGCCGTCGCTCAGGATAGGGGCGCATCGCTGGAGCAACTGCATCGCGCGATCATCGCCGGCTATGAGGTGGGCTGCCGGGTTTCCCTGGCCATTCAGCCCAGCCATTATCGTTACTGGCATACCACTTCCACGGTTGGAAGCATCGGTGCCGCCGTGGCGACCGCGATGCTTCTCGGGGCGGATGCCGAGCGAGTCGCCCATGCCATCGCGCTCTCGAGCAGTTTCGCCGGGGGGCACCAGCAGAACCTGCAGGGCGAGGGCATGGCCAAGGCCTTGCATCCTGGCCATGCCGCCGATGCCGGCATCCTCGCCGGCATGGCGGCAGCCCATGGCGTGACGGCGTCCCTCGACAGCCTGCATGGCGAAAAGGGTTTCGCGGCTGCCACCAGCGTCTCCAGCGGTGACTGGGCCGCAGCGCTCGAGGGCCTGGGAGCGTGGACGCCCATCATGCACATGACGGTGAAGAACCATGGCTGTTGCGGGCATATCTTTCCGGCCCTCGATGGCCTGAGGCTGTTGCAGGCGCGCGAGGGCTTCGCGGCCGAGGCCATCGAGTCGATCCATGTGGCGGGCTACGGCGCCACCTATCAGATGTGCAACCGGGCCAATCCCGGCTCGGCCCAGGAGGCGCGCTTCAGCCTGCAATACTGCGTCGCAGCGCAGGTGGTGCTCGGTGCGGTTCGTCTGGCCGCATTCGCCCCCGAGGTGCTGGCGCACTCGGAGATTCGCGCCTTGATGGCCAGGGTGAGCGTCAGCGTGGATCAGGAACTGGCGGCGGCTTATCCGAAAAAGCGCATGACCAGATTGTTCGTCAAGCTCAAGGATGGGCGCCAGTTCGAGCACTTCCAGCAAACCCGCAAGGGCGACCCTGAAGATCCACTCTCGGACGCGGAGCTGGTGGCCAAGTACGATGAGCTGGCCGGCAGCGTTCTCTCTCCGTCGCAACTGGATACGCTACGCCAGACCATCCTGCACGGGGACGCACTGCCAGGACTTGTCCGCCTGGATACCCGAACGAGCCTGCCACGGCCCTGATGGGGCAGGGTCGGCAAGTCAGTCGCTGCCTCCGCCCCTTGTCATGCAATCGTCTTGCAAGCGTCACGATCACTTCACCGCTTCGCCTCAAGCTGTCCAAAACAGCCGGAGGCCGTTCATGACCAGCGCCCAGCTCGCCAAGCCCAGTCGTAAGCAACGTGTTCGTACCCTGTGGATCTCGGACGTGCACCTTGGTACCCGTGATTGCCAGGCCGAGCACCTGGCCGCCTTCCTCAAGCGCTATCACGCCGACCGCATCTACCTGGTCGGCGATATCATTGATGGCTGGAAGCTGCGCGGTGGCATCTACTGGCCGCAGGCCCACACCAACGTGATTCGCCGCCTGCTGACCATGAGCAAGCGCGGCACCGAGGTGGTCTACGTCACCGGCAACCACGACGAATTCCTGCGCCGCTATTCCAGCCTGCTGCTGGGCAACATCCAGTTGGT
The DNA here is from genome assembly GCF_052156495.1 of Pseudomonas sp. NCHU5216. Taxonomy (NCBI): domain Bacteria; kingdom Pseudomonadati; phylum Pseudomonadota; class Gammaproteobacteria; order Pseudomonadales; family Pseudomonadaceae; genus Pseudomonas; species Pseudomonas sp. NCHU5216. The sequence goes on along the minus strand of NZ_JBQLIX010000041.1, from coordinate 1,188 downwards.
GGACGAGGCGGTGCACGTCACCGCCGATGGCCGTCGGCTGCTGGTGATCCATGGCGACCAGTTCGACGTGATCACCCGTTACCACCGCTGGCTGGCCTTCCTCGGCGATTCGGCCTACGAGTTCACCCTGACCCTCAACCGCTGGCTCAACCACTGGCGGCGCCGCTACGGTTACGGTTACTGGTCGCTGTCGGCCTACCTCAAGCACAAGGTCAAGACGGCGGTGAACTTCATCAGCGACTTCGAGGAAGCCATCGCCCACGAGTGCGTCAAGCGCGGCCTCGACGGTGTGGTCTGTGGGCACATTCACCATGCCGAGATCCGTCAGGTCGGCGAGGTGGAGTACCTCAACTGCGGCGACTGGGTGGAATCCTGCACGGCGCTGATCGAGCACTGGGATGGGCAGATCGAACTCTACCGGCTGGCCGAGGAACAGGCGCGGCAGGCCGCCGATGAGCGGGCGGCGGCACTGCTCGAGACGGGCGCGTGAGAATACTGATCGTCAGCGACGCCTGGTCACCGCAGGTCAACGGCGTGGTCACCAGCCTGGCAGCGCTGGTGCGTGAGCTGCGCGGCCTGGGTCATCAGGTCAAGCTGCTGTCGCCGGCCGACTTCCGCGCCGTGCCGTGCCCGACCTACCCGGAAATCCCCTTGGTATGGAACCTCTGGCAGGTTGGCCCGGCTATTCGTGACTTCCAGCCCGACTGTGTGCATATCGCCACCGAAGGCCCTCTTGGCTGGGCCGCGCGGCGCTGGTTGAACAAGCGTGGGCTGGCGTTTTCCTCGGCCATCCACACCCGCTTTCCCGAGTACGTCAGCACTCGCTGGCCGTGGATCGCGCCGCGTTGGGGCTATGCCTTTCTGCGTGCCTTCCACCGGCCCAGCCAGGCCGTGCTGGTGACCACCGAACGCCTGCGCGAGGAATTCGCCGGCTGGGAGCTGCGCCATCTGCAACTGTGGCGCAAGGGCGTGGATACCTCGCTGTTCCGGCCAGATGCGGAACGTCCATACCCAGAGCATCCGGTGTTTCTCTATGTCGGACGTATTGCGCCAGAAAAGAACCTGCAGGCCTTTCTCGATCTGGATTTGCCGGGCGAGAAGCGTGTGGTGGGGGATGGCCCGCAGCGCGATGAGCTGCAGCGTCAATATCCGCAGGTGCGCTTTCTCGGTTATCGCCATGGCCAGGCA
>NZ_JBQLIX010000040.1:0-48848 GCF_052156495.1 Pseudomonas sp. NCHU5216 | reverse complement strand
CACCAGCCACAGGGCCAGGTTTCACATCGGTCTGTTCGAGCGGCGCTTTTTCGTAGGGTGCGCCTTGCGCACCGGGGTGATCTCGCCGTGGCCCTGGTGCGCGCAGCGCACCCTACGTCCTGCTCACGCTCGGGCGCACCACCAGCCACAGGGCCAGGTTTCACATCGGTCTGTTCGAGCGGCGCTTTTTCGTAGGGTGCGCCTTGCGCACCGGGGCGATCTCGCGGTGGCCCTGGTGCGCGCAGCGCACCCTACGTTCTGCTCACGCTCGGGCGTACCACTAGCCACAGGGCCAGGGCGATCAGCAGGCAGCCGGGCAGGTAGTCCCAGCTCAGTGGTTCACCCAGTAGCAACGCGCCCCACAGCACGCCGAACGGCGGGATGAGGAAGGTGGTGGTGCTGGCCTTGATCGGCCCGATATCGCTCAGCAGACGGAAGTACAGCACGTAGGCGAACGCCGTGCAGAGCAGGCCGAGGCCAGCCAGTGACAGCCACACCTCGATGCCGCCCCAGCTCGCTGGCGGTTGCAGTGCCAGGCTGCCGGCCAGCAGTGGCAGGAGGAACAGGCTGGCGCCAAGCAGGCTGGCGAAGGCCGTCAGGCGATTGTCCAGGCCGCCCTGTTGGCCGATCCAGCGTCGCGTGAGAAAACCGGCAAAACCGTAGCAGGTGGTGGCCACCAGGCAGGCACCGGCGCCCAGCAGCAACTGCAAGTCGAAGGCGACCGGGCCGGTACGGGTCAGCACGGCGACGCCAAGCAGGCCGAGGAATACACCCAGGGCCTTGCTCGGGGTGATGCCTTCATGGAAGAACAAGGCGCCGATCATCACCCCCATCAAGGGCGTGGTGGCGTTGAAGATCGCCGAGTAGCCCGCCGGCAGGATCAGTGCCGCCAGGCAGTACATGGCCGAGGGCAGGCCGGCATTGATCACCCCGAGTACCAGGCAGATGCGCAATTTGCCGCGAAAGTCCCAGGGTGTGCGTAGCAGCAGGATCACGGCGAACAGCCCCAGTGCGCCGATACTGGCGCGGAAGAAGGCGGTCGGCATGCTGCCCAGTACCGGCGCGGCAATGCGCATGAAGAGGAAACTGGCGCCCCAGATGGCGGCGAGTAGTAGCAGGCGAAACAGATCAGTGCTGCGCAAGGCGAGGCATCCGGCAGATTGAGGGCGCGAGTGTTGCCGCTGGGCGAGCTTCTGGCAATCCGCATTGCGCTTTCAAAGCCTTGTCGCGGGCTCTGAGTGGATTGCACTGCCGGATTGCATCCGGGCTACGCTTTGTCGCTACACTCGGTTCACCCAGTGCATAGCGAGGTGCCTCCATGGGACAACAACGGCCGGCCGGCGAGATCGCGGCGTTGATTCTCGAGGGTTTCGACGACTACCGCGAGGATTTTCGCCAGATCACCGATGGGGCGCGTGCCCGTTTCGAGCAGGCGCAGTGGCAGGCAGCGCAGCAGGCTTCCGCGGCGCGCATCAACCTGTACGAGGAGAAGGTCGCGCAGACCCGCGAACGCCTGCTGCTGGACTTCGAGGCTGGTTCGCTGGAGGCGCAGCAGTGGCCGCTGGTGAAAAGCGCCTACATCAGCCTGATTGATCGGCGCTGCGACGACGAGCTGGCGGAAACCTGGTTCAACTCGATCTTCTGCAGCCTGTTCAGTCATGACCAGATCAACGACGAGTGCATGTTCATCCACACCACCCGGCCATCGCAGCGCAGCCAGAATGCCGTGGCGCAGACGCGCAGGTACTGGCCGCGAGGGGAACTGGGCGAAGCGCTGCAGGCCATCTTCCACGACTATCGCTTCGACGTGCCCTATGAGGATCTGCCGCGTGACCTGCAACGCCTGGAAGAGCAACTGCGTGCCAGCCTGCCGGACTGGATCTGCAAGGATCCGGAGCTGTGCATCGAGCTGTTTTCCTCGGTGCTCTACCGCAACAAGGGCGCCTACCTGATCGGCCGCATCTACACCCGCGACGAGCAATGGCCGCTGGCGATTCCCTTATTGCATCTGGAGGGGCAGGGCATCCAGGCCGATGCGGCGATCACCGACGAGGCCGAGGTGTCGATCATCTTTTCCTTCACCCGCAGTTATTTCATGGTGGAGGTGGCCATCCCCACCGAGTTCATCGGCTTTCTCAAACGCATCCTGCCGGGCAAGCACATCGCCGAGCTGTACACCTCGATCGGTTTCTACAAGCACGGCAAGTCCGAGTTCTACCGCGCCCTGATCGGCCACCTGGCCAGTACCGAGGACCGCTTCATCATGGCGCCGGGGGTGCGCGGCATGGTCATGAGCGTATTCACCCTGCCGGGCTTCAATACCGTATTCAAGATCATCAAGGACCGTTTCGCCCACGCCAAGACGGTGGATCGCAACACGGTGATCGAGAAGTATCGCCTGGTGAAAAGCGTCGACCGGGTGGGGCGTATGGCCGATACCCAGGAGTTCTCCGACTTCCGTTTTCCCAAGGCCAAGTTCGAGCCTGCATGCCTGGCTGAACTGCTCGAGGTGGCGCCCTCCACCGTGGTGCTGGAGGGCGACACAGTGTTGGTACGGCACTGCTGGACCGAACGGCGCATGACGCCACTCAACCTCTATCTGGAAAGTGCCAACGACGCGCAGGTGCGCGAGGCGCTGGACGATTACGGCCTGGCCATCAAGCAGCTTGCTGCGGCGAATATCTTCCCCGGTGACATGCTGCTGAAGAACTTCGGCGTCACCCGCCATGGTCGCGTGGTGTTCTATGACTACGACGAGATCTGTTTTCTCACCGAGGTGAATTTCCGTCATATACCGCCGCCACGTTTCCCCGAGGACGAGATGAGCGCCGAGCCCTGGTATTCGGTGGCACCCAATGACGTGTTCCCCGAGGAGTTCCCGCCTTTTCTGTTCGCCGATATCAAGCAGCGCCAGCTGTTCAGCAAGCTGCATGGCAATCTGTATGACGCCGATTACTGGAAACGATTGCAGGAGGCGATTCGCGCAGGCAAGGTGATCGACGTGTTCCCCTATCGGCGTAAGAGCCCGGTGATTTGACGGTGCTCGGTTGAAATCCGGGTCGCCCGGCCTAACAGGCCGTTGAAAAACGTAGGCGAGGCAGCCAGTGCAAGGCAAAAACAGGCGAAAAAGCGGAGTTTACGAGCTGTAAATGAGCATTTTGAGCCTGTTTTTAACGCAGCAATGGCAACGTAGGTAGTTTTTCAACAGCCTGCTAATCTGATAGTTGAGCCGTTGGCTCTTCCCTTTACTTGGCAGGAGGTCGTACCCATGCTCGCCAAGCTGCAAGAACAACTGCAAGCCCTGCTGCAGGCCCTCGGCCTCGTCCCGCAACCCCAGCCGATTCGTATCAGCGAGGCAGAGCAGGAGCGTCTACGGCGCGAAGCGCAGCAGCGCCGCTGAAGGTTTCAGGCGAGCTGGTGGACGTCGAACCAGGCGTCTATCAGCTCGCGCATCCGCTGTCCCGAAAAACTGGCGAAATGCCCGCCGTGCACGGTGCGCACGGGCAGCTCGCGCAGGCGCGCCAGGCTGTGCGCGTAATCCTCCAGGTTGGAATGGTAGGCGTCCTCGATCAGCGGCCCATCGTAGAGGATGTCGCCGGAAAACAGCGTTTGCGTACTCGCCTCCCACAGGCTGATGCCACCCGGTGAATGACCGGGTGTGTGCAGCACCTGTAACACTCGATCCCCCAGATCCAGCACATCGCCATCTTCGATCAGGCGCGTGGCCGGTGCCGCTCGCACGCGATATTCGGCGTAGCACAGCGGGCAGTCCGGGTGCGCCTCGAACATCTCGTCGCCAACGAAATCCGTGGCCAGGGTATTGGCGCCGTCCGGTGCGGCGAGGATATCGGCCTCGGCCGGATGCACCAGGCGCTCGGTGAATTCGTGATGCCCGGCAATATGGTCGAAGTGGCAATGGCTGGCCACCGCCAGCAGCGGCCTGTCGCTCAGCCAGGGCAGTTGTTCGCGCAGGCTGACCAGGCCGGAGCCCGAATCGATCAACACATCATGCCCGCGGCCCTGCACGTGCCACATGTTGCAGCGGTAGAAGGGGCGCACGTAGGGCTCGTGGATCAGGCAGATGCCGTCGTGGCGATGCTCTACCTCGAACCAGCGGTCACGGCTGACGATTTTCATGGCCCACCTCGTGGTTGTCTTGGCGTCGATTGCGGACGGCGAGCGGTAATCACCAGCCGTAGGGTGCGCTGTGCGCACCGCACACCACGCTACGCCAGCTGCACCCGTGGCACCAGCACCCAGCGTCGCAGCACTGCGTAGCTGACGGCGGTGATCAGGAACACCGGCAATGAAGCGCCCCAGGTCAGCGGTGCGACCCAGCCCCAGTAGTAGGCCAGTACCGCACCCAGGCCGTAGGCGACGAAGGCTGCCGGGTTGAAGCCGTTCAGGTAACGATAACGACCGCCGTCCTCGCTGAGCAGCTCGTCCACCGCGTATCGACCTTTGTGGATCAGGAAGTAGTCGGCGATCAGCACGGCGAAGGCGGGGATGAACACGCTGCCGATCACCAGTAAAAAGCTCTGGAAGTTGTCGAGAATGCCGGGGATCTGCGAACCCAGGATCGACAGCACACCAATGCACAGTGCTGGTTTCCAGAACGGGGTTTTCGGGCTGATGTTGAGGTACGACAGCGAGGCGCTGTAGACGCACATGACGTTGGTGGTCATCACCGAGAGGAAGACCACGAGGGCCGCTGGCAGGCCGAAGCCGAAACCGGCCAGCAGCACCGCCGGGTCGTAGGTTTGCTCCATGCCGGTGAGCACCGAGAAGCCCGACACCGTGGCGCCCAGGCCCATGGCCAGGAGGGTGGCGGCGACATAGCCGACCCAGGTACCGACCGCCGCCACGCCCTGACTGCGGCAGTTGCGGTTGTAGTCGGCGGCCAGCGGAATCCAGGAGAAGGCGGTGGCGATGACGATATCGAAGGCGATGCCGGGGGTGATCTCGTTACGTGGCTCGGTAGGCATGGCCAGGAGGCTGGCGAACTCGAACTTCTGTCCCATCACATAGAACACCGCAGCGGCCAGCAGGAGCATGCCGATGGCGGCCCAGCGCTCGACGCGCTCGATGCCCAGGTGGCCGCGCAGGGCGATCAGCAGCACCAGGGTTTCGCAGAAGATGGTGAACAGCGGCAGGTTGGAGTAGCCGGTCAGGTGCTCCACTGCATAGTTGAGGCTCATGCCGGCCAGCAGCGCCTGGATCCAGCTCCAGGCCAGCAGGGTCAGCAGGTTGACCAGCGACGGCAGCTTGGCGCCGCGCGAGCCGTAGCTGCCGCGTGCCAGCACCATGGTGGTGAGGCCCGAACGCTGGCCCATCAGGCCGACCAGCACCAGCGGCAGAATGCCGATACCCGAGCCGATCAGGACGATGAGCATGGCCTGGGTGAATTGCAGATCCGGCACCAGCAGCATGCCGGTGAGAATGGTGGTGACCACCACGTTGGCGCCCAGCCACAGGGCGATGGTGCCGCCCAGGCCGAGGCTGCGATGTGCCTTGTCGGTTGGCGTCAGGCCGTCCTGGCCGAAATGCTGGCTGAAATGCTTGAACATGGTGCGACTCCCCGATGCTTGATTGTTGGTCTTGGTAGAACGGCAGTCAGTGGTGGTGCTGAGTCTTGTGGTTATGCCCGTCGCCCGGATGCGGTCCGGGTGGGGGAATGTCGCGGCTAAAGCCCCACCCACGGCAAGCGCTATAGCCCTGTGGGAGGGGCTTTAATCGGGTAGGGTGGATGACGCCTTTTTCATCCACCATTGCAGTTGGTGGATGGGTGAAGCGTCATCCACCCTACGAAGGTGTAGGAGCGGCTTTAGCTGCGATCGATCCAGTCAGGGATGAAAGGGCGCGGCCTCCTGTACTTCGATGATCAGGGGGCGGTCTTCGGGGGCGCCGCGCAGCAGCTCGACCAGATGGGCATGGTCGCGCGCACGTTCGGCGACGCAGCCGAAGCCACGGGCGATGGCCAGCAAATCCGGGGTGTAGATATCGACGCCGATGGGCTTGATGTCGCGGCGCTGCATGTAGCGCTTGATCTCGCCATAGCCGGTGTTGTTCCACAACAGCACGATGATGCCGATCCGCGCCTCCACGGCGCTGGCCAGCTCGGCGATGGTGAACTGGATGCCGCCGTCGCCCATCAGACTGATCACCGGCCGCGTCGGTTCGGCCAGCTTGGCGCCGATGGCCGCCGGCAGGCCGTAGCCGAGAGTGCCGTAGCCGGTGGAGGCGTTGAACCAGCGCCGCGCACCGTCCAGCTCGACCAGATGATTGCCGCTGTACACGGTCTGCGTCGAGTCGCCGACGAAGCGCGCAGTGGGCAGGGCGTCGAGCATGCAATCGAACAACTGGCGGTAATGCGCCCAACTGGCGAAGTCTTCGGTCAAGCGCGCCTGTACGGCGGCGGTGCGCTGGGCACCGGGGCTGTCTGCGCTGACCTGGCGCGGGGCGAACTCGGCCAGCAGCATGCGCATGGCCAGCCGCGCATCGCCCTGGATCGCCAGGTGCGGGGTGAAGTTGCGCTGCAGTTGCTGGGCGTCGATGTCGATGCGGATCAGCCGGCCAGGCAGGCGGAAGTCGCCATCGAACACCACGTCGTAGTCGGTCTCGCCCAGTTCGGTGCCGATGGCCAGCACCACATCGGCGTCCAGTGCCAGGTCGCGCACCGGGCGCAGCGACTGGTTGCTGCCCAGCAACAGCGGATGGCCCGGCGGCAGCAGGCCTTTGGCATTGATGGTCAGGGCGGTGGGCGCATCCAGCACGGCGGCCAAGGCGCGCGCCTCGGCCTCGGCGGCGACGCAGCCACCGCCGAGCAGCAGCAATGGGCGCTCAGCCTGCTTGAGCAGTCCGGCCGCTTCGCGAATCAGCGTGCGATTCGGCGCCGGGCGTCGTAGCACCTGCCGTGGTGCGACAGCCATATGCGTGGCGTCGGCGGTGATGATGTCCAGCGGCAGCTCGATATGCACCGGGCGCGGCCGTTCGCCCTCGAATACGGCGAAGGCGCGTGCCAGTACACCAGGCAATTCCTCGACGCTCATCAGGGTATGGCTGAAGGCACTCACGCCCGCCACCATGGCGCGCTGGTTGGGCAGTTCATGCAGATAGCCCTTGCCCAGGCCGAGACGATCACGCTCGTTGACGCTGGAGATCACCAGCATCGGGATCGAGTCGGCGTAGGCCTGGCCCATGGCGGTGAGGATATTGGTCATCCCCGGCCCGGTGATGATGAAGCACACACCAGGCTTGCCCGAGACCCGCGCATAGCCATCGGCCATGAAGCCTGCGCCCTGTTCGTGGCGCGGGGTGACATGGCGGATGCCGCTCGCCGGCAGGCCACGGTAGAGCTCGACGGTGTGCACGCCAGGGATGCCGAATACGGTGTCGACGCCCCAGGCCTGGAGTTGCCTGACGAGAAATTCGCCGCAGGTGCTCATGCTCAGATCCTCGTGATGACGTCAGCCAACGATCCAGTGCGCCATCAGCGCGATGATCGGCAGGGTGATCAGGGTGCGGATGATGAAGATGACGAACAGCTCCAGCAGGTTCAGCGGCAGCTTGGCCTTGAGGATCAGCACGCCCACTTCGGACATGTAGATCAGTTGGGTCAGCGACACGCAGGCCACCACGAAACGGGTCAGCTCGCTGTCTATGCCCTTGCCCAGCACCGCTGGCAGGAACATGTCGGCGAAGCCCACCAGCATGGCCGGCGCGGCCTTGGCCGCTTCCGGCAGTTGCAGGGCTTCGAGCAGGGGCACGAAGGGATAGGACAGCCAGTTGAAGATCGGCGTGAACTCGGCAATCGCCAGGGAAAGGGTGCCGATGGCCATGACCAGCGGCAGCAGGCCGAGCCAGATATCCACCACGTTGTGCACGCCGATCTTGACCATCTGCGCCGGCGAGGGATTGGCATTGGCGCGCTGAACCGCCTGGGTCAGCCCCCAGCGCAGCAGCGAGGTGCCGGCCGGCACGTCTTCCTGGATCTGCTTGCCGACGCCGGCGACATACTCATCCTTCTTCCACGACAGCGGCGGAATGCGCGGGGTGATGATGGCGGCAGCGAGGCCGGCGACCACCACGGTTAGGTAGAAGGGCACGAACAGGTGATCGATTTTCATGAAGCTGGTGATCAGCAGGCTGAAGGCGATCGAGGCGATGGAGAAGTTGGTGGCGATCACCGCGGCTTCCCGCGCGCTGTAGAAACCCTTCTGATACTGCTGAGCGGTAATCAGCACACCGACGGTGCCGGAGCCGAGCCAACTGGCGATGGCGTCGATGGCCGAGCGCCCGGGTAGACCGAAGATCTTGCGAAACACATTACGTACGATGGTGCCGATGAACTCCATCAGGCCGTAATCGGTGAGCAGCGGCAGGATCAGCCCGGCTACCAGGAAGAAGGTGATCAGCACCGGCGCCAGGTCTTTCAGCACCACGCCGCCAGTGTTGGCACTCCAGATCCATTCCGGGCCGAACTGCCAGAAGGTCATGGCCGCGAACAGCGCGCCGAGCAGGCGCAGGCCGAGCCATAGCGGGTGCAGGTTGAACAGCTCGTTCAGCGCGCGCCGTTCGGTGATCCAGCCTGGCTTGAACAGCGTACCAAGTACGCCGAGCACGGCCGAGAGCAGCAACAGCGCGGTGGCGATGGCGGGTAGCTGGTCGCTGACCAGCGCCTTGAGTGCATCGGCCATCACGCCGAGGCCGATGGTCACTTTCTCTTCATAGACGATGGGGGTGAGAAACAGCAGCACGCCGAGCAACGAGGGGATCAGGAATATCAGCAACTGGCGCAGGCTGTAGGAGGTGGCGCTCGGCGACGGGTCATCCGTCAGCGGCAAGGTTTCTTCGCGATTCATCTGGGCACTCTGATTGTTGTTGTAGGGATGTACCGGGTGTCGTGACGAACACCCGGGTGGGCAGGGCAACCTGGGTCAGCGGCGCTGTACCCCAGGCAGTACGCAGAGCATCTCGTACAGCAGGTTGGCACCGAGCAACGAGGTGTTGCCGGTGGTGTCGTAGGGCGGCGAGACCTCCACCAGATCGCCGCCGATCAGATCCAGGCCCTGGCAGCCGCGGATGATCTCCATGGCCTGGATGGTGGTCAGGCCGCCGATTTCCGGAGTGCCGGTGCCGGGCGCCCAGGCCGGGTCGATGCCGTCGATGTCGAAGGACAGGTACACCGGGCCGCCGCCGACCTTCTCGCGCACCTCGGCCATCAACGGCGCCAGCGACTGGTGCCAGCACTCTTCGGCCTGTACCACGCGGAAACCCTGCTTGCGGCTCCAGTTGAAATCCTCGGCGGTATAGCCCTGGGCGCGCAGGCCGATCTGCACCACGCGCTGGCTGTCGAGCAGGCCTTCTTCCTGGGCGCGGCGGAAGGTGGTGCCGTGGGCGATCTTCTCGCCGAACATGTGGTCATTCACATCGGCGTGGGCATCGACATGCACCAGGCCGATCTTGCCGTGTTTCTTGTGCAGGGCGCGCAGGATCGGCAGGGTGATGGTGTGATCGCCGCCCAGGGTCAGTGGCTTGATGCCGAATTCGACGATCTCGTCGTAGGCCTCTTCGATGATGCGCACGGCGTCGAGCAGGTTGAAGGTGTTGATCGCCACATCGCCGATGTCGGCCACGTTCAGCGAGTCGAAGGGGGCGGCGCCGGTGGCCATGTTGTAGGGGCGGATCATCACCGACTGGGCGCGGATCTCGCGCGGGCCGAAGCGGGTGCCGGAGCGCAGCGAGGTGCCGATATCCAGCGGCACGCCGACGAAGGCGGCATCGAGCTGGCGTTTGTCCTCGGGGCTCTGGATGTGGGGCAGGCGCATCATGGTGGCGATGCCGCCGAAACGGGGCATTTCGTTGCCGCCCAGGGGCTGATGAAAAACCTTGTCCATGGGAAGGCCTCACGGTTGTTGTGGTTGTAGGAATCGTTGGCCGGATTCTTGGCCAGGCACCTTCAGGGAAAAATCGGCAGGGGCAAAAACTTAGTTCAGAGATTTCTAAACTAATGGCCGGCGGGATAGAGTGGTGCGCGCGGCGCACCCTCCCTGACCTCGGCGGCCCGCCGTAGGGTGCGCCGTGCGCACCATCGATATCTGACGAGAAAGTCATGACCAGCCCCTTGCCCGATCTGAAACTGCTGCGCATCTTTGCCAGCGTGGTACGCCACCAGGGCTTCGCCGCTGCGCAGCAGGAGCTGAACCTGTCCACTTCTGCGATCAGCACCTACATGAGCCAGCTGGAGACCCAGCTTGGCATCGTACTTTGTCACCGTGGCCGTGGCGGTTTCAGCCTGACCAGCAAGGGCGAGCTGTTTCACCAGGAAACCCTGCGCTTGCTCGGCGAGCTGGAGGGCTTCGAGCGCTATTCGGCGGCGCTCAAGGGCGAGTTGCGCGGCACCCTCAACCTCGCTGTGCTGGACTCCACCGTCAGCGATCCGGCGCTGCCCTTGGCCGAGGTGATCGGCGCCTACAGCCAGGAGCATCCTGGTGTGCATCTGCACCTGTCGGTGATGAGCCCCTACGAGCTGCAACTGGCGGTACTGGACAACCGTCTGGATCTGGCCATCGGCGCCTTCTCCACGCGCATGAACGGCCTGGTCTACCAGCCGCTGTACCGCGAGCAGCACTGGTTGTACTGCAGCGAACGGCACGCGCTGTTCGCCCAGCGGCGCATCCCGGCGGAGCTGATCACCCAGCAGCGCATGGTCGGCCGCGGCTACTGGAGCCAGGCCGAGCTGGCTCGTCATGGCTTCAAGCACAGTGCGGCGACGGTGGAGTCGATGGAGGCGCAACTGATTCTGGTGCTGTCCGGGGCCTATATCGGCTACCTGCCGGAGCACTACGCCCAGCACTGGGTGGATCTGGGACGGCTGCGTGTGCTATCGCCTGCGACCTTCGGCTATCAGGCGCCGTTCTCGTTGATCCTGCGGCGCGGCCGCGCGCGTGAACCGCTGATCCAGACCTTTCGCGATCTGCTCAAGGCGCAGCTCAATCCGGGCGATCGTTAACAGGCTGTTGAAAAACGTAGGCGAGGCAGGCAAGACAATACCGATGGCGGCCCCGCAAAAACAGCCGAAAAAGCGCAGTTTACGTGTTGTAAATGAGCATTTTGACTGGGCTCGCACGCGAGGCCGTTTTTAACGCAGCATTGCCAACGCAGGTAGTTTTTCAACGGCCTGTTGTTAAAGTCCTTTGGCGACTGGTCGAAAGCCTGAAAGCCACTGTTCATCAGGGGGTTACGACTAATCGCCGATTAGCGATCCTCTGGCGCTGTGCTACTACTTAAAAAAGCTGTAATTCTGACCCCACCGAGATCGCCCATGCGCCAGAATTTGCCTGTGACCCAGCGTGAACGCACCTTTGCTGCCGATGAACGCCTTATCTCCACCACCGACATGGATAGCCGGATCACCTACTGCAATGACGCATTCGTCGCAATCAGCGGTTTCACCCGCGAAGAGCTGATTGGTCAGCCGCACAACCTCGTACGCCATCCCGATATGCCGCCCTCGGTGTTCGGCCATATGTGGGAGACCATCAAACAGGGCAAGCCCTGGATGGGTATCGTCAAGAACCGGGCGAAGAATGGCGATTTCTACTGGGTCAGCGCCTATGTCACGCCGGTTTACGAGGCTGGGCGCATGGTCGGTTACGAGTCGGTGCGCTCGCTGCCCAGCGAGGCGCAGAAGCGCAGGGCGGAAGCACTCTACGCCCGCCTGCGTGAAGGCAAACCTGCAGTGCCGGCCTTCGAGCGCTGGACCTACAGCCTGGTGCGCTCCTGGCCTTTGATCCTGGCAGCGGCGGTCATCCTGGCAGCCGAAACCGTCATGACGGATTGGCTGCTGGTCGGCTTCACCTTCGCCATGATGGTCGCTCTGGGCGCCTATCAGTTGCACCGTACCCGGACACTGATCATGCGTACCCTCGACGAGCACCCCAAGGCCTTCACCAGTGACCTGGTGGCCCTGACCTACAGCGATAACCGGGGCGCTCAGGCGCTGCTCGATCTGGCCATGATCAGTGAGGAGGCGCGTCTGCAGACTGCGCTGACCCGTCTGGAAGATGCCGGCGAGAACGTCAAACGGCGGGCGACGCAGGCCTCCGAACTGGCCAGTGCCGGGGCCGGCCTGCTCGATCAGCAGCGTGCCGAGACGGATCAGTCCGCCACCGCCATCAATGAAATGGCCGCCACCATTCAGGAGGTGGCGCACAACGTGCAGAACACCTCGCATGCCGCCGGTGAGGCGGATCGTCTGGCCCAGGAGGGGCGCGACCTGGCCAACGGCAGCCTGGACTCCATGCGGCAGATGGCCCAGGCGGTCACCGATATCGGTCATGCGGTCAATGAGCTGGCCAATTCCACCCAGTCCATCGGCAGCGTGGCAGACGTGATCACCTCGATTGCCGAACAGACCAACCTGCTGGCGCTCAATGCGGCCATCGAAGCGGCCCGTGCCGGTGAGCAGGGGCGGGGCTTCGCCGTGGTGGCCGATGAGGTGCGTTCCCTGGCGTCGCGTACCCGGGAATCCACCGAGCAGATCCACCAGATCATTTCCGCTCTGCGCGCGGGGGCCGATCGTGCCGTGGCCACCGCTTCGCGGGGCGAGGAGATTTCCCGGGGCAGCGTGGACAGCGTGGAGTCGGTGAAGAATGCGCTGGAGGGCATCAGCGAAGCGGTGAGCCGCATTTCCGGCATGAGCCAGCAGATGGCATCCGCTTCCGAGGAGCAGAGCCACGTGGCCGAGGACATCAGCCGGCAGATCACCCGCATCGCCCAGCTCTCGGAAAACAGCGCTTCGCAGGCCCATCAGGGCGCGGCCATCAGCCGTGAGCTGGAAGAGATGGCCGACTATCTGCACAGTCTGGCGGAGCGTTTCAACCGCTGACGGAACTGGCGGAGGCAATTCGGGCAAGTTCCCGGATTGCATCCGGGCTACGCCTGCGGCCGGCGTTCATGGCACACTGCGCGGCATGCCTCGTCCGACCTGTTGCCGCTGCCAGCGCCCGCTCAGCCGTTGCCTGTGCCCGCTGATTCCCGATCTCGATAGCCAGACCCGGTTGCTGATCCTGCAGCACCCGAGCGAGGCTGCGCACGCGCTCAATACGGCGCGCCTGGCGGCGCTGGGGCTGCGCAATGCCGAGTTCCGGGTGGGCGAGGTATTCGACGAACTGCCGCAATGGCTGGCGCGGCCGGGGTATCAGGCCTGTCTGTTGTTTCCAGGCGAGCACGCAGCGCCGCTGGCGCCACGCCAAGCAGGGCAATTGCCGTTGCTGTTGGTGGTGCCGGACGGCACCTGGCGCAAGGCGCGCAAGCTCTTGCATCTCAACCCGCTGCTGGCGGCCTTGCCGCGTGTCAGCCTGAGCAATGCGCCGGCATCGCGCTACCGCTTGCGCAAGGCACCGCAGGCGGACGCGCTGTCGACCATCGAAGCTATCGTCAGCGCGCTGGAGACGCTGGAAGCGCCGAGCTGCTTCCAGGCGCTGCTACGGCCCTTCGATGCCCTGATCGAAGGGCAGATCGCGGCTATGGGCGAGCAGACCTACAGGCGTAATCACGTCAGGGACTGAGCCTGGCGTTCAGGCGGCGAAGCGCTGCTGCAGATAAGCAATGATCGCATTGGATTCGTACAGCCAGGTGCTCTGGCCGTTTTCCTCGATGCGCAGGCAGGGCACCTTGATGCGACCACCTTGCTGTTCCAGTGCCTGGCGATGCTGGGCATCGTTCTTGGCATCGCGCAGCTCCACCGGCAGGTCGAGGCGGTGCAGGGTGCGCCGTACCTTGACGCAGAAGGGGCAGGCGCGGAACTGATACAGCGCCAGGTCGGCCGTGGCGCGTTGCACCTCGGCCTGGGCCTCGGCACTGCGTTTGAGCTTGCGTGGGCGGCTGACCCAGTCGGCGAAGATGACCAACTGGCCAAGGCCGATGCGCAGGGCTTTGAGCAACATCTGGGAACTCCTGAAAATGCAGGCGGCCGGGCACCGAGGTGTGCGGCCGTCGTGAAAAGAGGTGGGCTCAGCGAACGAGATTGAGGAATTCGCCGCGGGTTGCCGGGTTGCTGCGGAACTCGCCGAGCATCACCGAGGTGACCATGGAGGAGTTCTGCTTCTCCACGCCGCGCATCATCATGCACATGTGCTGGGCCTCGATAACCACCGCCACACCCAGGGCGCCGGTGACCTGCTCGATCGCCTCGGCGATCTGCCGGCTGAGGTTTTCCTGGATCTGCAGGCGGCGGGCGTACATGTCGACGATACGGGCCACCTTGGACAGGCCGAGCACCTTGCCGTTGGGCAGGTAAGCGACATGAGCCTTGCCGATGAACGGCAACATATGATGCTCGCACAGGGAATACAGCTCGATGTTCTTGACCAGCACCATCTCGCTGTTGTCTGAGCTGAACAGGGCGCCGTTGGTGACTTCCTCCAGCGTCTGCTGGTAGCCGCGGCAGAGGTACTGCATGGCTTTGGCGGCACGCTTTGGCGTGTCCAGCAGACCCTCGCGGGAGACGTCCTCGCCGAGCTGGCCGAGGATGGCGGTGTAGTGGTTTTCCAGGGACATGGCGCTTCCTGTTGAGTAACGAAGGGCGCAGGGTAGGGTGCCGCTGCGTGCCTGGCAAGGGCGATCAGTATTCGTCGCGGCCATCCATCATGGTGCGCTTGAGAATCACATACACCGCGCCAGTGCCGCCGTGTTTGGCCTGGCAGGAGGTGAAGCCGAGCACCTGGGGATGCTGGCGCAGCCAGGTGTTGACGTGGCTCTTGATCAGCGGTTTGCGCCCGTCCATGCGCGCGGCCTTGCCATGGGTCACGCGCACGCAACGCACTTCCAGCTTGGTGGCCTCGGCGATGAACTCCCAGAGGGTGTCGCGCGCTTTCTCCACGCTCATGCCGTGCAGGTCGAGGCTGCCGTCGAAGGGGATCTGGCCGAGCTTGAGCTTGCGCATCTGGCCTTCCTGCATGCCGTTGGCGGCCCAGTACAGGGCGTCCTCGGCGCCGACGTCGATGACGAACTGATCGGACAGGCCATCCACCTTGATCTCGCCCTGGCTGATGGTCGCTGCCTGGCGCAAGGCGCCCAGTTGCTTGCGGTCGGCCCTGGGCTTGCCGGTGTCGGCGCGGTCGTACTTGATGGGCTTGACGCCACGCAGTTCGGCCTGGAAGAGAGAAAGATCGTCGTCTTGCATGGAAGGGCTCCGCGAATCAGGCGGATAGTTTATGGCCTGCTGCCTCTGGCGGCCAGCCTGAGGGGCTTGGGGGGGGCTTGATACCGGACTGGCAAGTTTGTGTGTTGGTTGGTTGTTGGTTGTTGGTTGCTTGGGTGTTTGTTCCGGATTGTCGCGTTTTTGCTGATGTTTTCGGTTTCGCCCTCCCGGGCGAGTCACTTTTGGGGCAAAAGTAACCAAAACCTCCGCCCTTTCATCCGGCCCTGGCTGCGCCAGGGTTCGCTCACTCCATCGCCGCTCCAGAGGCCCGCCGCGGTGGGCCATCCATGGCCCATCGCGGCTTTCGCGGCATCCATGCCGCTCAGCCTCTTCCACGACGATTGCGTTCGCCCTCCTGGGCGGGCTCTGCACGCGCCTGAACCTGAGGTAACTCCCAGGGAGTCTGCGTGCTTGATTGGGGGCAGCCGTAGGGCGGACTCAGGAGCCTAAGCGAACAGTCCGCCGGGCCATGCCGAGTTCGGCACCGCAACTTACGTCCCGTACTCCCAGCGGCGTACTGCTTCGCGAGTACGCCCTACACGAGTGAAAGTTTTGGTTTAACTCAACGGCCACGTCGTAGTTCCCCCATTACCAGAGCACGCCGAGCATATCCCGGAATGCCGGTTCGTTCAGGCGCGCTAACTCCCCCTTCAGGAGGCCGAACGTAGGCATTGCGCAGGGGGCGAGCGGCATGGATGCCGCGAGAGGCTTGAAGGGCCATGGATGGCCCTTGCAAGCCGACCCCGGAGCGGTGCTGGAGTGAGGGAAGTCTCGCGAAGCGAGACCCGGATGGTGGGGGTGCGTTTCTTTTGCTTACTTTTCTTTGCGCATTTCAAAGAAAAGTGAGTCGCCCGAGGGGGCGAAACCCGGAATATCTGAAAACACCCAAAGCGGCGTCCGGAACACCAGACCAGGACAACAAGACCACACACAAACTTGCCAGTCCGGTATCAAGACCAATGCTCAGGGCATTCCACGAATGACCCCAAAACAACCCAGACAGTGTCTTGTCTTTCAGCCACGCTTCTTCAGCAAATGAGGGGACAGCCCCAAATCACCAGGCCGGCGCAGACGGCGCCGGCAGCGGCGCCAGAAGGCGATCCCGGCCCAGAACAGAAACAGACCCAGCACGAGCACCACCAAAGCCTCGCCCACGGTGTCGTTGAGCGAGCCCAGGCGCGGAGCGCGCCCGGCCAGCGAGGCGACGCCGGCCATCGCCAGGAGCGTGCCGAGGGCGGCGAACAGCGCGCCCAGGGCTGCGCCGATACGCAAGCGCCAAGGCTTGGCGTGGCGCGGGCGCAGTCGGCTTGCGTCGAAATCGTCGGACAGTTTCATTGCGGCCTTCCTCGCAGACTGTCGGCGGTAAGACCCACAGGCCTTACCGGGGTTCCGCCTTGGTGGGCCCGCGCCTCAGACCAGCGACTTGGCGTGGGCCACCAGGGTGGCGAAGTTGTCACCCAGGGCGATCATCTCGATCCGGTGCACCTCGTCAGCGGCGATCACGCTGCCGTCCGGTGCCGGCAGATCACGGGTGGCGCAGGCGGCATCGACCAGGGTACAGCGATAACCATAGTCCTTGGCGGCGCGCACCGTGGTACTGATGCTCGAATGGGTCATGAAACCGCAGACGATCAGGTTGAGATGGCCGAGGCTCTGCAGGCGGTCATGCAGCTCGGTGCCGGCAAAGGCGTTGGGCAGGCGTTTTTCCACCACGATCTCGCCGGGCAGCGGTTCGGCTTCCGGCAGATGGCGGCCGCGTGGGCCGCTGGGGTCGAGCAGGCCGCCGGGAATGCCCAGGTGCTTGACGTGGACGATGGGCGTGCCGGCACTGCGCGCGGCGGCCAGCAGCGAGGCGATTTCCGCCAGCGCGGCATCCAGGCCCGGCAGGGCGAGTACGCCGCTGCGATATTCTTCTTGAGCATCGATGATCACCAGGGTCGCATTGCTCAGACTGGCCGCTGCATGGCCACGGCCGGTGAGCTGGAACATGGTTTGCGGACGGGACATCTCGGGCTCCTGGTCGATGGTGATGATGTGCCATTGTCCGCTTGCCAGCGCGGGATGTGAACCTCTTGCGCGGCATTAGTTGCTGAGGTAAAGAGCAAGGGTGGTTCGGAACCTGCCAGGAAAGCAGGTGGTCACAGGCAAAAGGAGTTGCTCATGTCCTTCATCTCTCATCTATCCCCCTATCTCTGGCTGCTGTTCTCGTTGGCGGTGTCCATCGCGGTGCTGCGCGAGTTGCGGCGCCCGTCGCAGGAGCGACGTTCGTCTTCCGAGCGCGAGTAAGCGGGCACAGTGTGATCCGGTTCGGCTAGACTGCGTGATTTTTTCACCCGGAGGCCGCCCATGACCGCTCCCATCACCCGTTTACGCACCCTGCGCGACTATATCCGCTGGGCTGTCAGCCGCTTCCAAGCCAATCAGTTGTTCTTCGGCCATGGCACCGACAATGCCTGGGACGAGGCGCGTCAACTGGTGCTCGGTGCTCTGCATCTACCCTGGGAAATCAACGATGCCTACCTCGACTGCCGGCTCGAGGATGACGAGCATGCCCATCTGCAGGCCTTGCTCAAACGTCGTATCGAGGAACGTGTGCCCACCGCCTATCTGCTGGGCGAGGCCTGGTTCTGCGGCTTGCCGTTCATCGTCGACGAGCGCGTGCTGGTGCCGCGTTCACCCATTGCCGAACTGATCGATCGACATTTCGCCCCCTGGCTGCCCACCGAGCCGGCACGGGTGCTGGATCTGTGCACGGGTTCCGGTTGCATCGGCATCGCTTGCGCCTACGAGTTTCCCGAGGCGGAGGTGGTGCTCGCCGACCTGTCGTTCGATGCGCTGGAGGTGGCCAACCGGAACATCGAGCATCATGGCCTGCAAGAGCGCGTCTATTGCGTGCAGGGCGACGGTTTCGCCGGGCTGCCGGCGCAGCGTTTCGACCTGATCGTCTCCAACCCGCCCTATGTCGATGCCGAGGATTTCGCCGACATGCCCGCCGAGTACCAGCACGAGCCGGCCATGGGCCTGGCCTGCGGCGACGATGGCCTGGATCTGGTGCGGCGCATGCTGGCCGAGGCGGCCGATCACCTCACCGAGCGTGGTGTGCTGGTCGTCGAGGTGGGCAACAGCCAGGTGCATGTCGAGGCGCTGTACCCGGAGGTGGATTTCACCTGGCTGGACTTCCAGCGCGGTGGTCATGGCGTGTTCCTGCTGGCGGCCAAGCAGTGCCGTGAACATCAGGCGCTGTTCCGTTCGCGCCTCGCAGGCTGATTCCCCGGTGAGCACGGCGCGCTCTACGGTAGAGCGAACACAGAGCGTAGGGTGGATGTCGCTTTTCACATCCACCAAAACGGTGGATCGATAGAGCGCGATCCACCCTACGCAACTTGGTGCGCGTGGCGCACCCTACGGGCGTTGCGGATGACGTAGGGTGCGCTGTGCGCACCACGAGCCTCTAACGCGTGGCAATCCAGATCAGCAGCCCGGCCTGAAACAGGCTGAAGGCCACCAGGCAGGTGATGGTGAAGCGCAGGCTGCTGTCTTCGCGTTTGAGGCGATCCGCGTGTTCCTGCAGCTTGCGCAGCGCCTTGTCCTGTTCCTGCAGGTTCTGATCGGCCTGCTGGAGCATCGCCGCTGCATCCAGCGGTTCGATGATCTGCACTTTCTCGGTGTGCCAGTCACCATGCAGCGAGCTGACCCGCGGCGCACTGTAAAAAGGCTTGAGCTGCAGCGGGTCGCTGTACTCGATGGTGAAGCCCTGAGCCTTCAGTGCATGATCGCGGCGGGCGATGGCGGCTGCGTTGAAGTTGTCCTTGGTTGGCAGGGCGCCGCCTTCGACGCTGTAGTGGGCAAAACGCTTGCGCGCCCAGGCGATGCCCTGAGCCAGCATGAAACGCCCCAGGCCACGGTTGGCCGGCTCGACGCTGAGGCCCTTGTCCGGGCCAAAGCGTATTTCCTTGAGCTGGTGATTGGCCCAGACTTCCAGCAGGTTCTGTTCGCCATGCAGGCGTTGCCCCGGCACCTGCAGGGTCAGGCGCAGCAGGCTGAGGCTGCGTGCATGGCGCTCGACTCGGCCTAGCTGGACGAAGCGCAAGGGGCGGGCGCCGGTTTCGCGATCCACCGGCAGGGGCGCCAGGCGCAGCAGCTTGAAGTGCTCGGCCGGCAGATTGGCCCAGGGGTGAATGCTGGGCGTTTCGCTGGCGGCTTCTTCAGTCGATTCAGCAGGCGTGGGTTCGGCCTCTGGGGCTGGGTTTTCGCTCATGGGCGTCCTGCGTATGATCAATGCGTTCAGCGGTTTATCGGCCGTTTTCCTCCGCGCTGGAGCGAATGAAGGCGACGATGCGTTCACCCAGCGCGCGGGCCAAGGGTAGCTGCGGATCGTTGTAGGATGCCAGTTGTTCCTTCCAGGGTGCCGGGGTGATGCGCATGACGTGGTTCATGCCGGGGATCAGCGCCAGCTCGGCATCGGGCTTGGCCTGCTTGAGCAACTCGGCGTTCTCCGGGCTGACCTGGGCGTCGTGGGTGCCCTGGACGATCAGCGCGGGGATGCGCAGGGCCGCGAAGTTGGCTGCCGGATCCTGGCGCAGCAGGCTGATCAGATAGGGCTGCACGCTGGGACGATAGATCGCCTGCAACTCCTTGGGTACCTCTGGCTGCAGCTTGCCGCGGATCAGGTTGGCGAGGATGTGCCGGCTCTCGTCCAGCAGCGGCGGTGGCAGACGCATGGCCAGTTGCATGTCCAGCACCTGGCCGATGGGCAGGGCAGGGCCGGCGATGGACACCAGGGCATCGGCCTGACCGTCCTGCGCGGCCAGGCTGGCGATCAGCGCACCCTCGCTGTGGCCGATGAGGATGAGCCGGTCGAAGCGCGGGTCGCTCTTGAGCTGCCTGGCCCAGCCCTGGGCATCGGCCACGTAGCGCTCGACGCTGAGGTCGCGTTCGTCTGGAGTGGCTGCGCGGCTGGCGGCCACACCGCGCTTGTCGTAGCGCAGACTGGCGATGCCGTTGCGCGCCAGCACCCGTGCCAGCTTCTCCAACGCATCGTTATGGCCGCCTTCGGGGTTGTTACCGTTGCGGTCGGTGGGGCCGGAGCCGGCGATCAGCAACGCCACCGGCAGCGGTTGGTCGCTTTGTGGCAGCAGCAGGCTGCCGTACAGGGTGCCCTGGTCGGTGTCGAGGCTGACGGGCAGTTGTCGCGTGGTACTGGCCTGGGCCAGGCCGGTGATCAGGGTGAGGGTCAAGAGCAGGGCTCGCAGCATGATGAGAGGGCTGTAGTGGCAGACTGGCATTGGACGTATCCGAATGGCCAAGGTTCGGGATGAACTGCAAGTTCTCGGCAGGTATACTCGCCCACCTTGTGAATCGGGCCTGCGCAGCGCCGGGCCTGAGCTGAATTTCGCGGAGCCTCGTCCCATGTCCGGCAATACCTACGGCAAGCTGTTCACCGTCACCACCGCTGGCGAAAGCCATGGCCCGGCCCTGGTCGCCATCGTCGACGGTTGCCCGCCGGGCCTGGAGCTGTCGCTGGAAGACATGCAGCGCGACCTCGACCGGCGCAAGCCTGGCACCAGCCGCCATACCACGCAGCGCCAGGAAGCCGACGAGGTGGAGATCCTTTCCGGGGTGTTCGAGGGCAAGACCACCGGCTGCGCCATCGGCCTGCTGATCCGCAACACCGATCAGAAGTCCAAGGATTATTCGGCGATCAAGGATCTGTTCCGCCCAGCCCATGCCGATTACGCCTACCACCACAAGTATGGCATCCGCGACTACCGCGGCGGTGGCCGCAGCTCGGCGCGGGAAACCGCCATGCGCGTGGCGGCCGGCGCCATCGCCAAGAAGTACCTGGCCAGCCAGGGCATCGTCATTCGTGGCTACATGAGCCAGCTCGGCCCCATCGAGATTCCCTTCAAGACCTGGGATTCGGTGGAGGAAAACGCCTTCTTCAGCCCCGACCCGGACAAGGTGCCGGAGCTGGAGGCCTACATGGATCAACTGCGTCGCGACCAGGATTCGGTCGGGGCGAAGATCACCGTGGTCGCCGAAGGGGTGATGCCGGGCCTGGGCGAGCCGGTCTTCGACCGCCTCGACGCCGAGCTGGCCCACGCGCTGATGAGCATCAACGCGGTCAAGGGCGTGGAGATCGGCGCCGGCTTCGCTTGCGTCGCCCAGCGCGGTACCGAGCACCGCGACGAGCTGACCCCGGAAGGTTTCCTCTCCAACAATGCCGGCGGCATTCTCGGCGGCATCTCCAGCGGCCAGCCGATCGTCGCCCACCTGGCGCTCAAGCCGACCTCCAGCATCACCACGCCGGGGCGTTCCATCGACGTCGACGGCAACCCGGTGGACATGATCACCAAGGGCCGTCACGACCCTTGCGTCGGCATCCGCGCCACGCCCATCGCCGAGGCGATGATGGCCATGGTGCTGATGGATCACCTGCTGCGCCACCGCGCGCAGAACGCCGACGTGCGCGTTACCACGCCCGTACTGCCGCAGCTATGAGCGGCAAGCTGCAAGCCGCAAGCTACAGGCCAGAGCGGTGCTTTCCTGCAGCCTGCGGCCTGTAGCCTGTGGCTGCTCTTCCGTACTGGCGCCTGTCCGGCTTCTATTTCTTCTACTTCGCTCTGTTGGGCGGGACGGCGCCTTTTCTGGCGTTGTACTTCGACCATTTGGGCTTCTCCCCGGCACGCATCGGTGAGCTGATCGCCATTCCCATGCTGATGCGCTGCGTGGCGCCGAACCTGTGGGGCTGGCTGGGGGATTACAGCGGCCAGCGCCTGTTGATCGTGCGCTTCGGCGCGCTGTGCACCCTGGCCTGCTTCGCCGGAATCTTTCTCGACCAGAGCTATGCCTGGCTGGCGCTGATCATGGCCACTCACGCTTTTTTCTGGCATGCAGTGCTACCGCAGTTCGAGGTGATCACCCTGGCTCATCTGCGTGAGCAGGCGGCGCGTTACAGCCAGATCCGCCTGTGGGGCAGTATCGGCTTCATCGTCGCGGTGGTCGGCCTCGGTCTGCTGTTCGAGTGGCTGAGCCTGGACGCCTATCCGGCGGCGCTGGTGGTGATCATGGCGGGTATCGTCGCCGGCAGCTTCTGGGTGCCCAATGCGCAACCCTTGCAGCGGCCGAACACGGCGGAGCAGGGCGGCTTCCTGCGCCAGTTGCGGCGCCCCGGCATTGCTGCCTTCTACCTCTGCGTGGCGCTGATGCAGCTGAGCAATGGCCCCTACTACACCTTCCTCAGCCTGCATCTGGAAGGCGTCGGCTACAGCCGGGGCGCCATCGGCCTACTCTGGGCGCTGGGGGTGGTGGCGGAGATCGTCCTGTTCCTGTTCATGGCGCGCTTGCTACAACGCTATTCGCTGCGCAGCGTGTTGCTGGCCAGCTTCCTGATCACCGCAATACGCTGGCTGCTGCTGGGCAACCTGGCCCAGCACCTGCCGCTGCTGTTGCTGGCGCAGTGCATGCACGCCGCCACCTTCGGCGCCTTCCATGCCGCCTGCATCCATTTCGTCCAGCGCAGTTTCGCTGATCGCCAGCAAGGCCAGGGGCAGGCGCTCTATGCCAGCCTGGCCGGTATCGGTGGTGCCCTGGGGGCGCTGTATGCCGGCTATAGCTGGAAGAGCCTGGGCTCGGGCTGGACCTTCGCCATCGCCAGTCTGGTAGCCTTGCTCGCAGCCATCATCATCGCCAGCCGCTTGCCGCCCGAGCGGCCCTGAATCGAGTGACCCCTCATGAGCAGCCTCGCCGTCCATCTGCATACTTCACCGGAACTGCCGAACAAGGTACTGAACCACGCCGACGATATCGCCAGCACCCTGGCGGCGGTGGGCATCGACTATCGCCAACTGGAGCTGCCGGCCACGCTGCGCCCTGGCTGCGAGCAGGCCGAGTTCGATGCGGCCTATGGCCTGTGGCTGCAGGCCCTGATGGGTGAGCAGGGCTACGTGCAGCAGGAGCTGTTCAACCTGCAGCGCAACCACCCGCAGAAGCTGGAGCTGCGCGCCCGTCATCTGGACGAGCAGGTGCAGGGCTCGACCAGCGCCTGGTTGTTCCTCGCCGGCTTCGCCCAGCTCAGCCTGCACCTGGATGGCCATGTGTACGTGCTGCAGGGCGAGCGTGGCGATCTGCTGACCTTGCCGGCCGGCACCCGCCACTGGTTCGACCTGGGGCAGGAGCCGCATGCCCTGGTGCTGCGCCTGAGCGCCAGCGACGAGGCGCCCGCGCTGACCGGCGAGGAGATCGCCAGCCGCTTCCCGCGTCTGGGTGACTGACGCAGAGGGAACCCGGGCAGGGCGCCGGCTATCCTAAGAGGACAACCCTTCGCACAGGAGTGTCCTCATGGGGTCTACCCTCAGTAGCCTGATCGGCCTGGCCATCTTCGCCCTGGATATCTGGGCCATCATCAACGTGCTGAAAAGCAACGCCGAAACCGGCATCAAGATTCTCTGGGTGCTGCTGATCCTCTTCCTGCCGGTGCTGGGCCTGATCATCTGGGCGCTGGCCGGGCCGCGAGGTAACGTGCGGATATGAGGTGCCTGTGGCTGCTGGCGTTGCTGTTACCGCTCGGCAGCGCCGCAGCAGGGGCGGACGACGCCTGGCAGGCCCTGCGCGAAGGCCGCGCGCTGTTGCTCATGCGCCATGCCACGGCGCCGGGCACCGGGGATCCGGCGAACTTTCGCCTGGGCCAATGCGCCACCCAACGTAACCTCGATGCCCAAGGGCGCGCCGAAGCGCGGCGCTGGGGTGAGTTGCTGGCGCGTCAGGGTATCGAGCAGCCGCGCATTCTCAGCAGCCGCTGGTGCCGCGCGCTGGATACCGCCAGCGGCCTGCAGCTTGGCCCGGTGCAGCCGCTGGCGGCACTGGACTCCTTCTTTCAGCAGCGCAGCGACGGCGCCGAGCAGACCGCCGAGCTGATCCGCACGATCAATCAATTGCCGGCCGGTGCGCCGCTGGTGCTGGTGTCCCATCAGGTCAACATCACCGCCCTGACGGGGATCTTTCCCGCCTCCGGCGAAGGGCTGATTCTCGCCTTGCCGCTAAGTCCGCGCGCCCAGCCGCTGGCACGCATTCCTGCGCCTTAGTCGCGCTGATGCACGGATACCCCCGCCGCGAAGGTTTCCCGTACCGCGCGGTCGTCGCCGAGCATGGTCAGGGCGAACAGGCGTTCTTCCAGGCTCCTGGCCTGCTGCATGCGATAACGCAGCAGCGGCGTGGCGTGGTAGTCGAGGACGATGAAGTCGGCGTCCTTGCCGGGCAGGAAGTTGCCCAGTCGTTCGTCCAGATACAGCGCATGGGCGCCGCCCAGGGTGGCCAGGTACAGTGATTTGAACGGGTCGAGCTTGTTGCCCTGCAACTGCATCACCTTGTAGGCCTCGTTCAGTGACTGCAACTGGCTGAAGCTGGTGCCGGCGCCCACGTCGGTGCCCAGGCCGACGCGTACGCCATGGCGTTCCAGTTTGTTCAGGTCGAACAGGCCGCTGCCGAGGAACAGGTTGGAAGTGGGGCAGAAGGCCACCGCCGAACCGGTTTCGGCCAGGCGCTGGCACTCCTCGTCGCACAGGTGCACGCCATGGGCGAACACTGCGCGCGGGCCGGTCAGGCCGTGGTGGTGGTAGACGTCGAGATAGCCCTGGCGCTCGGGGAACAACGCTTTCACCCACTCGATTTCCTGGCGGTTCTCCGACAGGTGAGTGTGCAGATACAGGTTCGGGTACTCGCACAGCAGCTTGCCGGCCAGCTCCAGTTGCTCGGGCGTGCTGGTGGGGGCGAAGCGCGGGGTGACGGCGTAGTGCAGGCGACCCTTGCCGTGCCAGCGTTCGATCAACGCCTTGCTTTCGGCGTAGCCACTCTCGGCCGTGTCGCACAGGTAGTCCGGGGCGTTGCGATCCATCAGCACCTTGCCGGCGATCATGCGCAGGTCGAGCTTTGCGGCCTGCTCGAAGAAGGCGTCCATCGACTGCGGATGCACGGTACCGAACACCAGGGCAGTGGTGGTGCCGTTGCGCAGCAGCTCCTTGAGAAAGATCGCCGCCACTTCGCTGGCGTGGGCCTTGTCGGCGAACTGGCGCTCGGTGGGGAAGGTGTAGGTGTTGAGCCAGTCCAGCAGTTGTTCGCCGTAGGAGGCGATCATGCCGGTCTGCGGGTAGTGCACATGTGTATCGATGAAGCCTGGGGTGATCAGCGCGTCGGGGTAGTGCTGGATCTCCATGCTAGCCAGCTTGGGCAGCAACTCGGTCGCCGCACCAACCTCAGCGACCTGGCCGTTCTCGATCAGCAGGATGCCGTCCTCGAAATACTGGTAGGAACGCTCGACGCCGACCTGCGTCGGGTCGGCGAGGCTGTGCAGGATGGCGGCGCGGTAGGCCTTGCGGGTGTTGCTCATGGTTCAAATCTCATGCGTAGGGTGCGCTGCGCGCACCGAAGAAGTGGGTGGTGGTGCTCGCGGCGCACCCGACTCGATCAGGAGCGACGTGAGGCCGGCAGCAGCCTGGCAATGCTGGATTCGCCCTTTTTCACGTCCTGGCCGAAGGTGGCGTTGTAGCTGGCGATCACCTCGCCAGCGATGGACACGGCAATCTCCATGGGCAGCTTGCCCTTCACCTCGGGCAGGCCCATGGGGCAGCGCATGCGCGCCAGCGATGCGTCGTCCAGGCCGCGTTGGCGCAGGCGGTGCTCGAACTTGACGCGCTTGGTCTTCGAGCCGATCAGGCCGAAATAGGCGAAGTCGTCACGGGCAAGGATGGCGGCGCTCAGCTCCAGGTCGAGGCGATGGTCGTGGGTCATGACGATGAAGTAGCTGCCAGGGGGCATGCTCGCCACTTCATCGATCACGTCGTCTTCGACGATCTTCTCCACGCCGGGCGGCGTCTGCTCGGGAAATTCCTGCTCGCGCGCGTCGATCCAGCGCACCTGGCATGGCAGGCTGGCCAGCAGCGGCACCAGCGCGCGACCGACGTGGCCGGCGCCGAACACGGCGATCTGCGCCTGCGGCTGGCCCATGGGCTCGAACAGCAGCACGGTGGCGCCGCCACAGCACTGGCCGAGGCTGGCACCGAGGGCGAAGCGCTCCAGGCGAGTGTCCTGGGTGCGGCTGGCGAGCATCTCGCGGGCCATGGCCATGGCCTTGTATTCCAAGTGGCCGCCGCCGATGGTTGCAAAGATGCGCTCGGCGGTGACGACCATCTTCGAGCCGGCATTGCGCGGGGTTGAGCCGCGCTCCTCGATGATGGTCACCAGCACGCAGGGCTCGCCCTTGTCCTGCAGCTCGGCGAGGGCGCTGATCCAGTTCATGAGCGGCAAGCCTCAGGTTGCAAGCGCACTTGGTTCATGCGCTCACCTCGCTGCTTTCTTGAGCTTGCGGCTTGAGGTTTGCCGCTTGTAGCTGCTGCACGCCCCAGAGCACACGCTCCGGCGTGGCTGGGGCGTCGATCTGCGGTTGCACCTTGTAGTCGGCCAGGCTGGCCACGGCATCCTTGATCGCGCACCAGGCGGCGATGCCGAGCATGAACGGTGGCTCGCCCACGGCCTTGGAGTGGAACACGGTGTCCTCGGGGTTCTTGCGGTTTTCCACCAGCTTGACGCGCAGGTCGAGGGGCATGTCGGCGATGGCCGGGATCTTGTAGCTGGCCGGGCCGTTGGTGAGCAGCTTGCCCTTGTCGCTCCACACCAGTTCCTCGGTGGTCAGCCAGCCCATGCCCTGGACGAAGGCGCCTTCCACCTGGCCGATGTCGATGGCCGGGTTCAGCGAGTCGCCGACGTCGTGCAGGAGGTCGGCGCGCAGCATGCGGTATTCGCCGGTCAGGGTATCGATCAGCACCTCCACGCAGGCCACGCCATAGGCGTAGTAGTAGAAGGGCCGACCGGCGGCCTTGTCACGATCGTAATAGATCTTCGGCGTGCGATAGAAACCAGTGGAGGACAGCGACACCTGGCCGACATAGGCCTGCTGGATCACCTGCTCGAACGACAGGTAGTGGTCGCGCACGCGCACCTGGCCGCCCTTGAACTCCACGTCCTCGGCATACACGCGGTACTCGTGGGCGAGAAAGTCCACCAGACGCTGCTTGATGGTTTCGGCGGCGTTCTTCGCCGCCATGCCGTTGAGGTCGGTGCCGCTGGAGGCAGCGGTGGGCGAGGTGTTGGGCACCTTGTCAGTGTTGGTGGCGGTGATCTGGATGCGCGCGATGTCCACCTGGAACACCTCGGCGACGATCTGCGCCACCTTGGTATTGAGCCCCTGGCCCATCTCGGTGCCGCCGTGGTTGAGGTGGATCGAGCCGTCGGTGTAGACGTGGATCAGCGCGCCTGCCTGGTTGAGGAAGCTGGAGGTGAAGCTGATGCCGAACTTCACCGGGGTCATGGCCAGGCCCTTCTTCAGCACTGGGCTCTTGGCGTTGAAGGCGCGAATTTCTTCGCGACGCTTGGTGTAATCGCAGCTTTGCTCCAGCTCGGCGGTCATCTCGTGGATGACGTTGTGCTCGACGGTCTGGTGGTAGTGGGTAAGGTTGCGCTCGGTCTTGCCGTAGTAGTTGCGCTTGCGCACTTCCAGCGGGTCTTTGCCCAGGTGGCGGGCGATGGCGTCCATCACCTCCTCGATGGCGACCATGCCTTGCGGGCCGCCGAAGCCCCGGTAGGCGGTGTTCGACGCAGTGTTGGTCTTGCAGCGATGGCCGTTGATGGTGGCGTTGCCGAGGAAGTAGGCGTTGTCGGCGTGGAACATGGCGCGGTCGACGATGGCCCCGGACAGGTCGGGTGAATAGCCGCAGTTGCCGGCCAGATCCATCTCGATGCCGTGCAGCAGGCCGTCATCGTCAAAGCCCACGTCGTATTCGACGTAGAAGGGGTGGCGCTTGCCGGTCATGCTCATGTCTTCCATGCGCGGCAGGCGCATCTTGGTCGGTCGCCCGGTGAGGTGCGCGATCACCGCACAGAGGCAGGCCGGGCCGGCGGCCTGGGTTTCCTTGCCGCCGAAGCCGCCGCCCATGCGGCGCATGTCGATGACCACCTTGTTCATCGATACGCCGAGCACTTCGGCCACCAGCTTCTGCACCTCGGTGGGGTTCTGCGTCGAGCTGTATACCAGCATGCCGCCGTCTTCGCTGGGCATCACCGAGGCCACCTGGGTTTCCAGATAGAAGTGTTCCTGGCCGCCGATATGCAGGCTGCCCTTGAGACGGTTCGGCGCGCTGGCCAGTTGGCGGGCCGATTCGCCGATGCGATGGCTGTGGCTGTCGAGCACGAAGTGCTTCTTGCGCAGGGCCTCGACCACGTCGAGCACCGGCTCCAGGTCTTCGTATTCGATGATCGCCGCCATGGCCGCCTGACGCGCTGCCTCCTGGCTATCGGCGGCCACCGCCAGCACCACCTGGCCGACGTACTCCACCTTGCCGTCGGCCAGCAGCGGGTCGCCGGCGAACACCGGGCCGATGTCCAGTTGCCCCGGTACGTCATCCTTGGTGATGGCGATGGCCACGCCGGGAATCTCGTAGCAGGGGCGGGTATCGATGCGCAGGATGCGCGCATGGGCGCGGTCGGACTGGCGCGCATAGACGTGCAACTGGTTGGGAAACTCCAGGCGGTCGTCGACGTACAGTGCTTCGCCGCAGACGTGTTTGTCCGCGCTCTCATGCTTGATGCTGCGGCCTACGCCGCTGGTCATGCCGGCGCGGAACAGCGCGGCCAGTTCGTCCTGGGGCTTTTCGGCGGCGTGCTTAGACATGGGCGGTCACTCGGGTGGCAGTGGCGGGGGCGCTCAGTTCGAGGAAGCACTTGCGCAGCAGGTTCTGCGCCGTGAGCAGGCGGTATTCGCGGCTGGCGCGAAAGTCCGAGAGCGGGGTGAAGTCTTCGTCCAGTGCGGCGCAGGCGCGCTCGATCAGGGCCTGGTCGAAGCGGGCGCCCTGCAATATCGCTTCGCAGGCGCTGGCGCGTTTGGGAATGGCGGCCATGCCACCGAAGGCGATGCGCGCTTCGCGTACCACGCCCTCTTCGAGGGTCAGGTTGAAGGCGGCGCAGACAGCGGAGATATCGTCGTCCAGGCGCTTGGAGACCTTGTAGGCGCGCAGGCTCTGATTCGACCGTGCGCGCGGCACGATGATCGTCTCTATGAATTCGGCTTCCTGGCGTGCGGTGACCTTGTAGTCGAGGAAGTAATCCTGCAGCTCCAGGGTACGGCGCTGGCCGTTGCGGTTGAGGACGATCCGCGCGCCCAGGGCGATCAGCAGCGGCGGGGCGTCGCCGATGGGCGAGGCGTTGCCGATGTTGCCGCCCAGGGTGCCCTGGTTGCGGATCTGCAGGGAGGCGAAGCGCTGCAGCAGTTCGCCGAAGTCCGGGTATTCGCTGGCCAACACGCCATGGCAATCGGAGAGGGCGGCGGCGGCGCCGATTTCGATGGTGTCGTCCGTCACCTCGATACGCTTGAGCTCCTCGATGTGGCCGACATGGATCATCACCGGCAGCGGGCGGTGGAACTGGGTGACCTCCAGGGCCAGGTCGGTGCCGCCGGCCAGCAGACGGGCCTGCGGGTTGGCGGCGTAGAGTTCGGCCAGGTCGCTCACGGTCAGCGGCAGCAGGCAACGCTTGTCGGCGTCGGCCAGCTCGGCGGTTTCTCGCGGGGCGATGGCTTTGAGGCGCGCCAGGGTGTCGGCTTCGCTGGCGTCGAACTGGTCTGCCTGGCGCTGGCTGCAGGCCTGCTCGGCGGCGTCGATGATCGGCCGGTAGCCGGTGCAGCGGCAGAGGTTGCCGGCCAGCGCCTCCAGTGTGGCGTGCTTGTCGTAGCCGTTGCCGTTCTTCTGCAGGGCGAACAGCGACATGACGAAGCCGGGGGTGCAGAAGCCGCATTGCGAACCATGGCAATCGACCATCGCCTGCTGCACGGCGTGCAGCTTGCCCTGGTGCTTGAGGTCTTCCACGGTGATCAATTGCTTGCCATGCAGGCTGGCGACGAAGGTGAGGCAGGAATTGAGGGTGCGATAGCGCAGGCGCTCCTCGACCACCTCGCCGACCACCACGGTGCAGGCGCCGCAGTCACCGGAGGCGCAACCCTCCTTGGTGCCAGTCTTGCGCAGGTGTTGGCGCAGGTATTCGAGCACCGTGAGGTTGGGATCCAGGGCGTGCTCGGTGCGCAGCTCCCGGTTCAGTAGAAACTGGATCAAGGTGACCTCCAGGCGTTTTATTCTTCTCGGTCATCGGTTTGCAGATGGCGAGCACGCGGCAAGGCCCGACTGGTTGACCTTGCGGCAATCTAGGGTTTTCTGACTTTTTGGTCAATATTTTTTGACTTTCAGGTCAGTTCTGCTGCAGTGATTCGATTGCAGGAATGCTAGCGGCTTTCGTGCCAGGGTGGTGGTGTGTGGATGTAAATGGAAAGGTCAGGCGTGGAGGGTATTTGGGACTAGACTGGCAAGTTTGTGTGAGTATGCTTTTGTTTTCGGTGTAAAGCTGCTTATCGTGCTCTGCTGATGGCTCCCGTTTCGCCCCCGGCGACCTTCTTTTGTCAAACGCCACAAAAGAAGGCAAAAAGGCTTGGCCCCGCCATCCGGCCCCGGCTGCGCCGAGGTTCGTTCGTTCCATCGCTGCTCCGAGGGCCCGCCGCGAAGGGCCATCCCTGGCCAGTCACGGCTCTCGGCTTTGGCATCCTGCGTCGCTCTACCTCCTGCATCCATGCAGTCGTCGCGGCATCCATGCCGCTCAACCCTCTACACAACGATTCCACTCACCCTCCTGAAGGGGTCACTCGCGCGCCTGAACGAACGGGCACTCCATAGGTTGCTCGGCGTGTTCTTGTGGTTATGAAATCGCGATTGGGTCGTCGAGTTAAACCAATAGTTTCATTCGCGTAGGGCGTACTCGCGAAGCAGTACGCCGTTGGTGGGAGTATTGGACGTGAGCCATGGTGCCGAACTCGGCATGGCCCGGCGGACTGTTCGCTGGCGCTCCTGAGTCCGCCCTACGGCTGCCCCGATCAAGCGCGTAAGAGTCCCATGGAGTAACCGCAGGTTCAGGCGCGTGCAGAGCCCGCCCAGGAGGGCGAACGGAGTCGTCGTGGAAGAGGTTGAGCGACATGGATGTCGCGAGAGCCGCGATGGGCCAGGGATGGCCCACCGCGGCGGGCCTCTGGAGCGATGATGGAGTGAGCGAACCCTGGCGCAGCCAGGGCCGGATGATCGGGCGGAGGTTTTGGTTACTTTGCCCGCAAAGTGACTCGCCCGGGAGGGCGAAACCGAAAACATCAGCAAAAACGCGGCAATTCGGAACAGACTCCCGGACAACCGGCAATCCAACACACAAACTTGTCAGTCCGCTACCAACAAGCCCCCACGAAAACCCCGGCCGCAAACGCGGCCGGGGTTTCTGGAGGAGTGGAGTGCTTCAGGAGTGGCTCAGTTGTGACTCGCTCAACTGATGTTCTTCACCCGCATAGTACGCCCGCACCCTTGGGTTCATCACCGCGCGCCAGAGCGGCGGGATTACCGCCAGTACCACCATCCCGGCATAACCGTTGGGCAACTGCGGGCTGTCGTCGAAATGGCGCAGCACCTGATAGCGACGCTTGGCGTAGGCATGGTGGTCGGAATGACGCTGCAGGTGAAAGAGAAACAGGTTGGTCAGCAGGAAGTTGCTGTTCCAGGAATGCCGCACATTGGTGCGTTCGTAGCGGCCGTTGTCCAGTTTGCGCCGGTGCAGGCCGTAATGTTCGACGTAGTTGACGATCTCCAGCAGGGTGAAGGCCATCGCCGCCTGGCCGAGGAAGAACAGCGCGCCCAGCCAGCCCAGGGCCAAGGTGAAGCCGAGCAGCATCAGTGCGCTGAGCGCGTACCACCAGATCAGCTCGTTGCGCCAGTGCAGGGCGGGCAAGCCGCGCCGGCGCAGGCGTTCGGCCTCCAGCTTCCAGGCATTGAGGAAGTTGTGCTTGTAAGCGTGCGGCAGGAAGGCGTAAAGGCTCTGGTCGTAACGCGAGGACGAGGCGTCTTCCGGCGTTGAAACATGCACATGGTGGCCGCGCACGTGCTCGACCTTGAAGCCGGCGTAGCACACCGCGGCTAGCAGCAGGCCACCGGCGCGTTGCTCCAGCGCCGGATCCTTGTGGATCAGTTCGTGCGACACGGTAATACCGATGGCGCCCATCACCGTGCCCACCGACATGATCCAGCCCAGTCGGCCGACCCAGCTCCAGGCCTCGTAGTTGACGAACACCCAGGCACTCCAGGTCAGCATGCCCAGCAGCAGGGGGACGCAAGCCAGGGTCAGCAGGCGGTAGTAACGCTGCGCCTCCAGGGCAGGTACTTCACTGCCTTCTTCGGGGTTCGCCGGGTCGCGGCCGACGATGAAGTCCAGCAGCGGAATCACGCCGAACACCAGGCCGATCACCATCCAGGCCCAGGCATCGGCATGCGCGCTGCCGAGCGAACAGTAGTAGCTGAAGGGGATGCCCAGAACCGGGATCAGCCAGAACCAGTAACCGATCTTCTTCAGGGTGATCATCCAATGCGAGGGCAGACGCTCGAACATGGTCGTTTCCTTGCTGTCAGGTTTTTGTTGTGGTGTTGTAGGATTGTAGGACAATAATTTTTCATGACTACCTCAGCAGACCCGACCTTTAGAAGGGTGAGAGCGGTGTTGCGAGGCTTGGCCCGTTACCGCCCTGTGCTACACTCGCCGCCAGCTTTTTCTGGCCCGCCAACCCTGGCGGCCACCCTGTGGGCCACCGCAGGCAGCGCCAAGCAACGCACCCGGCGTTGTTCGCGTTCGCCCAGCCGTGACGGTGTGCCCAGACGCGAACGACTGCCCCTGGATCGACGTAAATAAGGAATGTCATGACGTTCAAGGCCCCGGACAGCCTCGCCGAGCAAATCGCTCATTACCTGGCCGAACGCATCATCCGCGGTGAGCTCAAGGAGCGTGAGCGCATCCAGGAACAGAAGGTCACCCAGGCGTTGAATGTCAGCCGGGGGTCGGTGCGCGAGGCGCTGCTGATCCTCGAGCGCCGTCATCTGATCGTCATCCTGCCGCGCCGTGGCGCTCAGGTGAGCGAACTTACCCCGCACAAGGTGCAGAGCCTCTACGCGCTGATGATCGAGCTGTACATTCTGCTGGCCCGTGCGGTGATCGAGCGCTGGCAGACGGACAGCGATTTGGCGCCCTTCCTGCAGATTCAGCAGCGTTTGCTGGAAAGCCTCCAGGGCGGCGATATCGACGCCTTCGTCGCGGGTAGCTTCGACGTCATGCGCGCGGCGTTCCCCTTCGCCGACAACCCTTACCTGCAGGAGATTCTGGAAAACCTGTTGCCGGCCATCAGCCGCACCTACCACCTGGCGCTGGAACGGCGCAAAGGCGAAATGGGCCAGTTCATGGGCACTTTCGCCAGCCTGCTGCAAGCGATCATCGCCCGCGACGAGGTGCGCGCCTACCAGGTGCTGCGCGCCTATGGCGAGCACAACTGCCGGCTGGTGCTGGCCGCCCTGGCCGAGCGTTAAGCCCAGATGCGCCTGAAGAGCATCAAGCTGGCCGGCTTCAAGTCCTTCGTCGACCCGACGACGGTGAGCTTTCCCAGCAACATGGCGGCGGTGGTCGGGCCCAATGGCTGCGGCAAGTCCAACATCATCGACGCCGTGCGTTGGGTGATGGGCGAGAGTTCGGCGAAGAACCTGCGCGGCGAGTCGATGACCGACGTCATCTTCAACGGCTCCAATACGCGCAAGCCGGTGACCCAGGCCTCCATCGAGCTGATCTTCGACAACAGCGACAACTCGCTGGTGGGTGAATACGCTGCCTTCGCGGAAATCTCCATTCGCCGCCGGGTCACCCGCGACGGGCAGAACACCTATTTCCTCAACGGCACCAAGTGCCGCCGCCGCGACATCACCGACATCTTTCTCGGTACCGGCCTGGGGCCGCGCAGCTACTCGATCATCGAACAGGGCATGATCAGCAAGCTGATCGAGGCCAAGCCCGAGGAGCTGCGCAACTTCATCGAGGAAGCCGCCGGCATCTCCAAGTACAAGGAGCGTCGCCGCGAGACCGAGAATCGCATCCGCCGCACCCAGGAGAACCTGGCGCGCCTGACCGACCTGCGCGAGGAGCTGGAACGCCAGCTCGAACGCCTGCACCGTCAGGCCCAGGCGGCGGAGAAATATCAGGAATACAAGGCCGAGGAGCGTCAGCTCAAGGCGC
Source organism: Pseudomonas sp. NCHU5216 (assembly GCF_052156495.1). Classification (NCBI taxonomy): domain Bacteria; kingdom Pseudomonadati; phylum Pseudomonadota; class Gammaproteobacteria; order Pseudomonadales; family Pseudomonadaceae; genus Pseudomonas; species Pseudomonas sp. NCHU5216. Next base: position 14,473 of record NZ_JBQLIX010000040.1, on the reverse strand, counting down.
AACTGCTGGCCCTGCGCTGGCAGGGCCTGAACCAGCAGGTGGGCAGCCGCGAGCAGGTGATCGGCGATCAGGAAGTGGCCTTCGAGGCCCTGGTGGCCGAGCAGCGCAGCGCCGATGCCAGCATCGAGCGCCTGCGCGACGGCCATCACGAACTCTCCGAGCGTTTCAATCTGGTGCAGGGTCGCTTCTATTCGGTGGGCGGCGATATCGCCCGCGTCGAACAGAGCATCCAGCATGGCCAGCAGCGCCTGCGCCAGTTGCAGGATGATCTGCGCGAGGCGGAAAAGGCGCGCCTGGAAACCGAATCGCACCTGGGCCACGACCGCACCCTGCTGGCTACCCTGGGCGAAGAACTGGAGATGCTCCTGCCGGAACAGGAGATGACCGCCGCCGCCGCTGAGGAATCCGCCGCCAGCCTGGAGGAGGCCGAGGCCGCCATGCACGGCTGGCAGGAGCAGTGGGACGCTTTCAACCAGCGCAGCGCCGAGCCGCGCCGCCAGGCCGAGGTGCAGCAGTCGCGCATCGCCCAGCTTGAGCAGAGCCTGGAGCGTCTGAGTGAGCGTCAGCGCCGGCTGAACGAAGAGTTGCAGCAACTGGCGGCCGACCCCGAAGACGCCGCCATTCTCGAGCTGAACGAGCAGCTTGCCGCTGGCGAGCTGGAGCAGGAAGCTCTGCAACTGGCCGAAGAGCAGCAGGCCGAGCGCTTGCAGCAACTGCGCGAGGAACTGCAGCAGGCCAGTCAGGCCCAGCAGCAGGCGCAGGGCGAACTGCAACGGTTGAACGGTCGCCTGGCCTCACTGGAGGCACTGCAGCAGGCCGCGCTGGACCCGGGGCAGGGCGCTGGCGACTGGCTGCGCGAGCAAGGTTTGCAGCAGCGCCCACGCCTGGCCGAAGGGCTACGGGTGGAGGCCGGTTGGGAGCTGGCGGTGGAGACTGTGCTCGGCGCCGACTTGCAGGCCGTGCTGCTGGATGATTTCGCCGGCCTGGATTTCGCCGCGCTGGAGCAGGGTGAGCTGCGCCTGGCCAGCCCCGCCACGGGTGGTACGCGCCGTGCCGGCAGCCTGCTGGACAAGGTGGAGTCCAGTCACGACCTGTCGCCCTGGCTGGCCAGCGTGCGCCCGGTGGAGTCGCTGGAGCAGGCGCTGGCCGCGCGTGCACAACTGGCCGAGGGCGAGAGCCTGATCAGTCGTGACGGTTACTGGGTCGGCCGGCACTTCCTGCGCGTGCGCCGCGCTGCCGAGGCGGACAGTGGCGTGCTGGCCCGTGGCCAGGAGCTGGAGCGTCTGCAGCTTGAGCGCGAGGAGCGCGAAGCGGCTCTGACGCAACTGGATGAACGCCTGCTGGGGCTGCGCGACGAGCAGCGCCAGCAGGAAGAGGCGCGCGAGGCGCAGCGCCGCCAGGGCCAGGAACTGGCGCGACAGTTGGCCGAGCTCAAGGCGCGCTTGTCCGCCAGCCAGGCCAAGGCCGAGCAGCTGGGTCTGCGCCGCCGTCGCCTGCAGGACGAGTTGCAGGAAGCGGCCGAACAGCGCGAGATCGAGCAGGAGCAACTGGGCGAAGCACGTCTGCAATTGCAGGACGCGCTGGACGCCATGGCCCAGGACAATGAGCAGCGCGAAAGCCTGCTGGCCAGCCGTGACAGCCTGCGCGAGCGCCTCGACCGCGTGCGGCAGGAAGCCCGTCAGCACAAGGATCACGCCCATCAGTTGGCGGTGCGCGTGGGCTCGCTCAAGGCCCAGCACGACTCCACTCGCCAGGCGCTGGAACGCCTGGAGCTGCAGGCCGAACGCCTGCATGAGCGGCGCGAGCAACTGTCGCTGAACCTGGAGGAGGGCGAGGCGCCGCTGGAAGAGCTGCGCATCAAGCTCGAAGAACTGCTCGAACGGCGCATGGCGGTGGACGAGGAGCTGCGTCAGGCGCGCCTGGCTCTGGAAGACGCCGATCGCGAGCTGCGTGACGCCGAAAAACGCCGCACCCAGGCCGAGCAGCAGGCGCAACTGCTGCGCAGCCAACTGGAGCAGCAGCGCATGGATTGGCAGTCGCTCAACGTACGGCGCAAGGCCCTGGCCGATCAGCTCGCCGAGGACAACTACGACCTGCACGGGGTAATCGCCACGCTGCCGGCCGAGGCCACGGAGAGCGCCTGGGAAGAAGAGCTGGAGCGCATGGCGGCGCGTATCGCCCGCCTCGGGCCGATCAACCTCGCAGCCATCGACGAATATCAGCAGCAATCCGAGCGCAAGCGTTATCTGGACGCCCAGGACGCCGATCTGGTGGAAGCGCTGGAAACCCTGGAAAACGTCATCCGCAAGATCGACAAGGAAACGCGCAATCGTTTCAAGGAAACCTTCGATCAGATCAATGGCGGTTTGCAGGCACTCTTTCCAAAAGTTTTCGGTGGCGGCAACGCTTATTTGGAACTCACCGGCGAAGATTTACTCGATACGGGGGTGACCATCATGGCGCGGCCCCCGGGCAAGAAGAACAGCACCATCCATTTGCTCTCCGGTGGAGAGAAAGCGCTGACTGCGTTGGCGCTGGTGTTTTCCATCTTCCAGCTCAATCCGGCGCCGTTCTGCATGTTGGATGAAGTGGATGCACCGCTGGACGACGCCAACGTCGGTCGCTATGCGCGGCTGGTCAAGGAAATGTCGGCAACGGTGCAGTTCATCTACATCACCCACAACAAGATCGCCATGGAAATGGCCGATCAACTGATGGGGGTGACCATGCACGAGCCGGGTTGTTCACGTCTGGTGGCAGTGGATGTCGAAGAGGCCTTGGCCATGGTGGAGAGTTGATGCGTCTGCCTGTGTAAAGTTGCCGTTCGTCGTGCTAGTTTATTGCCCACTTTGTTACACGCGGAAAACGTCAGGCAGAACATGGAGTTGGCACCGCGTTTTATAGTCGAGTTGTGATCCGATTGTCGGGATCTTTTTTTCACCAGAATTATCAAGGGTCAGGTATTACATGGAATTCGGTCTGCGCGAGTGGCTGATCGTTATTGGCATCATCGTTATCGCTGGCATTCTGTTCGACGGCTGGCGCCGTATGCGCGGTGGCAAGGGCAAGCTCAAGTTCAAACTCGATCGCAGCTTCGCCAACATGCCCGATGACGACAGCGATCCGGATCTGCTCAGTCCGCCGCGGGTGGTGCAGCGCGACCAGGATCCGCAACTGGACGAAGACGACCTGCCGTCGATGAGTGCCAAGGACTTGCCGCGCCGCCCGCGCAACGAGCCGCAGCAGGGCGACCTCAACCTGGCCGTCGACGAGCCGGTGCCGACCCTGCTCAACCCGGTCGACGACGAACCCAGGGAGCCGAAGAAAGCCGCCAAGCCGGCTGCCGAGGCCGCGCCGGTGGAAGAAGTGCTGGTGATCAACGTGGTGGCCCGCGACGACTTCGGCTTCAAGGGCCCGGCACTGCTGCAGAACATTCTGGAAAGCGGCCTGCGTTTCGGCGAAATGGACATCTTCCACCGCCACGAGAGCATGGCCGGCAATGGCGAAGTGCTGTTCTCCATGGCCAATGCCCTCAAGCCCGGCACCTTCGACCTGGACGACATCGAAGGCTTCAGCACCCGTGCGGTGAGCTTCTTCCTCAGCCTGCCCGGCCCACGTCACCCCAAGCAGGCCTTCGACGTCATGGTCGCCGCCGCGCGCAAGCTGGCCCATGAACTGGGCGGCGAGCTGAAGGACGACCAGCGCAGCGTGATGACCGCGCAGACCATCGAACACTATCGCCAGCGTATCGTCGAATTCGAGCGCCGGCAGTTGACCCAGAAACGCTGAAGAGCAGCGGCAAGCTGCAAGCCCCAAGTTGCAAGCCGAGCGCTTGGCTTGGGGCTTTTTCGTTCTTGCCGCTGGAAGTTTGTCGCTTGAGGCTTATGTGATGACCGACGCCGCCCAACGTGTTGCAGCCCTGCGCCAGGAGCTGGACGCGCACAATTACCGTTACTACGTGCTGGACGAACCGAGCATCCCCGATGCCGAGTACGACCGCCTGTTCCGTGAGTTGCAGGCCCTGGAGGCCGAGCATCCGGAGCTGGTGACGCCGGACTCGCCGACCCAGCGTGTCGGTGGCGAGGCCATCAGCGCCTTTGGCGAGGTGCGTCATGAGGTGCCCATGCTCAGCCTCGGCAACGCCTTCGAGGAAGAGGATCTGCGTGCCTTCGACCGCAGCGTGCAGAGCGGCCTTGGCCTCTCCGGTGCTGACCTGTTCAGCGGCGGTGCCGAAGTGGAATACAGCTGCGAGCCCAAGCTCGACGGCCTGGCGGTGAGCCTGCTGTACGAGAACGGCCAACTGGTGCGGGGCGCCACCCGTGGCGATGGCGCCACCGGCGAGGACATCAGCGCCAACGTGCGCACCATCCGCAATGTGCCGCTCAAGCTGCAGGGCGAGGGCTGGCCGCAGGTGCTGGAGGTGCGCGGCGAGGTGTTCATGCCCAAGTCCGGTTTCGAGGCGCTCAATGCGCGCCAGGCCGAGAGCGGCGGCAAGACCTTCGCCAACCCGCGCAACGCTGCCGCCGGCAGCCTGCGTCAGCTCGACCCGAAGATCACCGCCAGCCGCCCGCTGGAGTTCTGCTGCTACGGCGTCGGCCAGGTCAGCGGCGAGCTGCCCGGCACCCAGGTGGCCATGCTGCAACAGCTCAGGGCCTGGGGCATTCCCATCAGCCGCGAGTTGAAGCTGGCCAAGGGGGTGGCGGCTTGCCTGGACTACTACCACGATATCGGCCAGCGGCGCATGAGTCTGGAATATGACATCGACGGTGTGGTGTTCAAGGTCAACAACATCGAAGACCAGCAACAACTGGGCTACCGTGCGCGCACGCCGCACTGGGCCATCGCGCACAAGTTTCCGGCGCAGGAAGAACTGACCGAACTGCTCGACGTGGAATTCCAGGTTGGCCGCACCGGTGCGGTGACCCCTGTGGCGCGCCTCAAGCCGGTCAAGGTGGCCGGGGTGATGGTGGCCAACGCTACGTTGCACAACATGGACGAGGTAGCGCGCCTTGGCGTGATGATCGGCGACACGGTGATCATCCGCCGTGCCGGTGACGTGATCCCGCAGGTGATGGCCGTAGTGCCCGAGCGTCGCCCGGCCGCTGCACGGCCCGTGCATATCCCCGAGCAGTGCCCGGTGTGCGGCTCGGCGGTGGAGCGCACGCAACTGATCAAGCGCAGCAAGGGCAAGGAATCGGTCAGCGAAGGTTCGGTGTACCGCTGCGTCGGTCGCCTGAGCTGCCAGGCGCAGCTCAAGCAGGCGATCATCCACTTCGTCTCGCGTCGCGCGATGGACATCGAAGGCCTCGGCGACAAGACCATCGAGCAACTGGTGGACGAGAAGCTGATCGGCTCGCCGGCTGACCTGTACAAACTGACCTTCGAGCAGATCATCGGCCTGGAAGGTTTCGCCGAGGTGTCCAGCAACAAGCTGCTGGCAGCCATCGCGGACAGCAAACGGCCGACCCTGGCGCGTTTCATTTACGCCCTCGGCATTCCCGATGTCGGCGAGGAAACCGCCAAGGTGCTGGCCCGTTCCCTGGGTTCGCTGGCGCGTATCCAGCAGGCTCTGCCCGAGGTGCTTACCTACCTGCCGGATATCGGCCTGGAAGTGGCGCACGAAATCCACAGCTTCTTCGAGGACGGGCACAACCAGCAGGTAATCGAGGCGTTGCTGGGTGAGTGCGGCCTGCAACTGCAGGAGGAGGGCGAGCTGGGCGCCGAGTTCAGCAAGGTCGCTACTCCGGGTGGCATGCTCGACAAACTCAATATTCCCAGTGTTGGCCCCGGCGCGGCGCAGAAGCTGGCGGATGCAGCCATGGCGCGGCTAGCGCTCAGCGGTTCGACTACGCCGGAAGAAGATGTGCGTCTCAAGCATGTCATCGCCCTGACTCAGGACTGGCTGGATCTATCGACCCTCAAGGGCATCAATGAGAAGGCCAAGCAGGCGCTACGAGAATACTTTGCTGATCATCAGCGCGTTAACGATGCGACAGCCATTGAGCAGCAGTTAGAGGCTTTCGGCATGCATTGGAGCTCTACCAAGAAGGTTGTCGAAGGCTTGCCTCTAGCCGGCCAGACCTGGGTGCTGACCGGCACCCTGGAGGTGATGAGCCGCGACGTGGCCAAGGGCAAGCTGGAAAGCCTGGGAGCCAAGGTGGCCGGCTCGGTATCGGCCAAGACCCACTGCGTGGTGGCTGGTCCGGGCGCCGGCTCGAAGCTGGCCAAGGCCAGCGAACTGGGAGTGAAGGTGCTGGACGAGGCGCAGTTTCTCGACCAGCTCAAGGCCTATGGCATTGAGCCATAGACTCAGATAACAGGCCGTTTAAAAACGTAAGCGAGGCAGCCAGTGCAAGGCAAAAACAGGCGAAAAAGTGGAGTTTACGAGCTGTAAATAAGCATTTTGATCGGACTCGCGCACGAGCCTGTTTTTAACGCAGCAATGGCAACGCAGGTAGTTTTTCAACAGCCTGATAAGGCTTCGGCCAAGGGCGAGAGCCCCCGAGGCGCTGTAGGAGCGAGCTCTGCTCGCGAAAATGCGTTCGCGAGCAGAGCTCGCTCCTACGGAGTCTGTTCAAGCAGAAGTAGCCCGGATGCAATCCGGGAAAATAGGCCAGCCCTCTGGCTGGCGGCTCAGCGCTCGCCGCGCGGCATAGCCAGGGTCTTCTGGCGCAGGATGTAGATGCTCACGCAAATGGCGCTGGTGAGCATGAAGGCCCGGGCCCAGAAGTGCGGCACCAGGTAGCTGGACAGGGCGATGCTCGACCACATCAGCACCAGGCTGTAGACCTTGGCCTTGAGTGGAATGCCCTCGCCAGCGAGGTAGTCGCGGATCCACGGGCCGAGCTTCGGGTGCAGCACCAGCCACAGGTAGAAGCGCCGTGAGCTGCGCATGAAGCAGGCGGCGGCCAGCAGGAGAAAGGGGGTGGTCGGCATCACCGGCAGGAAGATGCCGATGACGCCCAGGGCGACACTCAGCCAGCCCAGCGCCAGCAGCGCGTAACGCACGCTGCGATGACGGCTTTCGCGCACTTCGCGAGGCATGGCCGAGCGGCAGGGATCAGTGGCGCGGCTTGAGCAGGGCGGGCTTTTCTTCCGGGGCCTGGCACAGCAGGAAGAGGGCGGTGAGCAGTTCCGGAATCTGCTCGACCATGCTGTCCACCAGGTCGTGGTCACGGGCGATTTCGGCGAATTCCTGCTGCTCGTCGAACAGGCCGGAGCCGACCATGATCGGCAGCAGCAGCTCGCTGACTTCGTCTTCGGCATCCTCGAACCAGACCGCTTCGCGCAGGAACACCCCTTCCATGAAACCGATGCACCAGCCGCGCAGGTCGGAGTCGTCCGGCTCATCGCCAAGGTCGAGGTCGCAGGGCAGCTCCGGCTCCTCTTCGCCGGCCAGTTGGCGGGCGATATGAGCCTTGAGATGCACCAGGGTGGTTTCGATCTCTTCGCGTTCGGCGTCGCTGCGGTAGTGCGGTGGTTCGGCGAACAGCGCGTCGATCCACTCGCGCTCGGGCACCTGCTCGGGGCAGATGGCCAGCGCCGTCAGGTAGCCATGGGCGGCCACGTAGTCCAGCGCTTCTTCATGCAGTTCGTCGGCATCGAGGAAGGCTTGCAGGCGGGACAGTTGCTCGGCGAAGGACATCGTGGCGTTACCTTGAGGCTGAATGCGAGGCTGGATTCTATCAGGCTGAAGGAAAACTACCTACGCCGCGATGTCGAGGCCATCGGGCAGGGCGTTGCCCTGCACGGGGCCAGAGTGCGGCATAATGCGCGGCTGGATTTCGGAGGCCTTCATGCTCGACCACGCCATGCGCATTCTCAAAGACGTTTTCGGTTACGACGCCTTTCGTGGCAATCAGGCTGCGATCATCGAGCGTGTGGCCGCTGGCGGCGATGCATTGGTGCTGATGCCCACCGGCGGTGGCAAGTCGCTGTGCTTCCAGGTGCCAGCGCTGATGCGCGAGGGCCTGGCGGTGGTGGTATCGCCCTTGATCGCGCTGATGGACGATCAGGTCGCCACCCTCGACGAGTTGGGCGTGGCCGCCGTGGCGCTGAACTCCACGCTGAGCGCCGACGAGCAGCGCGAGATCGCCGAGCGCATTCGCCGTGGCGAGATCAAGATGCTCTACCTGGCCCCCGAGCGCCTGGTGCAGCCGCGTATGCTGAGCTTCCTGCAAGGGCTGGAGATCGCTCTGTTCGCCATCGACGAGGCGCACTGCGTGTCGCAGTGGGGCCATGACTTCCGCCCCGAATATCTGCAGCTCGGTCAACTCGCCGAGTTGTTCCCGCAGGTACCGCGCATCGCCCTGACCGCCACGGCGGACAAACGCACCCGCGAGGAGATCGTCCAGCGCCTGCACCTGAACGACGCCGAGCGCTTCCTCTCCAGCTTCGACCGGCCGAACATCTTCTATCGCATCCAGCCCAAGGACAATCCGCGCAAGCAGTTGCTGGCCTTTCTCGCCCCGCGCAAGGGCGATGCGGGCATCGTCTACTGCCTGTCGCGCAAGAAGGTGGAGGAGGTGGCCGAATTCCTCAGCAGTCAGGGCTATCCGGCGCTGCCTTATCACGCCGGCCTGGCCAACGACCTGCGCGCCTATCACCAGAAGCGCTTCCTCAACGAGGAAGGGCTGATCATGGTGGCCACCATCGCCTTCGGCATGGGCATCGACAAGCCCAACGTGCGCTTCGTCTGCCACCTCGATCTGCCCAAGTCGCTGGAGGCCTACTACCAGGAAACCGGCCGCGCTGGCCGCGATGGTCTGCCGGCCGATGCCTGGATGGCCTACGGCCTGCAGGATGTGATCTTCCTCAAGCAGATGCTGGCGAACTCCGAGGGCGACGAACGGCACAAGCGCATCGAGCAACACAAGCTCGACGCCATGCTGGCGCTGTGCGAGGAGCCACGCTGCCGGCGTCAGGCGTTGCTGGCCTATTTCGACGAGGAGCTGCCGCAGCCCTGTGGCCACTGTGACAACTGCATCGATGAGGTACAGACCTGGGATGCCACCGAGGCCGCGCGCCAGGCCTTGTCGACCATCTACCGCAGTGGCCAGCGCTATGGCGTCGGCCATCTGGTGGACATTCTTCTGGGGCGCGATAACGAGAAGATCCGCAGCGCCGGCCATCAGCACCTGGCGGTGTTCGGCATGGGCAAGGCGCACAGCGAGAGCGAATGGCGCACCCTGTTCCGCCAATTGGTGGCGCGCGGCCTGGCCGACGTCGACCTGGAAGGCTTCGGCGGCCTGCGCCTGACCGAGGCCTGCCGGCCATTGCTGCGTGGCGAGGTGAGCCTGCAACTGCGTCACGATCCCAAACCGGCGCAGAGCGCCAAGGCCTCGTCTTCCGGCAGTGCAGCCAGCCAACTGGTGCGCGGCCACGAACGCGAGATGTGGGAGGCGCTGCGCAGCCTGCGGCGCAAGCTGGCCGAGGAGCACAGCGTGCCGCCCTACGTGATCTTCCCCGATGCCACGCTGCTGGAAATGCTGCGCAGCCAGCCAGCGTCGCTCAGCGACATGGCTCAGGTCAGCGGTGTCGGTGCGCGCAAGCTGGAGCGCTACGGCCAGGCCTTTCTCGATGTGCTCAATGGCGGCGAAGAAGCGCCTGCGCCCGCGCCAATCGCCGATCTGCGTCACGAGCTGGTCAGCCTGGCCCGTGCCGGCATGACCCCGGCACAGATCGCCAGTCAGCTGAACTGCAGCGAGCGCAACGTCTACAGCCTGCTGGCGGAAGCCATCGGCAAGCAGCAACTGAGCCTGGAGCAGGCGCTGGATCTGCCCGAGGAACTGCTCGGCGAGATTCAGGATGCCTTTCTCGACGGCGAGGGCGAGTTGCCCCCGGTCAGCGCCATCGCGCCGCTGTTCGCCGGGCAGGTGGAGGAGGCGGTGCTGCACTGTGTGCGGGCCGCCTTGCTCGCGGAATTCGAGGCCTGACGTTCTGTCATTGCCCGCACCCTGCTAAGGTATGCTGAAGCTCCCGTAGAGTGAGATACCTGTGCCGACCTACCGTGCTTGGCTCAACGACATCCGCCCCAGTCCCTATGCCGACCAGTTGAACATGGGTTTCCGTGGCCTGCGTTTCGTCCGTGGGCTGGAGGCCGAATATCGAACCCATCTGCTGGAAGAGCTTTTCGAGCTCAAACGTATCGCCCTGAGCATGGGGGTGCTCATCTGGGTGGCACTGGCGGTGCTGGACAGTTTCATGATCCAGGGTGTGCACCTGTGGTGGATGCTCGCCGTGCGGCTGCTGGTGCTGATCGTCCTGCTGGTCTGTGGTGTGCTGATCCTGCAACGCCGCCATCCGCATCTGCTGCAGCCACTCAGCCTGCTGTGCATCCTGGCGCTGGGCATCGGCACCGCACTGGACATCGGCATCGCACACCGGGCCGACCCGCATTACCCCTATGAAGGGCTGTTTCTGGTGAGCATGGCCGCCTACTTCCTGGTGGGCTTGCGCCTCACCGAGGCGGTGATCTGCGCCTCGTTGGTGCTGCTGGTGTACGTCCTGGTCGAGATCTGGGCTGGCTTGCCACCAGCGCGTCTGCTCAACAACCTGTTGCTGCTGGTGGTCGGCAACCTGATGGGGGCGGTCGGCTGCTATCTGCTGGAATACAAATCGCGCGAGCATTTTCTGGTCAGCAACCTGCTGCAGTTGCTGGCTGATCACGACAGCCTCACCGGCTTGCACAATCGGCGCAGCTTCAACCGCCATTTCGAGCGCATTTGGCGGCAAGCGCAGCGCAATGGCCAGTCCCTGGCCCTGTTGCTGTGCGATATCGACCACTTCAAGGCTTACAACGACCGCTATGGCCATCAGGCTGGCGATCGCGCCTTGCAGCAGGTCGCTGCGCTGATCGAGCAGGCTGCCCGCAGGCCACTGGATATGGCGGTACGCCTGGGGGGCGAGGAGTTCGGCCTGTTGCTGTTCGACATCAGTGCCGAGGAAGCCATGTTGCGCGCCGAGTCCTTGCGCCAGTCGGTTACCGAGGCGGCCATCGAGCACCTGGCTTCGGATACCGCCCAGGTGCTGAGCCTGTCCATCGGCGTCGCGGCCATCACCCCGGGCAGCGGCCAGGAACTCAGCCACCTGTATGCCCATGCCGACCGTGCCCTCTACGAGGCCAAAGCCTTCGGTCGTGACCGGGTGGCGAGCTGATCCGCAGCAACTGAAACGCGCCGCGACAAAAGGCAGGCTTGCTCTGAGGCCGAGGTTATGGCTAGCTGACTAATAATTAGTTTTTGACCTTTGTAAGAGCCGATTCACTCATGTCCTACCCTGATCAACATCGTTTCGCCATGCAAGTCGCTCAACTGTCACGCGCCTGGCGCTCCGAACTCGACCGCCGTTTAGTTGGCCTTGGCCTGTCCCAGGCACGCTGGCTGGTGCTGTTGCACCTGGCACGTTTCGCGGAAATGCCCACCCAGCGCGAGTTGGCGCAGAGCGTCTGCGTCGAAGGGCCGACCCTGGCGCGTCTGCTCGACAGCCTGGAAGCGCAGGGGCTGGTGAGCCGCGTGGCGGTGCCCGAAGATCGCCGAGCGAAGAAGGTGGCACTGCAGCCCAAGGCGCAGCCGTTGATCGAGAAGATCGAGGCGATTTCCACCCAACTGCGTCAGGAGGTCTTTGCTGGTATCGACGAAGAGGATCTGCGTCGTTGCCAGCAGGTGCATGCCCGGGTGCTGGCCAACCTGCAAAAAAACTGAGTTGGGTAGCTACTACACACGAGCAATTGCTCGCCAAACCAAAGAGTAAGCACAACCATTCGGCAGGCCAGTGGTGTTGGTGTCCATTTTTTGACATAAAGCGCTTGCTGGTGCCTGGCTTTCGTCGGCAAACTGGTGGCATTGTGCTGTTTTGTGAAGCAGTCGTCACTGGAGTGAGGCGAGGCCAACAGGCTTCTGCGCTTCTGAAGTGCTGTCCTATCGTTTCGTAAGCTACTCTTCTGGCAAGGGAAAGCCATGACAGGAAGTCCGAAGGTGCTGTGCGAAGTGTAAACCGTGGAGGTCAAATGGCTCGGATGCGTCAGTTGGTTTTGGGAGTGGCCTCGGGCTCCGCTCTCTATTCCGGTATGGTGCCGGCATTGGGGTTGGGCGAGATCACCCTGCACTCTGCGCTGAGTCAGCCGCTGGATGCCGAGATCGAATTGCTGCAGGTCGGTGACCTGAGCAACTCGGACATGAAGGTACGCCTGGCGCCTGCCGATGTCTTCACGCGTTCTGGGGTCGAGCGTTTCTATTTCCTCAACGACCTGCGTTTCACGCCGATTCTCGATGGTTCGCGCAATGTCATCCGAGTGGTGTCCAGCAAGCCGGTACGCGAGCCATACCTGAACTTCATCGTCGAGGTGGCGCGCCCCAACGGCCAGCTCTATCGCGAGTACACCGTACTGCTCGACCCCCCCGGCTCGACGGCTTACAGCAGTAGTGCCGCCAGCATCGCAGCGGCGCAACAGGCACCCGCGCCGAAGCCGGTCGCCGTGGCCACGACCAACAAGACCCCCATCCCCAGCAGAATGCCGCCAGCCATCCTGGGCCAGCGTTACCGCGTGCAGCGTGGCGACAGCCTCTGGCGCATTGCCTCCAACCTGGTCAAGGCCGGCAGCCCGGCCAGCCGCGAAGCGTTGATGGAGGATATCTTCGCCCTCAACCAGAGCGCGTTCGTCGGCGGCAACCGCAATCGCCTGCGGGTCGATCAGAACCTGCTATTGCCGGATTCTGCCGCACCTGCTGCTGCGCCCGTGGTGCAGGCGCCAGTCGCGCAGCCCGCTACACCCTCTGCCGCGGCGCCAGTCACGCAGCCCACTACAGCCTCTGCCACGGCGCCAGCGGTGCAGGCCCCAGTCACGCAGCCCGCTACACCTCCTGCTACGGCACCAGCACAGGCCCCGGCGCCGGCTAGCGTGACGCCCCAAGTCCCTGCTGCAGACACCAATGCCGTACAGGACAACCCTGCCGAACAGGTGACGGACGCCCCGTCTGCCGAGGCCGTTCCCGGTGTGGAACCGGCCATCCCCAGCGAGGCGGTGGCCCAGGTCAACGAGCAATTGCAGGAGGTGTCCGAGCAGAACGCCCAGTTGCAGTCGGCACTGGCGCAGATGCAGAGCCAGTTGGAAGAGCTACGCCAGCAGATGGCGGAAAAGGATCGCCAACTGCAGGCAATTTCCCAAGAGGTGGCACAGCGCCCGCCAGCCGAGGCAGCGACGCAGGCAGAAACCGACGCCGCTACCAACAGCTCGACCCTGGGCTGGAGTTTCTGGTTGGTAGCGGGGTTGCCGCTGCTCGGCCTGGCCCTGTTCGGCTTGCTGGTGGCCTATCGGCGCAAGGCCGAAGAACAGCCGCCGGAACCGGTCAAGGAGACGCCGGCGGTTGCCGTTGCCGAACCTGCGCCTGCTCCTGCATCTGCTCCGGTCAGCCGTCCGGTGGCCGCTCAGCCGGTGGCCGAGCCTGACCCGCTGGAGGGGGCCAACGTCTATATCGCCTATGGCCGTTTCGCCGAAGCCGCCAGTGCACTGCGCCGCTCCATCGAACAGCATCCGCAGCGTACCGATCTGCGTCTGCGTCTGTGCGAGGTGTACGGTGAGCTGGCCGATGAGCCGGCGTTCCTCGATCAGCAAAAGACTTTGCTCGAGCTGGGGGTTCCGGCTGCGCAGATCGAACCGATCAGGGCGCGTTACTTCTCCAACTCCGCCGCCGCATCCGCTTCTGCCGCAGCAGCCGCGAGCCACCAGGCAGTCGCGCCGGAGCCGCTGGTCGACGGCGATTACCAGCTCAACCTCGATGACTTCTCGCTGGATGCCGACTGGGATCTGGTCAGCCCGTTCAAGGCCGAAACTCCAGAGCGGTTGAAGAAGAAGGCGCAGCAGGAAGCTCAGGAAGCCGAAGTCGACGAACATTTCTCCAGTAACCTGCAGGAGTTGCCCGAGGTCTTCGAGATGGGCGAGCAGCCTGCCGAGCCCGAGCCCGCCCCGGTAGACGAATACGTGCTCGACGAACAGTTCCTCGACGCCTTCGACGAGGGCGAAGAGCCGCCGTTGCATGGCATGGATATCGAAGAGCTGGCCGGTGATCCCGAGCACATGACCAAGCTCAACCAGGCGCTGGCTTACATCAAGCAGGGCGATATCGAGCAGGCCTGTGACATCCTCAACGAAGTGATTGACGAGGGTGACGAGCAGGAAAAACAGGCCGCGCGCCAGCTACTCGCCGAGATCGCCTGACCCCGCGGTTCAGGGGACGCCTGAGCTGAACGTCTGAGTTCCTTGAGGGCTCTCTCGAAAACCCGATGCCAGGTTCTGGGATCGGGTTTTTTATTGGGCGGTGCATTTTTGTGAGTTTCTGGTTGATTCTGGGTGTTTTGGACGCCGCTGCGGTGTTTTCAGGTATTACGGATTTCGCCCACTCGGGCGACTCACTTTTCTTTGAAATCGGATTGCCGCCCAGCGCAAAGAAAAGTAAGCAAAAGAAACGCACCCCCG
>NZ_JBQLIX010000039.1:0-49035 GCF_052156495.1 Pseudomonas sp. NCHU5216 | reverse complement strand
GAAAGGGCGGAGGTTTTGGTTACTTTTGCCCCAAAAGTGACTCGCCCGGGAGGGCGAAACCAGAAACATCAACAAAACGCGGCAAGCCGGAACAAGCACCCGAACAACCAACAAGCCAACAACCCACACACAAACTTGCCAGTCCGGCGTCAAAACTGACGCCACGCAGCAGATCGTGACCAGCCGCTCAGGGCTCGGGCTTGTAGCCCAGGCGCAAACCGCCCCAATGTCGGCCACGCACCCAGATCGGCACCGACAGGTCGTGCATCAGCTCGCCGGTATCGCGCATGTAGGTCTGCAACAGCAACGCCTGCTGATGGCTGCCACAACGAATGCCGGTACGATCGTTGAACAGGCGCTTGCCACGGCTACGCACGGCATCCACCGCCGGGTCACCGCTCGGCGGCTGGTTGAACGCCTGGTTGTGGGTCGGCACGTAGCCTTCGGGCGTAGTGGCGATGGCGAACACCAGGCCGTCGTGACGACTCAGTAACGGCTCCTGCAGCGCCGGCAGGATCTGGTCGGCGTACTGGTCGAAACGAGTGCGATACTTCTGCGGCTGGGTGCCGGCAATCGGCTGATACTGCCGGTCGAACAGATCGTCGAGGGTGATGCGACCCGCCTCGATATCGGCCTCGAAGCGTGCGCCGATGGCGGCGGCACCTTCGCGGGCCAGGTCGTAGATGCGCTGGTGATAATCGTCCAGTCCCACCTCGGCGAGCTGTTCGCTGACCGTCTCGGCCAGGCCCACGAGCTGATCGGCAGCCACCGCCAACTGCCGTGTCTGGCCCTCGCTGCCCTGCACGTCATCGTGCAGTTGCAAGGCGGCAGCCGAGAGGCCGGCCAGGCGCTGATGATTGTCCGCGGTGCCGGCGCTGATCTGCGCCACCTGCTGCTCCACTTCCCCGGCCTGATCGGCAATGCCGTGCAGGTGCTGGCCAGCCTGCTCGATCTGCACCGCCGCCTGCTCCAGCTCGCCGCTCTGGCGCTGGATATGGCTGACCACCGCT
This sequence comes from Pseudomonas sp. NCHU5216, assembly GCF_052156495.1. NCBI lineage: Bacteria > Pseudomonadati > Pseudomonadota > Gammaproteobacteria > Pseudomonadales > Pseudomonadaceae > Pseudomonas > Pseudomonas sp. NCHU5216. Next base: position 48,025 of record NZ_JBQLIX010000039.1, on the reverse strand, counting down.
TCGCTCTGCTGACGGATATCGGCGACCATCTGGCTGACCTCTTCGGTGGCGCTGGCAGTGCGCGCCGCCAGGTTGCGCACCTCATCGGCCACCACGGCGAAACCACGGCCCATCTCGCCGGCACGTGCCGCCTCGATGGCGGCATTGAGCGCCAGCAGGTTGGTCTGGCTGGCGATGGACTGGATCACCTGGGTGACCTGTTCGATCTGCTCGGTACGGCTACCCAGGCCATCGATCAGTTCACGGCTGGCGTGAGTCTGTTCGCTGAGCTGACGCATGCGTGCGATGGCCTGGCTCAACTCGTCCTGCCCGCTGCTGCTGGCGCTGCGCACCTGCTCGGCGGCGGCCAGGGTGGTGGCAGAGCGTTCGGCACTGTCCTGCTCGGTAGTGGTGATGGCGGCAGCCGCCTGACTCACCTGTTCCACCGCCGCCAGTTGCGATTGCAGGCGCCCCGCCAGTTGCTGCACGGCGTGGGCCACGCGCGCTGCGGACAGGGCATTGTGACAGGTATGGCGGGAAAGCCCCCGACTGATCTCGGTGAAATCGCTGGCCACAGCCGAAGCAGGCGGCCTGGCCGTGCTGTCAGGCTCGTCGCGGCGCTGCCAGGGCCCAAGCCAGGGCCACAGCGCCAGGATCATCAAGGACGGAATGCTGACGTATGCCGGTAGCTGCATGCGCAGGTAGAGCAGCATCAGGGCAGCCAGGCCCAGGGCATGCAGCAGACAGGCGACAGGGGAACGGACAAAAGCAGCTTGCATGACCGACCTCGAAATTCTTGTTCTGGTGCGCATGGCAGCACGAGGAGCGGACGCTTGCATGGACGACCTCCTTGATCATCTCGCCGGCCTGAACGGCCAAGGGCTCGGCAGATTGATCGGCAGCGACCTTCGCGGGATCGCCAGCCAAGTGATTCTTGATTCGACCACTCGGCCAACATGACCGCCATGACACTTTGGTCGCAGCCTAGCCTGTACGCAAGGACAACGCCACCTAACCAGCCAGGTGATGGCGGCGCATGAAGCGTTCGTCCAGCCAATCCTTGCAGCGTCCGTAGAACTGACCATCGGCGCTCCAGCCACGCCAGTCCAGCAGCGCCCCACCGTCGCCGCTGGCCATCAGCGTCAGGCCCTGGCGCGGTGCTCGATACAGGCGCAGCGGCCGACCCTGCAGCGCCGCCTGCAGGTTGGCCGCCAGCACCCGCCCCTGGCGCGAGGAACGGCTCTGGCTACGCGGCACGTCGAGCAGGGTGGCGCACTCGCCCACGGCGAAAATCTGCGCGTGCGACTGGCTTTGCAGGCTTTCGCGGATGGCCACGAAGCCTTCCCGATCACAGGCCAGCCCCGCCTCGCGCAGCCAGGCCAAGGGCGGGGCGCCGCCAGCAATGAGCAGGCGCCGACCACGCCAGACCGGCTCGTCGCCACTGAGCAGCCAGTCATCGTCGATCCGCCCGATCGGGCAGTGCTCGCGTACCTGCACGCCATGCAGGCGCAGGTGGCCCAGGGCGCGCATGCGTAGCCCCAGTGACTGCCCATCGAGCAACTGGCCAGCGCAGAACAGGGCCAGCGCCGGCACCTGGTCGGCCAATGCCAGGGCCAGCTCCACGCCTTGCACACCACCGCCGAGAATGGCCAGGCGCCGAGGCTGGGCCTGCCACTGCTGCCAGCCTTCGAGCAGCCTGTCGATGGGCCGGGCGGCCAGCACCTGCATGGCATCGCCCTGCTGCGGGGGAATGGCCATTCCGGCACCGACGTCGAGTGACAGCCATTCCCCTTGCAGGCGGCGCCCGTCGTCGAGCTGAAGGACTCGCGCGGCGGCATCCAGCGAGGCGATTTCGCCCTCGATCAGCTCGACCTTGGCGGCACGACATAGCGGTTGCAGCTCCACCCGGCAGTGCGCCGCGCTGAAGCGGCCACCGAGCAACCCGGACAGCATGCCGGCGTACCAGGCATGCGGGCCGGGGCAGAGCAAGGCAATGCGACCTTTCGGGCGCTCCACCAGTGCCCAGCGGCGCAGTACGCCAAGATGGGCGCGCCCGCCCCCAGCGAGGATCAGGTCGTACGCGGTCATGGGCTGGTGCAGCCATCGCGGTACTGGCTAGGCGTCTGCCCGGTCCAGCGCTTGAAGGCGCGGCCGAAGCTGCTGCTGTCGCTGAAGCCAAGCAGGTAGGCCACTTCACTGATCGAATAGCGTGGGTCGCGCATATGCCGCAGCGCCAGGGCGTGGCGCGTCTCGCCGAGCAGCGCCTCGTAACTGCTGCCCTCCTCGGCCAGGTGGCGCTGCAGGCTGCGCAAACTCAGGTGCAGTGCCTGAGCAATGCGCTCGGCGGAGGGCTCGCCATCGGGCAACTGCGCCTCCAGGCAACTGCGCACCCGCTCGCTGTAAGTGGCCGCCTGCAACTGCTCCAGGCTGCGCCTGAGCACGGTTTCGTTGTGCGCGGCCAGCTCCGGATTGCCGTCGTCCAGCCGTTGCTCGAACGCCGTGCGCGCAAAGCGCAGCAGGCTCTGCTCGGCGCCGAACTGCAGCGGCGCGCGGAACACCGCCTGCCAGGGCGCGGGTCCAGCTAGCCAGGGTGGAAGGTTCGGCGTTCATGCAGATTGGCGTATCCGGTAGGCAGGTTGGCGTGCAGAGCCGAGCGCTGCGACGCGCGTCACGGCACAGTTAAAGGCACCTTCAGCAACTTCCTGTGGTGCCATCGCCCAGGTTTTTGCAGGTGCTCTGAAGTCACAGCCCAATAACGAGAGGATGTCGGTATGTCCCCTTCTCCCGCAAGCCTTAATGATCAGCAACGCGCCGCCTATATCCGCGAACAGGTGATGGCCCACGGCAACGCCCTGCGCCAGCGCTACCCGACCCTGCAGCATCAGGACGCGCTCGGCGCCGGCATCCTGGCCTTCGCCCTGTGCGGCATGCTCGGCTCGGCAGCGCTTTATATCGCAGGCCATCTGGCCTGGTGGGCCTGCCTGCTGCTCAATGCCTTCTTCGCCTCGCTGACCCACGAGCTGGAGCACGACCTGATCCACTCGATGTACTTTCGCAAGCGCCCCCTGCCGCACAACCTGATGCTGGCGCTGGTCTGGCTGGCGCGACCGAGCACCATCAACCCCTGGGTACGCCGCCACCTGCACCTGAACCATCACAAGGTGTCCGGCAGCGAAGCCGACATGGAGGAGCGCGCCATCACCAACGGCGAGCCCTGGGGCATCGCCCGCCTGCTGATGGTTGGCGACAACATGATGAGTTCCTTCATCCGCTGGCTGCGGGCGAAGAACCCGCAACACCGCCGGCTGATCCTCAGCCGCACGCTGAAAGTCTACGCGCCGCTGGGGCTGCTCAACTGGGCAACCTGGTATCTGTTTCTCGGCTTCCATCTGCTGGATTGGGCCAGTGCCGCGCTCGGCGCCCCCATCGCCTGGTCGGCCACGACGTTGAGTGTGATGGATGGGGTGAACATCGCTGTGGTGGTGCTGGTCGGGCCTAACGTGCTGCGCACCTTCTGCCTGCACTTCGTCAGCTCCAACATGCACTACTACGGCGATGTGGAGCCGGGCAACGTGATCCAGCAGACCCAGGTGCTCAACCCCTGGTGGCTGTGGCCGCTGCAGGCCTTCTGCTTCAACTTCGGCAGCAGCCATGCGATCCACCATTTCGTGGTCAAGGAGCCCTTCTACATTCGTCAGCTGACCGTGCCCTTCGCCCATCGAGTGATGCGCGAGATGGGTGTGCGCTTCAACGACTTCGGCACATTCGCCCGTGCCAATCGCTGGAGCCGCTCCAGGCAGGCAGTAGAGGAGCGCGCGCAAGCGGCGTGATCGAGCCGCGCACCTGTCACGTGATCCAAAGGGATGAGACCGGCCGCGCAATCGAAGCGCCGGTAGTCGGCTAGAATTCACCTGCGCCCGACCGCCCTGCGGATCCAACCCCATCCACCGGACTTCGGCGCCCTCGTAGTAGCCATGAGGCGCCCAGGATGCTTCGACCGCTTCACTCACTGATGTTGCTGCTCTGCCTGGCCTGCACCTTGCCGGCCTGGGCAGACAGCGCACTGCCGCTGCTGGAGCTCAGCACTGCCGATCTGGCCAGGCCGGTGAACATCGAGCACAGCCTGCTGCTGGAGGACCCGTCGGCACAGCTCGATGCCAGACAAGCCCTGCAGGCTCTGAGCGAGCGTGGTACGCCGGTGCTCGGCAGCGCCCGCATCGGCTACTCCAGCAGCACCTGGTGGCAGGCACTGCGCCTGCGCGTGCCCAGCGCCGAGCCGCTGCACCTGATCGTCGCCACCCCCTTTCTCGATCATCTGGACGTCTGGCTGTTCGATGGCGAGCGCAACCTCGGCCAGCTACACAGCGGCAACCGCCTGCCGTTCGCCGCCCGTGGCGAGCCCTATCCACAGTTCATGCTGGCCCTGCCCGCCGTCCAGGCCCAGGGCACCTACACCCTGCTGCTGCGCGTCAGCAGTCATTCCTCGATTCATCTGCCACTGCAACTGATCGGCGACGCTCACAGCGAGCCGCTGATCGCACGGAGCTGGCTGCGCAGTGGCTTACTGGTGGGCGCCCTGTTCAGCCTGGCGCTGTTCTACCTGATCCGCTTCAGTACTCTGCGCGAAACCGCCCAGGCCTATTTCAGCCTCACCGCCCTCTGCGCAGCCCTCTATAACGCCAATCTGTACGGCATCGCCGGCCTGGCGATGAATGCGCCGACAGAACTGTGGCGCCTGCTGATCAACCTATCCACGGCCGGTATGCTGATCTTCAGCTCGCTGTTTCTGGCCTGTGCCCTGCAATTGCCGATGCGGCATTTGCGCTGGCTGCGCGAGCCCCTCTTCGCGGCCATCGCCTTGGTGTGCATCGGCGGCTACCTGAGCGATCACCCGCAGACCTACAACCTGCTCAATCTGCTGATCCTGCTGAGCGGCGCCTACCAACTGCTGCTATTGCTGCTGGCCCTGCGCCTGCGCCGGGCCTACGCCCTGGGCTACCTGCTGTGCTGGAGCGGGGCCCTATTGCTGATGCTCATGCTGCCCTTGAGCCGTGCCGGGTTAGCCGCCTGGCCGGCAGGCCTGCACAACCTCAATGCGGCAATGCCGGTGCTCAGCATGCTGATGTTCGGCGCCCTGCTCGACAAGCAACTGGAACGCATGCGCCGCATCCTCACGCACACCCAGGCCCAGGCCATCGACAACCTCGAGCAGTACCACGCCCTCTTCCGCCACAGTGGCGAAGGCATTTTCCGCTGCCAACGTGACGGTCAGCTCGTCGAGGCCAACCCCAGCCTGATACGCCTGCTGGGCGATGACGTACAGGGCAGCACGCTGCAACGGCTGCTCGGCGAGACCAGCTGGAACGAACTGCTGACGGGGCTGGACGAAGCCGGCGGCACGGTCAGCCGCGAGTGCCAGATCCACGACCAGCACGGGCGCGCACACTGGGTCTATCTCTCGCTGCACCGACAACCGGGGCAGGCCTGCATGGAAGGTATAGTGGTCGACCTTAACGAGCGCCGCGCATTGGAAGAGCGCCTGCAGCATCAGGCCAGCCATGACGCACTGACCGGCCTGCACAATCGGCGCGAGCTGGAACGCCTGCTCTCGCAGACCCTGAGCGGCCAAGGCCCGATGCGCTTCAGTCATCTGCTGTACCTGGGCCTGGATCGCTTCAAGCAGGTCAACGACCTGTGCGGCCATCTGGCCGGCGACCAGTTGCTACGCCAGGTGGCTTACCAACTGGGTCATACCTTGCCCAAAGACAGCGCGCTGGCGCGCATCGGCGGCGACGAATTCGCCATTCTCCTGCACGCTGCGGACGATGACGCGGCCACCGAGCAGGCACAGACGCTGCGCCAGAGCATCGAGCAGTTCGTCTTCACCTGGCAGGGCCGCCCCTTTCGCCTCAACGCCAGCATCGGCCTGCTAGCTCTCGACGCCGGCGCCCGCGATTGGGAAACCGCCCTGAGCTGGGCCAGCAATGCCATGCAACTGGCCAAACATCAGGGGCGCAACCGTGTGCATGCCTTCAACCCCGCCGATGGCGCGTTGCTCGAGCATCAACGTCAGTTGCAGTGGATCACCCGCCTGCGCGAAGCCACCGAAGAGGATCACTTCGAGCTGTTCTTCCAGCCAGTGCAGCCCCTGCAGCAAGCGCGCAGCGGTCTGCACTACGAAGTGCTGCTACGCTATCGCGACCCACACAGCGGCGAGTGGATCAGCCCCGCACAGTTTCTCGATGCGGCGGCGCGCTACGGCTTTCTCGGCGCCATAGACCGCTGGGTAGTCCGCCACCTGTGCACCTGGCTGGCCGCCAATCCACGGCACCTGCAGGCCTTGGAGCAGGTCAACCTCAACATCAGCGCCGACTCGCTGCTCGATCCAGGGTTTCACGCCCTGCTGCACGACACCCTGCAACTACACGCACTGCCGGCCGCCAAGCTGTGCATCGAGATCACCGAGATGGTGGCCCTGGGTGAACTGGCGGTATCGACCAAATGGATCGAGGAACTGCGCAGCCAGGGCCTCAAGGTGGCGCTGGACGACTTCGGCAGCGGCTTCGCCTCCTACGCCTACCTGCGCCAACTGCCGTTGGACATCCTCAAGATCGACGGCAGCTTCATCCGGGGCATCGAAACGGATCCGATCAACCAGGCCATGGTCGGCTCGATGCAGCAGATCGCCACACAGCTCGGCCTGCAGACGGTGGCCGAGTTCGTCGAAACGCAGCAGAGCCTGGAGTGCCTGCGCCAGCTCGGCGTCGACTATGCCCAGGGCTACCACGTCGGCCGCCCGCAGCCACTGGCGCAGTTGGCCGATCACGCTTGAAGCTCCAGACAGGAAAATGCTTGGTTGACGCGGGGCTGGCGAGTTTGTGTTGGCTTGTTGGTTGTTCGGGTGCTTGTTCCGGATTGCCGCGTTTTTGTTGATGTTTTTGGTTTCGCCCTCCCGGGCGAGTCACTTTTGCCCGGATGGCCGGCCCGACAAAAGTAACCAAAACCTCCGCCCTTTCATCCGAGCTAGGCGCCCCCGCCCTGCTGCGCGAGGGTTCGCTCACTCCTGCACACACCGCAGCGGCGTCCAGAAGACCAAGCAGCACACAAACTCGCCAGTCCGATATCAATACCAACCTCCCCGAGATGCCGCGAATCCCCATAAAAAAACCCGCCGATAAGGGCGGGTTTCTTCGCGGCAAGCGGCGATCAATTACTTGATCTTGGCTTCCTTGTAGATCACGTGCTTACGCACGACAGGATCGTACTTCTTGATCTCGATCTTGTCGGGAGTAGTGCGCTTGTTCTTGTCGGTGGTGTAGAAGTGGCCGGTACCGGCGCTGGACACCAAACGGATCAGTTCACGCATGACTCTCTCCTTAAACCTTTTCGCCGCGAGCGCGCAGCTCGGCCAGCACTACATCGATGCCGCGCTTGTCGATGACACGCATGCCCTTGGCAGATACGCGCAGACGTACGAAGCGCTTCTCCGACTCGACCCAGAAGCGATGGTGCTGCAGGTTCGGCAGGAAACGACGACGGGTTTTGTTGTTTGCGTGGGAAATGTTGTTCCCGGTTACCGGACCCTTACCGGTAACTTGACAGACTCTCGACATGCCTCAGCCCTCTAAAACCACATGCCCAACCCGGCATGGGTTGGCCGCTTAAACTCAATGTCATTGGCGCTCGGCGCCGCGTTTCTCGAGGGTCTTACCGGGCGCACTGGATAGCGCAAGAACCGGGCCCCTAGAAAAGAGCGCTGCTTTATACCAGAAAGCCTTGGGCGCAACAAGGAAAAACGCAGGATAAAACGCAGCCCGGAACGACCAAGCGCCGTAGGCATGAGGCCTCGCTCGCCAATGACCGCTCGTCGCCTGCAAATGGTATTCAGCACCGAGCAAATCGACTAGGGTTCATGCGTGCCGTCATCACCGGGAACCAATGAGGAATCGACCATGCGCCTGTTACTCGCCACGCTGTTCTGCGCGCCCCTGCTGAGCCAGGCCGCCACCCTCGCCGTCTGCACGGAAGCCAGCCCGGATGGCTTCGACGTGGTGCAGTACAACTCGCTGACCACCACCAACGCCTCGGCCGACATGCTGATGAACCGCCTGGTGGAGTTCGACGCCGAGCAGGGCAAGCTGCTGCCGAGCCTGGCGCGCAGCTGGTCGGTCTCGGACGACGGCCTGGTCTATGACTTCCAGTTGCGCGATGACGTGCAATTCCACCACAGCACCGACTTCACCCCCAGCCGCAACCTGAATGCCCAGGATGTGCTGTTCAGCTTCCAGCGCATGCTCGATCCGCAGCACCCCTGGCACAAGGTCGCCGCCAGCGGCTACCCACATGCCCAGTCGATGCAGTGGCCAAGCCTGATCGCCAAGATCGAGGCGCCGGACGCGCACCGCGTACGCATCACCCTGAACCGTCGCGATGCCACCTTCCTCGCCACCCTGAGCATGGGCTTCGCCTCCATCTACCCAGCCGAATATGCCGACAAGCTGCTGGCTGCCGGTACACCGGAGAAGCTCAACAGTGCCCCCATCGGCAGTGGCCCGTTCGTCTTCGAGCGTTTCCAGAAGGATGCCGTGGTGCGCTACCGCGCCAACCCCGACTACTTCGGCGGCAAACCGGCCATGGACAAGGTGGTCTTCGCCATCACCCCGGACAGCAACGTGCGCCTGCAGAAACTGCGCCGTGGCGAATGCCAGATCGCCCTGTCGCCGAAGCCGCAGGACGTGCAAGCCATCGCCGACGACACCAAGCTGAAAAGCGCGCAGACCGCTGCCTTCATGACCGCCTTCGTAGCCATCAACAGCCAGCACCCGCCACTGGACAAGCCGCTGGTGCGCCAGGCCATCAACCTGGCCTTCGACAAGGCCAGCTACGTCAAGGCCGTGTTCGAGGGCAGCGCCGAGCCGGCCAATGGCCCCTACCCGCCCAATACCTGGAGCTACGCCAGCGAGCTGCCCGGCTACCCCCATGACCCGGACAAGGCCCGCGCCCTGCTGGCCGAAGCAGGCCTGCAAGATGGCTTCAAGACCACCATCTGGACACGCCCCAGCGGCAGCCTGCTCAACCCCAACCCCAATCTCGGCGCACAACTGCTGCAGGCCGACCTGGCCAAGGTGGGTATCGACGCAGAAATCCGCGTGATCGAATGGGGCGAGCTGATCCGCCGCGCCAAGGCCGGCGAGCATGACCTGCTGTTCATGGGCTGGGCCGGCGACAACGGCGACCCGGACAACTTCCTCACCCCGCAATTCGCCTGCGCCTCGGTGCAATCCGGGCTGAACTTCGCCCGCTACTGCAATGAGACCCTGGACAAGCTGATCGCCGAAGGCAAGACCAGCAGCGACCAGGCCAAGCGCAGCCGCCTCTATCATCAGGCGCAGAAGATCATCCAGGAGCAGGCGCTGTGGCTGCCGCTGGCCCATCCGACGGCGTTCGCCCTGCTCAGCGCCAGGGTTCAGGGCTATCAGGTCAGCCCGTTCGGCCGCCAGGACTTCGCCCAGGTCAGCCTGAAGCCCTGACCTGGGGCGGATTCACTCGCGATCCTGGCGGCTCCGACGTCTACCCTTTTCGCGGACAAATCAGCCGACCGTGCGCGGAGCGCCAGCCCTACATCCAGCCCAACTCGGCCATGGACAGCGGCTCGCCATCGCCAACGATGAAATGGTCGAGTACGCGCACGTCCACGAGCGCCAGCGCGTCCTTCAGGCGCTGGGTCAGCACACGGTCAGCCTGGCTCGGCTCGCAAACACCGGAAGGATGGTTGTGGGTGAGGATCAACGCCGCGGCATTGTTGGCCAGGGCACGCTTGACCACCTGCCTGGGATACACGCTGGCGCTGTCGATGCTGCCGCGAAACAGCACCTCGAAGGCCAGTACCCGGTGCTTGGAGTCCAGGAACAGGCAGGCGAAGACCTCATGCGGCTCATGGCGCAGTTGCGCCTTGAGGTAATCACGCACCGCCTGCGGGCTTTCCAGCGCCGAGTCACGACGTAGGCGCTCGGCCAGATGGCGCCTGGCCATTTCCAGCACCGCCTGCAATTGCGCGTACTTGGCCGGGCCCAGGCCCAGATGCTGGCTGAAGTCGGGTAGCTCGGCCTCGAGCAAGGCGCGCAGGCTGCCGAACTCGGCAAGCAGGCGCCGCGCCAGTTCCACCGCACTACAGCCGGCCACGCCGGTACGCAGAAAGATCGCCAGCAGCTCGGCATCGGTCAGCGCCGCCGCGCCCTGGGCCAGCAGTTTTTCCCGCGGGCGCTCTGCCGCAGGCCAGTTACGAATGCTCATTCTCATACACCTCCCTGTCGAGTCAGGCGCCCGCTGTTCCGCTGCGGGCGCTGTGCTATCGTAGCCCATCTTTTTTGCCTGCGGTCGGCCTGGGGAGGCGTTGGCCGCATGGCGCACATCCATCCGTCCAGACAAGGCAGGCCTATGCAGCGGCTGTATCGCAAACGCATCATCGTCGGCGTAGGGGGCGGTATCGCCGCCTACAAGAGCGCTGAACTGGTTCGCCGGCTCAAGGATCAAGGCGCCGAAGTGCGTGTGGTAATGACCCAGGGCGGCCGTGAATTCATCACCCCGCTGACCCTGCAGGCCCTCTCCGGCCACCCCGTTCATCTCGACCTGCTCGACCCAGCCGCCGAAGCGGCGATGGGCCATATCGAGCTGGCCCGCTGGGCCGACCTGATCCTCATTGCCCCGGCCACCGCCGACCTGATCGCGCGCCTGGCCCAGGGCATCGCCAACGACCTGCTGACCACCCTGGTGCTGGCCACCGATGCCCCCATCGCCCTGGCTCCGGCGATGAACCAGGCCATGTGGCGCGACGCCGCCACCCAGGCCAACCTGGAACTGCTGCAGCAGCGTGGCATGCGCCTGTTCGGCCCGGCCTCCGGCAGCCAGGCCTGCGGTGACGTCGGCCTCGGGCGCATGCTCGAAGCTACCGACCTGGCCAATCTGGCCGCCGACTGCTTCCAGCGCCAGGCCCTCGACGGCCTGCACGTGCTGATCACCGCCGGGCCGACCCAGGAGAACATCGACCCGGTGCGTTACATCACCAACCACAGCTCCGGCAAGATGGGTTTCGCCCTGGCCGAAGCCGCTGCCGAAGCCGGTGCCAAGGTCACCCTGGTCAGCGGCCCGGTGCACCTGCCGACGCCGGATCGGGTCAGCCGCATCGACGTGATCAGCGCCCGCGACATGCTCGCCGCCTGCGAAGCGGCGATGCCCTGCGACGTGCTGATCGCCGCCGCGGCCGTGGCCGACTACCGCCCGGAAGTGGTCGCACAGCACAAATTGAAGAAAGACCCCAGCAGCGGCGAGGGCATGCTCCTGCAAATGGTGCGCAACCCGGATATCCTCGCCACCATCGCCGGTCGCGAGGATCGCCCCTTCAGCGTGGGCTTCGCCGCCGAGACCGAGAACCTGCTGGAGTACGCCTCGCGCAAGTTGCGCGACAAGAATCTCGACCTGATCGTCGCCAACGATGTGGCCAACCCCAGCATCGGCTTCAACAGTGAAGAGAACGCCATCACCGTGATCGACCGTGAGCTGCAGCAAACCAGCTTCGCCCAGACCAGCAAGGGCAAGATCGCCCGCCAGTTGATCACCCTCATCGCCGAACGACTGAACAAGAACTGACCATGCACGCTCTGCAAGCCAAGATCCTCGACCCCCGCCTCGGCCAGGAATTTCCCCTGCCGCAGTACGCCACGCCCGGCTCCGCCGGCCTCGACCTGCGCGCCATGCTCAAGGAGGAGATCGTCCTCGAGCCGGGGCAGACCGTACTGATCCCCACCGGCCTGTCGATCTTCGTCGCCGACCCCGGCCTGGCGGCGCTGATCCTGCCGCGCTCGGGCCTGGGCCACAAACACGGCATCGTCCTCGGCAACCTGGTCGGCCTGATCGACTCGGACTACCAGGGCGAGCTGATGGTGTCGTGCTGGAACCGGGGTCAGGACAGTTTCCGCATCGCCATTGGCGAGCGCATCGCGCAACTGGTGCTGGTGCCGGTGGTACAAGCACGTTTCGAGCTGGTCGAGGAATTCGACCAGACCCAACGTGGCGCTGGCGGCTTCGGCCATTCCGGCAGCCACTGATCGCCGTCACCGACAACGACTCGCCGAGGAGCCCAACGCGTGAAACTCTTCAAGCGTAACGCCAAGGAAGCCGCCACCGCCGTCCACCCCGCGCCGCCCAAGGCCGGTAAAACGTCTGGCGGCCTCGCCCTGGGCGCCCTGCTGCCGGGCTTGCTGGCCACATTGCTGGGCATCGGCGCTGGCGGCGCCCTGCTCTGGCTGGTGCAGAACAGCGAGACTCAGGCGCGCCAGAGCGAGCTGGTGCAGGCCATCGGCAGCAGCCAGGCCAGCGCCGTGCAGCAGGCGCTCAAGCAACTGCAGGCCGACACCCTGGCCGCCGCCCGCAACCCGGAGTTGTTGCAGGCCCTGCAGAGCGGCGACAGCGCGCAGATCCGCCAGGCCGAACAGCGCCTGGGCTACTGGGCAGGGGTGGTCGATGCCCACCTCAACCGCCGCGGTGAGGCGGTGCAGGACAACAACCGCGCCGCACCGATGAACTTCGCCGGCCTGGACATGCTGCGCCGCGCGGAAAACGGCCAACGCCCAGCCGTCGAGGCCTACCGCGTCGGTCAGCGCTGGCTGGCCTACAGCGCCGTGGCCATCGGCCAGGGCGAAGGCCAGCCGGCACAAGGTACGCTGTTGCTGGCGGTGGATCTGGCCCGCCTGCTCGACAGCCTGCCGCAATTGCCGGCCGAACTGGGCCAGGTGCGCCTGCAGCAGCAGTTCGCCAACGCCCCTACCCAGCTCCTGCTGCAACGCGGCCAGGCCGAATCGGACAGCGCCCAGACTTTCGCCACTGGCAATCCGAATTGGCAACTGCTGTTCAGCCCCGGGCCAGCACTGGCGCAAGGTGGTTTGCCGCCGCTGATGCTGGGCCTCGCGGCGCTGCTGGCCCTGGGTGGCGCACTGATCGGCCTGATTCTGCTGCGCGGCAGCCTGTTGCGACGCCTCGACAGCGACGCAAGCCAGCTCAGGCAAATGCTCGAAGAACTCTCTGCGGGCAAAAACGTCAAAGCCTTCAGCCTGAGCCTGCCGGCCCTCGACGGTCTGGCCCAGAGCCTGGCCCGCCTGCCACGCCGCAGCAGTGACAACGCCGCCGGCAGTGCCCCCGCCAAAGCAGCACCGGCGGCCTCCGCCGCTCAGCCCGCCATCAAGCCCGCCGAGCTGGTCGACCCGCTGTTTCAGGACACCGATATCCTCGATATCGACATTCTCGATGAAGACCAGGATCTCCTGGGATTGGAGCAGAGCACCGCAATGACCACTAGCCAAAGCGCCCCGAAACTTCCCGCCGACATCTTCCGCGCCTACGACATCCGTGGCGTGGTGGGTGACACCCTGACCGCCGAATACGCCTACTGGATCGGTCGCGCCATCGGCTCGCAGAGCCTGGCCCAGGGCGAGCCCAAGGTCATCGTCGGCCGCGACGGCCGCCTCTCCGGCCCCGAGCTGCTGCAACAACTGGTACAGGGCCTGCTCGATTGCGGCTGCGAAGTCACCGACATCGGCATGGTGCCCACACCGGTGGTGTACTTCGCTGCCAACGTACTGGAAGGCCGCTCGGCGGTGATGCTCACCGGCAGCCACAATCCACCGGACTACAACGGCTTCAAGATCATCATCGCTGGCGACACCCTGGCCAACGAACAAATCCAGGCGCTGAAGACCCGCCTGGACGACAACGACCTGGCCAGCGGCGTCGGCAGCGTGCAGCAGGTCGACGTGCTGCAGCGTTACTTCAAGACCATCCGCGACGACATCGCCCTGGCCAGACCGCTCAAGGTGGTGGTGGATTGCGGCAATGGTGCGGCCGGGGTGATCGCACCACAATTGATCGAGGCGCTGGGCTGCAGCGTGACCCCGATGTACTGCGATGTCGATGGCACCTTCCCCAACCACCACCCGGATCCGGGCAAGCCGGAGAACCTGGTCGACCTGATCGCCCGGGTCAAGGCCGAGAAGGCCGACCTGGGCCTGGCCTTCGACGGCGACGGTGACCGTGTCGGCGTGGTGACCAACACCGGCAGCATCGTCTACCCTGATCGCCTGCTGATGCTGTTCGCCAAGGACGTGGTCTCGCGCAATCCGGGTGCCGACATCATCTTCGACGTCAAATGCACCCGTCGCCTGACCCCGTTGATCAGCGGCTATGGCGGTCGCCCGGTGATGTGGAAGACCGGCCACTCGCTGATCAAGAAGAAGATGAAGGAAACCGGCGCCCTGCTGGCCGGGGAAATGAGCGGCCATATTTTCTTCAAGGAGCGCTGGTACGGTTTCGACGACGGTATCTACAGCGCCGCGCGCCTGCTGGAAATCCTCAGCCAGGAAAAACGCGACGCCGAGCAGGTGTTCAACGCCTTCCCCAGCGACATTTCCACGCCGGAAATCAACATCAAGGTCACCGAGCAGACCAAGTTCGGCATGATCGAACGCCTGCAGCGCGAAGGCCAATGGGGCGAAGCCAACCTCACCAGCATCGACGGTGTACGTGTCGACTATCCCAAGGGCTGGGGCCTGATCCGTGCTTCCAACACCACGCCAGTGCTGGTGCTGCGCTTCGAGGCCGACACCCAGCAAGAGCTGGAGCGCATCCAGGATGTGTTCCGCGCGCAACTGCTCAAGGTCGCCCCCGACCTGAAGCTGCCCTTTTGACCGATTGTTCCAGGAGCCCCCTGCATGACCCTCGAGCGTGACGCCGCCGCCCAGGTAGCCAAGGTACTGTCCGAAGCCCTGCCCTATATCCGCCGCTTCGTCGGCAAGACCCTGGTGATCAAATACGGCGGCAACGCCATGGAAAGCGAGGAGCTGAAACAGGGGTTCGCCCGCGACATCGTGCTGATGAAGGCGGTGGGCATCAACCCGGTGGTGGTGCATGGTGGCGGCCCGCAGATCGGTGATCTGCTCAAGCGCCTGAGCATCGAGAGCCATTTCATCGACGGCATGCGCGTCACCGACACCGCCACCATGGATGTGGTGGAAATGGTGCTCGGCGGCCAGGTCAACAAGAGCATCGTCAACCTGATCAACCAGCACGGTGGCAGCGCCATCGGCCTGACCGGCAAGGATGCCGGCCTGATCCGCGCGAAGAAGCTCAAGGTCAGCCGCCAGACGCCGGAAATGACCCAGCCGGAAATCATCGACATCGGCCATGTCGGCGAGGTCACCGGGGTCAATACCGAACTGCTGAACATGCTGGTCAGGGGCGACTTCATCCCGGTCATCGCGCCCATCGGCGTCGGCCCGGACGGAGAGTCCTACAACATCAACGCCGACCTGGTGGCGGGCAAGGTGGCCGAGGCCTTGAAGGCCGAGAAACTGATGCTGCTGACCAACATCGCCGGGCTGATGAACAAGCAGGGCGAAGTGCTCACGGGCCTGACCACCGAGCAGGTCAACGAACTGATCGCCGACGGCACCATCTACGGCGGCATGCTGCCGAAGATCAAATGCGCCCTGGAGTCGGTGCAGGGTGGCGTCACCAGCGCGCACATCATCGATGGCCGGGTACCGAATGCCGTGCTGCTGGAGATCTTCACCGATACCGGCAACGGCACCATGATCAGCAACCGCAAGCGCCATTAAAAGCAAGCCGCGAATGCGGCTTCCTGATGCCCCTCTCCCGCTTGCGGGGCGAAGAGGCGCGCTTTTGGAAGCACTGCTTCCTGCGCCGATGGGCGCCTGATCGCTGGCGATCAGGCCGGGGCGCGGAGCGGGGTGCCCGAAGGGCGGGAGAGGGAAAGGTGGTCGCCACGCATCTCCCCCAGGAGACGGCTGCAAGGACGCAGAAGGCCAAAGCCGTGGGTGCCCACAGGTCACGAGAGGGCAAAGCTGTCGCCCTGCCCCCTATGCATCACTCAGGGAAAGCGAGACCAGGTGCTTACTGCTTGCGCAGGCCCCCACCAAACAGCTCAGCCAGCCGCGCGCGATCAGCGGCGAATTCCTTCTCAGCCTGTGCGCGCGACGCCTGATAGCGGTCTATTTCGCGTTGCAGGCGCTCCTGCTCATCCCGCAGACCACTGATCTGCACCAGCAGATTTTCCGGTACCTGGCGCCCGGCGCGCTCGTGTTCGGCCGCCTTGCTCTGCAGGTTGGCCTGCTGGGTACGTACCGACTGCAGGTTGCCACGCGCCACGCGGATCAAGCCATCCAGCTCGGAGAGCTTGCGCTCGCGCGCCCGATCGACGTCCTCGAGATTGCTATACAGGCGTAGCAACTGCGCGTCGCTGCTGGCCCGCGCCTTCTCCGCCTGCATCCGGGCGAACTCCTCCGGCGTCGGTGCCGGCGGGATCACTCGCAGCACGCGACCGTGGTCGTTGAGCACCTCGTAGCCCTTGCCGATGAATTCCGGCGGCACGCCCTGGCGGCTGAGCACCGTCACCCCCTTGTCGTCGACGTAGCGATACAGCTCGGTGGCCATCCCGGACAAGGGCAAAGTCAGGCTCAGCAGCAGCATGTAGCGGGTCAGGCGCGGTGCAGACATAAGGGCCACCTTGGTCTGGGGCTAGATTCCGTACTCGGCGCGGTAGGCTTCGACCGCCGGCAGATGTCGTTTGAGTTCAGCATCCTCTGCCAGATATTCCAAGACCTGCTCGAGCGAGACGATGCTCACCACGGGCATGCCGAAATCGCGCTCCACTTCCTGAATCGCGGAGAGCTCGCCTTGGCCGCGTTCCTGGCGGTTCAGCGCGATCAGGGTACCGGCAGCCTGAGCGCCCTGGCCCTGGATGATCTGCATGACTTCACGGATGGCGGTGCCGGCGGTGATCACGTCGTCGACGATTAGCACGCGGCCCTGCAGAGGCGCACCAACCAGAGTGCCGCCCTCGCCATGATCCTTGGCCTCCTTGCGGTTGAAGCACCAGGGCAGGTCGCGCTGATGATGCTCGGCCAGTGCCACGGCGGTGGTCGCTGCCAGGGGAATGCCCTTGTAGGCCGGGCCGAACAGCACGTCGAAGTCGATGCCGCTGTCGACGACGGCGGCGGCGTAGAAACGCCCTAGCTGAGCCAGCGCCAGGCCACTGTCGAACAGACCGGCATTGAAGAAATAGGGGCTGGTGCGCCCGGACTTGAGGGTGAACTGACCGAAACGCAGAACCCCACGTTCGATGGCGAAGCGAATGAAATCGCGCTGGTACGCTTGCATGAAAAAGCCCCGGACGGCACGGATTTAGCTAAATGAAGTGAGCTCGGGTATCATACACGCACGTGTTTTTGGGGGCCATTTATGCGGATCATCAGTGTGAACGTGAATGGTATTCAGGCTGCGGCCGAGCGAGGTTTGCTCAGTTGGCTACAAGCCCAGAATGCCGACGTGATCTGCCTGCAAGACACCCGTGCCTCCGCCTTTGAAATGGACGACCAAGCTTTCCAACTGGATGGCTATTTCCTCTATGCATGCGACGGCGAAGTGCCCAGCCAAGGTGGCGTGGCGCTCTACTCGCGTTTGCAACCCAAGGCGGTGATCAGCGGCCTCGGCTTCGAGATGGCCGATCGCTACGGGCGCTACCTGCAGGCAGATTTCGACAAAGTCAGTATTGCCAGCCTACTCCTGCCCACTGGCCGGGACGGCGACGAGAGCTTGAATCAGAAATTCAAGTTCATGGACGACTTCACCCATTATCTGGACAAGCAACGGCGCAAGCGCCGCGAGTACATCTACTGTGGCTCGCTGCATGTCGCGCACCAGAAGCAGGACGTGAAGAACTGGCGCGACTGCCAGCAGTCCCCGGGCTTCCTGGCGCCGGAGCGTGCCTGGATGGACGAAGTGGTAGGCAGCATGGGCTATGTGGATGCCTTGCGCGAAGTCAGCCGCGAAGGCGACCAGTTCAGCTGGTGGCCGGACAGCGAGCAGGCGGAGATGCTCAACCTGGGTTATCGCTTCGACTACCAGCTCCTCACGCCGGGCATGCGTCGCACCGTGCGCAGCGCCCGCCTGCCGCGCCAGCCGCGCTTCTCCCAGCATGCGCCGCTGATCGTCGACTACGACTGGATTCTCAGCATCTGATCTGCAGATATGAAAAAGCCGGCTGACTCAGCCGGCTTTTTTATGGTTCTTCGCGGAATCTCGGGAAATCACCGGACTGGCAAGTTTGTGTGTTGGTTGCTGGTTGCTTGGGTGTCTGTTCCGGATGGCCGCGTTTTTGCTGATGTTTTTGGTTTCGCCCTCCCGGGCGAGTCACTTTTGCGGGCAAAAGTAACCAAAACCCTCCGCCCGGTCATCCGGCCCTCGCTGCGCGAGGGTTCGCTCACTCCATCGCCGTTCCAGAGGCCCGCCGCGGTGGGCCATCCCTGGCCCATCGCGGCTTTCGCGACATCCATGTCGCTCAACCTCTTCCACGACGATTCCGCTCACCCTCCTGGGCGGGCTCTGCACGCGCCTGAACCCTAGGTAACCCAGAATTAGCGTGGAATGCTTGAGCATGAGGTCAGCCCTAGGGCTGACCGAGATGCCGGCTGCAGGCCGGCAGGCTGCCCATGTGCATGAAACTGCGCGAATGAAACTATTGGTTTAATTCGACGGCTACATCACGACTCCACAGCTACCAGAGCACGCAGGGCTAACCTGGCATACCTGTCCTCTCAGGCGCGCGAATGCCCCCTTCAGAAGGCCGAACGTAGGCACTGCGCAGGGGGCGAGTGGCATGGATGCCACGAGAGGCGTAATGGGCCAGGGATGGCCCATGTACGCCGACCCCGGAGCGGTGCCGGAGTGAGGGAAGTCGAGCGAAGCGAGACCCGGATGGCGGGGGTGCGTTTCTTTTGCTTACTTTTCTTTGCGCATTTCAAAGAAAAGTGAGTCGCCCGAGGGGGCGAAACCCGGAATATCTGAAAACACCCAATGCGGCGTCCGGAACACCAAACCATGACAACAAGACCACACACAAACTTGCCAGTCCGGTGGCAACTAGGCACTCCCCCTGAAAACGCGATGAACTTTTATTGCACTTTCGCCTACTTCACCAGGCGCCAACTGAAGGGATAGCGATAGGCCTTGCCCTCGTTGGCCTTGATGCCGGCGATGATGGTCAGCACCAACGCCGCCAGGCCGACCAGCAGCAACAGCGGAAAACCGATCACCACGACCATCAGCAAAAAGCACAGGGCCGCTGCCAGGGCGACACTGATCTGAAAGTTCAGCGCCTCCTTGCCCTGGGCGTCGACGAAGGGATCCATGTCCTTCTTCACCTGCCAGACGATCAAGGGCCCGAGCAGATTGCCAAAGGGAAACACCAGCCCGAGAAAGGCGGCGAAGTGGCAGAACATCGCCCATTGACGCGCCTCCTGACTCGGAGCGGGTTGCGGTACCTGGAACTCTTCGCTCATGCGGCGTCTCCTTATGGCGCGATCGATCAGTCGACCAATGCGACACGTTGCAGTTCAAAGATCTCGTTCATGCCCTTCTGCGCCAGGGCCAGCATGGCGTTGAACTCCTCGGGCTGGAACGGCGCGCCTTCGGCGGTGCCCTGCACCTCGATGAACCCGCCAGCGTTGGTCATCACCACGTTGAGGTCGGTTTCGGCCGCCGAGTCTTCCAGGTAGTCCAGATCCAGCACCGGCTGGCCCTGGTAGATGCCCACCGACACGGCGGCGATCATCTGCTTGAGCGGCTCGCCCTTGAGCCCACCACGCTTCTTCAGCACCTTCAGCGCGTCGATCAGCGCCACCATGGCGCCGGTGATCGACGCGGTACGGGTGCCACCGTCGGCCTGGATCACGTCACAGTCGACGTACAGGGTGTTCTCGCCCAGCTTGCTCATGTCCAGCGCAGCGCGCAGCGAACGACCGATCAGGCGCTGAATCTCCAGGGTACGGCCGCCCTGCTTGCCACGGCTGGCTTCGCGCTGGTTACGCTCGCCGGTGGCGCGCGGCAGCATGCCGTACTCGGCAGTCAACCACCCTTGGCCCTGGCCCTTGAGGAAGCGCGGCACGCCGGATTCGACGCTGACGGTGCAAATCACCTTGGTATCGCCGAACTCGACGAGCACCGAACCCTCGGCGTGCTTGGTGTAGTTGCGGGTGATGCGGATCGAGCGCAACTGATCGGCGGCGCGGCCACTGGGACGTTTCATCGAGCGATACCTACTTCGTTAAGTGAAAACAGCACGCATTATAGGGGGCGGCAGCGCACCACGACACGCCGAATTGGCCCCGGCAGACGGCGAGCAGGGGCATGCCGCATTGCCAGCGATGAAATGGGCACTCGCCCTGGGCTACAATCCTGCGCTTTTCCAGCTGAATGTCCGCGAGGTATCCCTATGGTTCACAGCATGACGGCCTTTGCCCGCCACGAGCAGGCAACCGCCCACGGCACCCTGAGCTGGGAACTGCGCTCGGTCAATCACCGCTATCTGGAACCGCACCTGCGCCTGCCGGAAGCCTTTCGCGACCTCGAAGGCGCGGTGCGCGAAGCCCTGCGCCAGGGCCTGTCACGCGGCAAGGTGGAATGCACCCTGCGCTTCGCCGAAGAGAGTGCCGGCAAGGCACTGCAGGTCGACAACGAACGCGCCCGCCAACTGATCGCCGCCGCCGAACAGGTCGCCGCTCTGATCCAGCAGCCGGCGCCGCTCAACCCACTGGAAGTGCTGGCCTGGCCTGGCGTGCTGGTGGCCGACTCGGCCGATCCGCAGGCCTTGAACGCAGCAGCCCTGACCCTGTTCGGCCAGGCGCTGGAAGAACTAAAGGCCGGCCGTGCCCGCGAGGGCGCGGAACTGGCCAAGCTGCTCAACGAACGCCTCGACGCCATCCTCGACGAAGTCGCCGCCCTGCGCGAACTGGTGCCGCAGATGCTTGCCGGCCAGCGCACCAAGATCGAGACGCGCTTCGCCGAGATGCAGGCCGAGCTCGACCCGCAACGCCTGGAGCAGGAACTGGTGCTGCTGGCACAGAAGAGCGACGTGGCCGAAGAGCTGGATCGCCTCAGCACCCATGTCAGCGAAGTGCGTCGCGTGCTCAAGGCGGGCGGCGCTGCCGGGCGGCGCCTGGACTTCCTGATGCAGGAGCTCAACCGCGAGGCCAATACCCTCGGCTCCAAGGCGTTCGATCCGCGCAGCACCCAGGCAGCGGTCAACCTCAAGGTATTGATCGAGCAGATGCGCGAGCAGGTGCAGAACATCGAGTAAAAGCTACTGCGCTAGGCTATGCCGCGTTGAAATCAGATTCGAAATGCTCATTTACAGTCGTAAACTCCGCTTTCTCACCTGATTTCGCCTTGCCTAGCCGTCGCTCGCTACGCTTTTAAAATCCCGCAAGATTTCTCAGGACGTTTTCCATGGCCATCACCACCGGCACCCTCTATATCGTTTCCGCACCGTCCGGTGCCGGCAAGACCAGCCTGGTCAAGGCCCTGATCGAGAGCGAGCCGCAGATTCGCGTCTCGGTCTCGCACACCACCCGTGCCATGCGCCCTGGGGAGCAGGACGGGGTCAACTACCACTTCGTCGATCACGCGCAGTTCAGCGCCATGATCGAGCGCAGCGAGTTTCTCGAGCACGCCCAGGTGTTCGACAACTTCTACGGTACTTCGCAGAAGTGGGTCGAACAGACCCTGGCCGAGGGCTTCGACCTGATCCTGGAAATCGACTGGCAGGGCGCGCAGCAGGTACGCAAGCTGATGCCGCAGGCCAGATCCATCTTCATCCTGCCGCCGACCCAGGAAGCCCTGCGTCACCGCCTGACCAACCGCGGCCAGGACAGCGGCGAGATCATCGAGCGACGCATGCGCGAAGCGGTCAGCGAAATGAGCCACTATGTCGAGTACGACTACCTGGTGATCAACGATGACTTCAACCACGCCCTCAGCGATCTGAAAGCCATCTTCCGCTGCAACCAGCTCGGCCAGGCGCAACAACAGCAACGCCACGCCGGCCTGCTCAGCGAGCTGTTGGCCTAAGAGCAGCCACAAGCTTCAAGCCACAAGCGGCAAGTAAAAGCAAGGCCGGATTGGCTTCTGCTTGTAGCTTGTCGCTTGCGGCTGCATTACACTATTGAGTCCGCTCGCCCGCTCGGGCCAAGCTTATCCGCACATGTTACGAGGAACACCATGGCTCGCGTTACCGTCGAAGATTGCCTGGACAACGTTGATAACCGCTTCGAGCTGGTCATGCTCGCGACCAAGCGTTCGCGCCAGCTGGCCACCGGCGGCAAGGAGCCGAAAGTGGCTTGGGAAAACGACAAGCCCACCGTCGTCGCCCTGCGCGAAATCGCTGCCGGCCTGGTAGACGCCGAGATCGTCGCCCAGGAAGACATCGTCGAAGAAGAGCCGCTGTTCGCTGCCTTCGAGGAAGAGGCCAACGAGCCTCTGTAAGTCGATGATGCCGGGTCGAAGTCGCGCGGCGCATAGCCAAGCCGGTCATGAGGGAGGCACCCCATGGCTGGTATAGACGCTCTCGCCGACCGACTTTCGACCTACCTCGGCCATGATCAGGTCAACCTGGTTCGCCGAGCCTACTTCTACGCCGAACAGGCGCACGATGGCCAACGCCGCCGCAGCGGCGAAGCCTACGTGACCCATCCGCTGGCCGTGGCCAGCATCCTCGCCGACATGCACATGGATCATCAGAGCCTGATGGCCGCCATGCTGCACGACGTCATCGAAGACACCGGCATCGCCAAGGAAGCGCTCAACGCGCAGTTCGGCGAAACCGTGGCCGAACTGGTCGACGGGGTCAGCAAGCTGACCCAGATGAACTTCGAGACCAAGGCCGAGGCGCAGGCCGAGAACTTCCAGAAGATGGCCATGGCCATGGCCCGCGACATTCGCGTGATCCTGGTCAAGCTCGCCGACCGCCTGCACAACATGCGCACCCTCGATGCCATGCCGCACGAGAAGAGCCGGCGCATCGCCAAGGAAACCCTGGAAATCTACGCGCCCATTGCCAACCGCCTGGGCATGCACAACATGCGCGTGGAGTTCGAGGATCTGGGGTTCAAGGCCATGCACCCGATGCGCTCCGAGCGCATCCGCGCCGCCGTGCGCCGCGCTCGGGGCAACCGCAAGGAGATCGTCGCCAAGATCGAGGAATCGATCCAGGCCTGCCTGCAACGCGAAGGCATGGAAGGCGAGGTGATCGGCCGCGAGAAGCACCTCTACAGCATCTACCAGAAGATGCGCGGCAAGCGTAAGGCGTTCAACGAGATCATGGACGTCTACGCCTTCCGCATCATCGTCGACAAGGTCGACACCTGCTACCGCGTGCTCGGCGCCGTGCACAACTTGTATAAACCCTTGCCGGGGCGCTTCAAGGATTACATCGCGATTCCCAAGGCCAACGGCTATCAGTCGCTGCACACCACGCTGTTCGGCATGCACGGCGTGCCCATCGAGATCCAGATCCGCACGCGCGAGATGGAGGAGATGGCCAACAACGGCATCGCCGCGCACTGGCTGTACAAGTCCAACGATGACGACGTACCCAAGGGCAACCACGCCCGCGCGCGGCAGTGGGTCAAGGGTGTACTCGAACTCCAGCAGAGGGCGGGTAACTCCCTGGAATTCATCGAGAGCGTGAAGATCGACCTGTTCCCGGACGAGGTCTACGTGTTCACGCCCAAGGGCCGCATCATGGAGCTGCCGAAAGGCTCCACGGCGGTCGACTTCGCCTACGCGGTGCACACCGACGTCGGCAACACCTGCATCGCCTGCCGCATCAATCGCCGCCTGGCGCCGCTGTCGCAGGCGCTGGAAAGCGGCTCGACGGTGGAAATCGTCACCGCCCCGGGCGCCCGCCCCAATCCGGCCTGGCTCAACTTCGTGGTCACCGGCAAGGCACGCACGCACATTCGCCACGCCCTCAAACAGCAGCGCCGTTCCGAATCCATCAGCCTCGGCGAACGCCTGCTGAACAAGGTGCTGGCCAGCTTCGACACGCACCTGGAAAAGATCGCCCCGGAGCGCGTGCAAGCCGTGGTTGCCGAGTACCGCCAGGAAGTCTTCGAGGATCTGCTCGAGGACATCGGCCTGGGCAACCGCATGGCCTACGTGGTCGCCCGCCGCCTGCTGGCCGAAAGCGGCGATGCCCTGCCGAACAGCGAAGGGCCACTGGCGATCCGCGGTACCGAAGGCCTGGTGATGAGCTACGCCAAATGCTGCACACCAATCCCGGGCGACCCCATCGTCGGCTATCTGTCTGCCGGCAAGGGCATGGTGGTGCACATGGAAAGCTGCCGCAATATCGCCGAGATTCGTAACAACCCGGAGAAATGCATCCAGCTCAACTGGGCCAAGGACGTCACTGGCGAATTCAACGTCGAGTTGCGCGTCGAGCTGGAGCACCAGCGTGGCCTGATCGCCCTGCTGGCCAGCAGCGTCAACGCCGCCGATGGCAATATCGAGAAGATCGGCATGGACGAGCGCGATGGCCGCATCAGCGTGGTACAACTGGTGATCAGCGTGCACGACCGCGTGCACCTGGCGCGGGTGATCAAGAAGCTGCGCGCGCTCAAGGGCGTCACCCGCATCACCCGGGTACGCGCCTGACGACAGCGACCAGCCTCATGCTGCAAGCGACAAGCACGCGCTGGTTTCTTGAGCCCGCCATGCGCAATCTGTAGCCTGACAGCCATCTTTACTTGCAGCTTGGAGCTTCCGGCTTGAGGCTGCCCTTTCAAGGAGTCATTCATGAGCAAGACCGTCATCAGCAGCGACAAGGCCCCCGCCGCCATCGGCACCTACTCCCAGGCGATCAAGGCCGGCAACACCGTTTACATGTCCGGGCAGATCCCGCTGGATCCGGTGAGCATGGAACTGGTGGAAGGTTTCGAGGCGCAAACCGTACAGGTGTTCGAGAACCTCAAGGCCGTGGCCGAAGCCGCCGGTGGTTCGTTCAAGGACATCGTCAAGCTGAACATCTTCCTTACCGACCTGTCGCACTTCGCCAAGGTCAACGAGATCATGGGCCGTTACTTCGAGCAGCCCTACCCGGCCCGCGCCGCCATCGGCGTGGCCGCTCTGCCGCGCGGCGCGCAGGTGGAGATGGACGCCATCCTGGTGCTCGAGTAAGCCCGGCGGCGGGGCTCAGGCCCCGCCTGTTCCCTCTTTATCTCCCGCGCGGAGAGCATCATGCGCCTGATCACCCTGCTGCTGTGCAGCACCTTGCTGGTCGGCTGCGCCAGCAAACCGAACGACGATCCCAATGGCATCTGGATCAACCAGGCTGCCATCGATGCCGCGCGTGAGAGCGGCCATCTGCGCGAATCACTGCTGGCCTACGGCCCCAACCTCGAGTGGCATATCGATACCCGGCAACGGCAGGCGACCTACAGCAATGGCTTCGAGCTGGCCGAGGGCAGCATCGAGCCAGTCGATCCCCTGCACTGGCAGGTGACCTTCTACGACAACTACCGAGAACAGCTCACCCTGCATGACGGCCAGCTCACCCAGGTCGCCAGCGATTACTGGCCCGAGCAGCAGTTCGTCCGAGTGCCGCCAGCCCAGGCTTCCTCAGCGCCAGGTAGCAACTTCGAGCAGGCGCTGTACCGCGCCTACCTGGGCGGAGACTGGCTGATCGCGGAAGGTCCCGGCCAGGGTGGCCTGGTGCGCTTTGGCGCGGACGGCAGCCTGCAGGGCCTACCCGGCGCGGAACGCTATGCGCTGTGCCTGGCTGGTGATTGCGCCGCCATGAGCGGTGACAACGACAGTATCTGGCTGCAACTGGGTGATCAGGGCAGCCCCTGGCTGTTCGTCCACGAGGGCGATCAGCTACGCATCTTCGAGGCGCAGAACCGCGCCCAGTTCGACGAGATGCCCGAGTACCAGCCCGGCCCGCAGCGCTGGTTGCTCAAGCGCAAATGATCGCCAAAGGCGCGGCCAGCCATCAGGCCGCGCTGCCGATCAACAACCAGATCCCCAGGGCCGACAGCAAGACTCCACAGCCTCGATCCAGCCAGCGCACCTGGCGCTGCAGCCAGGTGCGCCAGCGTCGATGACGCAATAGCCGCACCAGGGCCAGGTCCCACCCCAAGACCACCAGAGTCATCCACAGCATGGCCAATGCCAGACCCCAGGCGGGCATTGCCGCTTCGCGCAGCACGCCAAACAGCCCGGCATAGAACAAGGGCAGCTTGGGGTTGAGGCTGCTGGCCAGCAGGCCCTGGCGCAGGCCGTGCCACCAGTTGCCTTGCGCCAGTTGCTCCGCCGACGACAATTGCAGTTCGCGCCTGGCGAACAGCGCCTGCATACCAATCCAGACGAAATAACCGCCGCCGAGCGCCTGCAAGGCCCGCCAGAACATCCCACCCTGGCCCGGCAACAGCCCCAGCGCGAGCAGCACCAGCATCATGCTCAGCAGGTTGGCCAGGGCGATACCGCTGGCGCAACCATCGGCCTGGCGCCGCCCCTCAGCGAGCGCGGTACGGATCAGCAGAAAGAAATCCGGCCCCGGCGACAACAGCGCGGCGAAATGGGTACCAGCCACCAACAGGAACAACGCGAACATCGCAAACGACCTCCCTCTGAACAGGAGGTCAGTCTCGCCAGCCCCATGAGCCGCCGTCTTGGAGAAAACTCAGGCCTGCGCGGCGCGCCGGAACTGGCCGGGGGTCACACCGGTGAAACGCTTGAAGGTGCCGGAAAAATGCGCCTGATCGTAGAACCCCAGGCCCAGGGCCACCGCCAGCGGCGCCTGGTCGTCCAGCAGCAGACGCTTGGCCTCGCGCACCCGGCGCTGCAACAGGTAGGTATGCGGCGGCACGCCATAGGCCTGGCGGAAAGCCTCGATCAAATGACGCGGATGGCGTTGCACCAATGCCGCCAGTTGCTCCAGGGAAACGGCCTCGGCGTAATGCGCCTCCAGATAGTCGCGCACCTGCGCCGTCACCCCGCCGTCACGCGCGGCGGGGCGTGCCGCACGCAAGCCGCCATGGCGCACGAACACCAGTTCCAGCACGGCCAGCAGTTCGCTTTCCAGCACCAGTGCATCACTGCGCTCGAATTCCCCAGCCAGGCGCGCCAGGGCAGCGGCAATGGCGCCATCATCGGCGGGATTGAGACAGTCAAAACCACCCGGCAGGCGCTTGCGCCCGAGCAAGGCCGGCAGCCGCGACTCTTCCACGTAAAGCATGCGGTAAACCAGGCGCGGCGACTCGGCATGGCCGGTATGCGGCTCCTCGGGATTCATCAGCGACAGGGTGCCAGCCGGCAGGGCGTGGCGCTGGCCGCGGCACTGGTAGCCACCGACGCCCTGGACGATGGCGCCGATGGCGAAGGCATCGTGGCTATGGCGACCGAACGGCTGCCCGGAAAAGTCGGCGTGAAACAGCTCCACGCCAGGCAGCCAGGGCTTGGCCAGCAGGCGGTTGGCGTCCACCTCAGGCGCCCTGCAGGATCGCGCTATAACCGTCGCGATAACTGGGATACTGCGGTGCCCAGCCCATGGCGCGGGCGCGGGCGTTGCTGCAACGCTTGCTGCCGGCCCGGCGCACGCGCTGCTCGTCGCTCCAGTGGCTCACGCCCAGGCGCTCACGCAGCCAGGCCACCACCTCGTGCAGCGGCGCCGGTTCATCGTCCACGCCCAGGTAGCAGTCGGCCAGAGGCTCGCCACGGCCATCGGCTTCGAGCAGATGAGCGAGCAGCCCGGCGGCATCCTCGACATGGATGCGATTGCCGTACAGCGGCGGCGTCTCGTTGACCCGGTAGCCATTGCGCACCTGATTCAGCAACCACTCGCGGCCTGGGCCGTAGAGCCCGGTCAGGCGCACCGCGGTCGCTGGCAGGCCGCTGTTCAGGGCGAGGCTTTCCGCCTCGCGCATGATCCGCGCCGAGTAACTCTGCGCCTCGGCTGGCGAATCCTCGTCGACCCACTCCCCTTCCTGCTGACCATAGACCCCGCTACTGGACACGAAGAGCAGGCGCCGCGGGCGCTGCCCATGCTCGGCCAGCCAGCTCAGCACATGGCGCAAACCGTCGACGTATGCGGCGCGATAGCCCGCCTCGTCATGCTGGCTGGCAGCGGCGCAGTACACCAGGTAGTCCAGCTCAGTGGTCGGCCAGGCCGCTGGGCAGGTGGCCACCTGCAGATCGCCCGGCAGCGCATGAATGCCCGCCGGCAAGGCCGCGACGTTGCGCCGCAAGCCATGCACCACCCAGCCCTTGCCCTGCAGGCGCAATGCCAGGCGACTGCCTACATCGCCACAACCGGCTATCAGCACACGAGGAGTTTCGAGCATCGGAGCGCCTCCCAAAAGCCCGAGGATAAAGGGCGCCGCCCGCAATCGGCAAACCTCCTCGGGGTTATCGAGGGAGTGTTACATTATCACTTTCACAAACAAGAATTAATTGCAATAATGTTCCTCTTTCCGCCGCACCTGTGCGACGGTCGACATTGCAATTCACCGTTCAGGTCCGCCCCATGAAACCTATCGCCTTCAGCGCCAAGCCCTTCTCGTTCCTCCGCCGCTCCAGCACGCTGGCCCTGCTCCTGCTCGGCCTGGCCCTGCTGCCTGGCGGCGCTGCCCTCGCCGAAGAACCGGCCACGCCTGCTGCGGCTGCGACAGCGGCCGAAGCACCTGCCGCGAACGAGGCGGCCCTGCCGGCAGCCGTATCGGCAGGCAATGCGGAGCTGGCCAGCAAACTGGAGGCGCTCGGCGCGGAGGCCACGCCGCAGCAGCTTCGTGAAACGACCCGCCAGACGCTGACCGAGCAAGGGGTGCCGGCCGAGGAGATCGAGAAGACACTGGAAGCCATGACCCAGGCCGAGAATATCGGCGCAGGGCTGGACGATACGGCACTGGAGGAGCCAGCCATGGCCCATGACCTCTCTCCCTGGGGCATGTACCAGGGCGCAGATGTGGTGGTCAAAGGGGTGATGATCGGCCTGATCCTGGCCTCCATCCTGACCTGGACCGTGTGGCTGGCGAAGACCGTCGAGCTGACCGTCGCTCGCCGTCGCCTGCGTCGCGAGCTGCCGGTGCTGAAAGCCGCACGTACCCTGAAAGACGCCGGCAACAGCATGAACGGCGAGGCGTGCATCTCCCATCGCCTGGTGCAGGATGCCCTGGAAGAAGTGAAACTGTCCGGCAACGTGCAGGGCACCGATGGCATCAAGGAGCGCGTCAGCTTCCGCCTCGAGCGCCTGGTCGCCGCCAGCGGCCGGCAGATGAGCCAGGGCACCGGCGTGCTCGCCACCATCGGCTCCACCGCCCCCTTCGTCGGCCTGTTCGGCACCGTCTGGGGCATCATGAACAGCTTTATCGGCATCGCCAAGACCCAGACCACCAACCTCGCCGTGGTCGCCCCGGGCATCGCCGAAGCCCTGCTGGCCACCGCCCTGGGCCTGGTCGCAGCGATCCCGGCCGTGGTCATCTACAACGTCTTCGCCCGCTCCATCGCCAGCTACAAGGCCCAGGTTTCCGACGCCTCGGCGCAGGTGCTGCTGCTGGTCAGCCGCGACCTCGACCACCTGCCGGGCGAGCGCCAGGCACCGCACATGGTCAAGGCGGGGTAAGCCATGGGCATTCATCTCAACGAGAGCGACGACCTGCAGGAAACGCACGAAATCAACGTGACGCCCTTCATCGACGTGATGCTGGTGCTGTTGATCATCTTCATGGTCGCCGCCCCCCTGGCGACCGTGGACATCAAGGTGGATCTACCCGCCTCCACGGCCAAACCCGCACCGCGTCCGGACAAGCCGATCTACCTGAGCATCAAGGAAGACCTCAGCCTGTATCTGGACAACGAGGTGGTCAGCGAGCAGCAGCTCGGCGCCACCCTGGACAAGCTGACTCATGCCGACAAGGACAAGACCATCTTCGTCCGTGGCGACAAGAAGGTCGATTACGGTCGCCTCATGGAAGTGATGGACGCCCTGCGCAGCGCGGGCTATCTGAAGATCGGCCTGGTAGGCCTGGAGACGGTCGGTAACTGATGGCCAACGTACGCAAGCTGTCCGGTTGGGGCCTCAGCCTGCTGGTGATTCTCGGCCTGCATGTGGCGATCGGACTATGGATGATGTTCTGGACGGTCAAGGCGCAGCCGCTGGAGTTGCCGCCTGCCGCCATGATGATCGAGCTGGAGCCGCTGCCGGCTCCCGCCCCCGCGCCGGCGCCACCACCGCCGCCGGTACAACCGGAACCGGAGCCCGAGCCGCAGCCCAAGGTCGTCGAAGCGCCGAAGCCGAAGATCGCCCTGCCGCCCAAGCCGAAACCCAAGCCCAAGCCGCAGCCTCCGAAACCCAAGCCGCCGGAGCCCAAGCCTGTCAAACCGCAGGAGACCGAGAGCGTCAAGGAAACCGTCGCCCCGACAACCCCGGCGCCCAGCGACAGCAAACCGGCAGCACCGCAGGCCGCCGCCGCGAGTGCGCCGAGTGCGGCCGAACGCACCTGGCAGAGCGAGCTGTTCAACCACCTGGCGCGCTACAAGCGCTACCCGGAGGATGCGCGTCGCCGTGGCATCAAGGGCACCAATCGCCTGCGTTTCGTGGTCGATGCCAATGGCATGGTGCAGTCCTACAGCCTGGTCGGCAAATCCGGCAGCGCCTCGCTGGATCGCGCCACGCTGCAGACCATCCGTCGCGCCCAGCCGCTACCCAAGCCGCCAGCAGAGCTGCTGAACAACGGCACGCTGGAAATCATCGCGCCGTTCTCCTACTCGCTGGAACGACGCTGACGGCCGAGCGCCCAGGCATGCAGCCATGGGCGCTTGGTTCCATTGACTGCAGCCGCTATGCTTGCCGCAGTCCAATGGAAAAATACTATGACCCTCACCGAACTGCGCTACATCGTCACCCTCGCTCAGGAGCAGCATTTCGGCCGCGCGGCCGAGCGTTGCCACGTCAGTCAGCCGACCCTGTCGGTGGGCGTGAAGAAGCTCGAGGACGAACTCGGCGTGCTGATCTTCGAGCGCAGCAAGAGCGCAGTACGCCTGACGCCGGTGGGCGAAGGCATCGTCACCCAGGCGCAGAAGGTGCTGGAGCAGGCGCAAGGCATCCGCGAACTGGCCCAGGCCGGCAAGAACCAGTTGGCCGCGCCGCTGCGCATCGGCGCCATCTATACCGTCGGCCCCTATCTGTTCCCGCACCTGATTCCGCAACTGCACCGGGTCGCCCCGGACATGCCGTTGTACATCGAGGAAAACTTCACCCATATCCTGCGCGACAAGCTGCGCACCGGTGAACTGGACGCCATCATCATCGCCCTGCCCTTCCAGGAAGCCGATGTGCTGACCAAGCCGCTGTACGACGAGCCCTTCTTCGCCCTGCTGCCCGCTGGCCACCCCTGGGCGAAGATGGACAGCATCGACACCAAGCTGCTCAACGACAAGAGCCTGCTGCTGCTGGGCGAGGGTCACTGCTTCCGCGACCAGGTGCTGGAGGCCTGCCCTTCGCTACGCAAGGGCGGCGACGAGCACGCCAAGCACACCACGGTGGAGTCCAGCTCACTGGAAACCATCCGCCATATGGTGGCCTCCGGCCTCGGCGTGTCGATCCTTCCATTCTCGGCGGTGGACAGCCACCACTATGCCCCTGGGGTGATCGAAGTACGCCCGCTCAGCGCGCCCGTGCCCTTCCGCACCGTGGCCATCGCCTGGCGCGCCAGCTTCCCACGGCCCAACGCCATCGAAGTGCTGGCCGACTCGGTGCGCCTGTGCTCGGTCGCCCGCCCACAGGCCAAGAGCGCCTGAGGCTAGCGTGAGCGAACTGGCGACGGTACCGGTCACCGCGCTCAAGGGCGTGGGCGCCGCCCTGGCGGAAAAGCTCGCCAAGGTGGGCCTGGAAAACCTGCAGGACGTGCTCTTCCACCTGCCGCTGCGCTATCAGGATCGCACCCGCATCACCCCCATCGGCGCCCTGCGCCCCGACCAGGATGCAGTGGTCGAAGGCACGGTCGCCGGTGCCGATGTGGTCATGGGCCGGCGCCGCAGCCTGCTGGTACGCCTGCAGGACGGCAGCGGCACGCTGAGCCTGCGCTTCTTCCACTTCAGCCAGGCGCAGAAGGACGGCCTGAAACGCGGCACCACCCTGCGCTGCTACGGCGAGGTGCGTCCGGGCGCCACCGGTCTGGAGATCTATCACCCGGAATACCGCGCGCAGAATGGCGACGAACCGGCCCCGGTCGAACAGAGCCTGACACCCATCTATCCCACTACCGAAGGCCTCACCCAACAGCGTCTGCGCCAGCTCAGCCAGCAAGCCCTGGCACGGCTCGGCCCACGCAGCCTGCCGGACTGGCTGCCCGACCAGCTCGCCCGTGATTACCGCCTGGCACCGCTGGACGAAGCCATTCGCTACCTGCACCGGCCGCCGCCGGACGCCGATGTCGAGGAGCTTGCCGAAGGCCGGCACTGGGCCCAGCACCGCCTGGCCTTCGAGGAGCTGCTGACCCACCAGCTCTCCCTGCAACGCCTGCGCGAACAGGTGCGTACCCAGCAGGCGCCGGCGCTACCCGCCGCGCAGAAACTGCCGCAGCAGTTCCTTGCCAACCTCGGTTTCGCCCCCACCGGGGCGCAGCAGCGCGTGGGGGCCGAGATCGCCTACGACCTGGCGCAGCACGAACCCATGCTGCGCCTGGTGCAGGGCGACGTCGGTGCCGGCAAGACCGTGGTCGCCGCCCTGGCCGCCCTGCAGGCGCTGGAGGCCGGTTATCAGGTGGCGCTGATGGCGCCCACCGAGATTCTCGCCGAGCAACATTTTCTCAACTTCAGCAAATGGCTCGCGCCTCTCGGCCTGGAGGTCGCCTGGCTGGCCGGCAAGCTCAAGGGCAAGGCCCGAACCGCTGCACTGGAACAGATCGCAGGCGGCTGCCCCATGGTGGTTGGCACCCATGCGCTGTTCCAGGACGAGGTGAAGTTCCAGCGTCTGGCTCTGGTGATCATCGACGAGCAGCACCGCTTCGGCGTGCAACAGCGCCTGGCCCTGCGCCAGAAAGGCATCGACGGGCGCCTGTGCCCACACCAGTTGATCATGACCGCCACGCCCATCCCGCGTACGCTGGCCATGAGCGCCTATGCCGATCTGGACACCTCGATCCTCGACGAACTGCCCCCTGGCCGTACCCCGGTGAATACCCTGGTGATCGCCGACAGCCGTCGCATCGAGGTCATCGAGCGAGTACGCAATGCCTGCCGCCAGGGGCGCCAGGCCTACTGGGTGTGCACCCTGATCGAGGAATCCGAGGAGCTGACCTGCCAGGCCGCGGAAACCAGCTTCGAGGAGCTTTCCGCCGCCCTCGGCGAGCTGCGCGTGGGCCTGATCCATGGGCGCATGAAGCCGGCCGAGAAGGCCGCGGTGATGGACGAATTCAAACAAGGTCACCTGCAACTGCTGGTGGCCACCACGGTGATCGAGGTGGGCGTGGACGTGCCCAACGCCAGCCTGATGATCATCGAGAACCCGGAACGCCTGGGCCTGGCTCAGCTACACCAGCTACGCGGGCGGGTCGGCCGGGGTAGCGCCGCCAGCCATTGCGTGCTGCTCTATCACGCCCCGCTGTCGCAACTGGGCCGCGAACGCCTGGCGATCATGCGCGAGACCACCGATGGCTTCGTCATCGCCGAAAAGGATCTGGAACTGCGCGGCCCCGGGGAAATGCTCGGTACACGCCAGACCGGCCTGCTGCAATTCAAGGTCGCCGACCTGATGCGCGACGCCGATCTGCTGCCGGCCGTGCGTGACGCCGCCCAGGCCCTGATGGAACATTGGCCGCAGCATGTGGCGCCGCTGCTGGAACGCTGGTTGCGTCACGGCCAACAATACGGTCAAGTGTGACATTCTTCACAATACGCCCGTCGCCACGAAACTGTGCGCACCAGCCCACTGGTTATACTGCGGGCAGATGCGCCAACGCTGGATACCGATATGACTGAAGCCGCTTTCGCTCCCGACGCCTCACTGCAACCGCCTGCCATGATCGTGCAACTGCTGGAAAAACTCGCTCTGCCCTACCAGGTCGTCACGGAGCGCCCTGGCCTGCCGGCCGAGGCACGCGTCCAGGCGGTACTGCTGGAGGACGCCGTCGGCGCCCTGCTGGTGCTCTACCCGCGCAGTCAGTTGCTCGACCTGGCGCGCCTGGCCGAACTCACCGGGCGCCAGCTCACCGCCGTGCGCCCGGAACGCCTGGAGCGCATGCTGGGAAAGCATGCTCTGGCGCTGCTGCCCGGCCTGCCGCCCCTGACCAGTTCGCCTTGCCTGTATGAAGAGCGCCTGTTGCAAGCGCCCAAGCTGCTGGTCGACTCCGGCCAGCCCGGCGTACTGCTGGAGATCCCCACGGAGGCCTTCAAGACCCTGCTCAGCAAGGCCAGCGCCGCACGCTTCGGCGAGCCCGTCAGCGCCATTCGCCTGAACCTCGACCGCCCCGACGATGACCGCGCCGAGATCACCCAGGCGGTGCAGGCCTTCACCGCACGCCGCATCCAGCAGCGTCTGGAAGAAACCATCGAGATTCCGCCGCTGGCAGAAACCGCACAGAAGATCATCAAGCTGCGCGTCGACCCCAATGCCACGGTGGATGACATCACCGGCGTGGTCGAGACCGACCCGGCGCTGGCCGCCCAGGTGGTGAGCTGGGCCGCTTCGCCCTACTACGCGGCCCCCGGCAAGATCCGCTCGGTGGAGGACGCCATCGTCCGCGTACTGGGTTTCGACCTGGTGATCAACCTGGCCCTGGGCCTGGCGCTGGGCAAGACCCTGAGCCTGCCCAAGGATCAACCGCAGCAAGCCACCCCCTACTGGCAGCAGGCGATCTACACCGCCGCCGTGATCGAGGGCCTGACCCGCGCACTGCCCCGCGCGCAGCGCCCGGAAGCCGGCCTGACCTACCTCGCCGGCCTGCTGCACAACTTCGGCTATCTGGTGCTGGCGCATGTCTTTCCGCCGCACTTCTCGCTGATCTGCCGCCATCTGGAGGTCAATCCGCATCTGTCGCACAGCCACATCGAGCAGCACCTGCTGGGCATCACCCGCGAGCAGATCGGCGCCTGGCTGATGCGTCACTGGGACATGCCCGAAGAGTTGTCCTGCGCCCTGCGTTTCCAGCACGACCCGAGCTACGCCGGGGACAACGCCGCGTTCGCCAACCTGGTGTGCCTGTCCGTGAGCCTGCTGCGCAATCGCGGCATCGGCGCCGGCCCGCGCGAGGAGATTCCCGAGGAGCTGTTCGAGGCCCTGGGCCTGAGCCGGGAAAAAGCCGAAGACGCCGTGAGCAAGGTGCTCAGCGCCGAGGCCGCACTGCGCGAACTGGCTGCACAGTTCCCGACCCACTGAGGCCTGCCGTCCACGGAGGTACGCAGGGTTGTAGGCGTAGGGCGTACCGGAATGCCGGCCGCCCGGAAGCAATACGCCATTGGCGGGAGTATCGGACGTGAGCGGTGGTGCCAAACTCGGCATGGCCCGGCGGGCTGTTCGCTGGCGCTCCTGAGACCGCCCTACGAGCTGCTGCCTACGCAGGGCCGTAGGCGTACCGGGACGCCGGCCGCTAGGAAGCAGTACGCCATTTGTGGAGTATTGATGCCGAACTCGGAATGGCCAGGCGGACTGTTCGCTTCGCTCCTGAGTCCGCCCTACGGCTTGCCTACCCTCTTGCGTAGCTGCTCGCGCCGCTCGGAAAACAGCTGCGGCATGGTCTCCAGGCTGGCGGCCAGCAGGCGCTGCACATCGGGCTGCTCATAAAGCGCTGCATAGGCGGCCAACTGATCGCTGGGCACCTGTCTGTAGGCATAGAGCATGAACGACTCCACTGCCTGCGCACTGGACTGGCGAATGGCTTCGGCCTGGGTTTGCGTCTGTGCCTGCAGCGCCTGCTCGCCCAGCTTCTCGCCGCGCGCCAGGAGTGCCAGCAGGGCCTGGGTCTTGCCCACCTCATAGCGCAACAGGCTGGCCAACTCGGTGGTATGCGCGGCCTGGTCGAGGCGCTGGATCAGGGCCAGCCGTGCGCCACGCACCGGCTGTTGCTGCAAACGCTCGCGGTATGCGGCCAGCGCTTGTGGCTGCTCGCCCACCTCACGCTCAGCCGCGGTGAAACGCTGCGCCAGCGCCCCACCAAGCGAGCCCTGCATTTGTGCCAGTTGCGCCGCGTCGAAGCGCTCGGCAAGACGCTCGGCCAGTTGTCGGCATAAGGCGTGAGGGTCGAACAGCCGCTGCAACAGGGCATGTTGCGCGGCGTCCTGGCCCCGCAACAGCATGGGCTCGGTCTGCTCACAGAGCAGGTGAATGCCTGCCTGCTCGAAGACCCGCAGCATGGCGGGGGTAGAGGCGGGTTCGGCATGCGCGAGAGCGGCCGACAGCAACAGGCAAGGCAGCAGAAAGGAGGATCGCATGATCGAGGCTTTTCACAGGAACCTGCAGGCAGCCTAGTCAATGCCGGGGCTGGCGACCAGTCACGCAGCCTTTTTCGTCGAGCCAGCCTTCTTCTTCGGCATCAGGTACTTGGTCAAGCCCTGGAACCACATGACCAACGCCGGGTTGCCCTGGATCTGGATGTCCTTGTTCTGGATGCCCTGCATGAAGGCCAACTGCTTGTTCTTCGCGGTCATGGTGGCGAAACCGTATGCCGCATCCTTGAAGCCAATGGCGAAGGCAGGCTCGCTGGCTACCCCCCGCTTACTGCTGACACGTTGGCCCTTGACGATGTAATGGCGTGCCAACTTGCCGTCCAGCGTATGCAACTGAAAGACCATGTCACGTCCTTCCAGTTGCTGCTGGAAAGCGGGGTTGTCACGACTGGCCTTGGCCATCAGCCGGCCCAACATCCACAGAAGAAAACGAAATTTCATGCGCAGGCCTCGGGATCGAAGAGGATGGGCGCGCATTGTAGTGTCTTTCTCGCCGAACTACAGCCTGCCCAAAGAACGGCGCTACAAACGACACACCCCGCAAGCACGCCTGTCAGACAGGCTGCTGCGGGGTGTGCAGGAAACGCTGCATAGCGTTTAGTTGACTGCATCCTTGAGGGATTTTCCCGGCTTGAAGGCCACGGTGTTGCTGGCCTTGATCTTCACCGGCTGGCCGGTTTGCGGGTTCTTGCCCGTGCGGGCACCACGATGACGCTGGACGAAGGTGCCGAAGCCCACCAGGGTCACGCTGTCCTTGCGGTTCAGCGCATTGGTGATCTCTTCGAGTACGGCGTTGAGTACACGATTGGCCTGATCCTTGGTCAGGTCAGCCTTCTCGGCAATGGCGGCGGCGAGTTCCGGTTTACGCATAAGTGCCTCTTTGACGGTTTTTTGTTGTTGTGTCCGTGCTGTTCTTCAGAACAGCGCCCAAGGCGCCGCAACAGCTCTGCGCTGCGGCAGACGCAAGCAGAATGGCACGCCAGTTCGCCCGGCGCCAGTACCACGCCAGGCATTACAGGCCGATTTTCGTGGCGTATCCGACAGAACGCCCGGTATTTAGGCCAACAGCGCCGGCAATTCCTTGTTCAAGGCCAGTTTCTCCTGCACGGCGGCCCCGGTCAGGGCGTAGCCAAGCAGTGCACCGCCGGCATCTCGACACAGCGCCTTGATATCCGCGCCGCTGCCTTCGATCGTCCACTCGCCCTGGCTGCCATGGGGAGGAGGCGACACCACCAGCGGGCAGGCCGGGGTCTTCACCGTCACCGGCATGGGGCCATAAGCCACCGCGGTCGGCTCGCCGGCCAGGGTCTTGGCCAGGGCACGCGCGCAGTTCATCAACGGCATGACGTAGAGCAGGTTGAGGCCATCGACCTCGGCGCAGTCACCCAGGGCGAAGATATTGGCGTGCGAGGTGCGCAGTTGCCGATCCACCATCACCCCACGGTTGATGTCCAGGCCGGCCGCTGCGGCCAGCGCGGTACGCGGACGCAGGCCGACGGCAGACACCACGAGGTCGCAGTCGATCAGCGTGCCGTCGGACAGATGTGCCTGCAGCGCCTCGCCCTGGTGCTGCAGGCTGGCCAGGGTCGGGCCGAGATGGAAGCGTGCGCCCAAGCCCTCCAGCCCTGCCTGTACGGCAGCAGCCGCGGCCGGATGCAGCAGGCCCGGCATCACCTGCTCGCAAGGCGCCACCACATCCACCTCAAGGCCACCCAGGCGCAGGTCGTTGGCGAACTCGCAGCCGATCAGCCCGGCGCCGAGGATCAGCACGCGACGCTTGCCAGCCGCGGCCGCACGGAAGCGCGCGTAGTCCTCGAGGTCGTTGATGGGAAAGATGGCGTCCTCGCCGTCGCCGGCCACCGGCACGCGGATCGGCTCGGCACCCCAGGCCAGCACCAGATCGCGGTAAGGCACCGCTTCCTCACCGATCCACAGGCGCTTGTGGCCAGGGTCGATGCCGGTGATACGGGTATGGGTGCGGATCTCGGCCTTGAGCTGCTCGGCCATGGCGCCGACCTCGGCCATTACCAGGCCGTCGGCATCCTTGTTCTTGCCGAAGCCGGTGGACAGCATCGGCTTGGAGTAGGAGCGGCCGTCATCGGCGCTGATCAGCAGCAGCGGCGTCTCGTTGTCGAGCTTGCGCCATTCCTTGGCCAGGTTGTAGCCGGCCAGGCCGGTACCGACGATGACGACAGGTGCACTCATGGGGGTGATTCCTCACTGCGAAAACGACGCGACGGCCTGCAGGCCGTCGCCATTGATCCGTTGTTCATGCCAACTCGCCGTGCTTAGACGATCTCGATCATCTCGAAATCGACCTTGCCCACACCACAGTCCGGGCAGACCCAATCGGCGGGCACGTCTTCCCAGGCGGTGCCGGGCGCGATGCCCTCCTCGGGCAGGCCCAGGGCCTCATCGTAGATGAAGCCGCAGACGATGTATTGCCATTTGCGCATGGTTCAGGTCTCCCCGGAAGCTGGCGCATCACACCCTACTGGATCGTGCGCCGGCTGGCCAGATCAGCGCCTGCCAGCCAGTCGGAGGTTGGGTGTCAGCCGGCGAGCATGCGCCCGGTTTCTTCCAGGTTGATATGCCACTGCAGCGCTTCGCGCAGGATATGCGGCGTGTGGCCACCCCGTTGGCAGGCACGCTCGAAGTAGTCGTTCAATTCGGCGCGGAAGTCCGGGTGCGCGCAGTTGTCGATGATCGCCCGGGCGCGCTCGCGCGGCGCCAGACCGCGCAGGTCGGCCAGGCCCTGCTCGGTGACGAGGATGTCGACGTCATGCTCGCTGTGATCGACGTGGCTGACCATGGGCACAACGCTGGAAATCGCCCCGGCCTTGGCGATGGACTTGGTGACGAAGATCGCCAGATGGGCGTTGCGGGCGAAATCGCCGCTGCCGCCAATGCCGTTCATCATCCTGGTGCCGCCAACGTGGGTGGAGTTGACGTTACCGTACAGGTCGAATTCCAGCGCCGTGTTGATGCCGATGATGCCCAGGCGCCGCACCACCTCGGGGTGGTTGGAAATCTCCTGCGGGCGCAGCACCAACTTGTCCTTGTAGCGCTCCAGGTTGCCGAATACGTCGGCATTGCGCCGCGCCGAGAGGGTGATCGAGCTGCCCGAGGCGAAGGCCAGCTTGCCGGCATCGAACAGATCGAAGGTGGAGTCCTGCAGCACCTCGGAGTACATGCTCAGGCCCTCGAACGGCGACTCGATCAGGCCACACATCACCGCATTGGCAATGGAGCCGATGCCGGCCTGCAGCGGGCCAAGGCTGTTGCTCATGCGCCCGGCATTCACTTCGCGCTTGAAGAAGCCGATCAGGTGGTCGGCAATGGCCTGGGTTTCGGCGTCCGGCGGCAGCACGGTGGAAGGCGAGTCTGGCTGCTCGCTGATGACGATGGCGGCGATCTTCTCCGCCGGAATTGGAATCGCCGTGGCACCGATGCGGTCGTCCACCCGGGTCAGCGGAATTGGCGTGCGGGTCGGCCGGTAGGTGGGAATGTAGATATCGTGCAGACCTTCCAGGTTGGCATCGTGGGCCAGGTTGATCTCGACGATCACGCGCTCGGCGAAGATGGCGAAACTGGCCGAGTTGCCCACCGAGGTGGTGGGCACGATGTGGCCCTGCTCGGTGATGGCCAGCGCCTCGATCACCGCGATATCGGGCTTCTTGAGCTGGTGGTTGCGCAGTTGCTCGACGGTTTCCGACAGGTGCTGGTCGATGAACATGACACGACCGTCGTTGATCGCCTTGCGCAGCGTGGCGTCGACCTGAAACGGCATGCGTCGGGCCAGCACGCCGGCCTCGGTGAGTTGCTTGTCGAGGTCGTTGCCGAGGCTCGCGCCGGTCATCAGGCTGATGCTCAGCGGCTGCTGGCGGGCACGTTCGGCCAGCGCCAGCGGTACCGCCTTGGCCTCGCCGGCGCGGGTGAAACCGCTCATGCCGACGGTCATGCCGTCCTCGATCAGTGCGGCCGCTTCGGCCGCCGTCATCACCTTGTCCAGCAGCGCAGGCAGCCGTACGCGATCACTATGCATCGGAAAAACCTCGGAAGGCAGGGTCACGGAGGAGCGGCAGTCTAGGCCGACGAACGCCCTTCGCATGCTCGACCAAGGTCGCATTGATGGCTCTAGGACGAGCCTTTCGTCGGATTCAGGCAACCCCCGCACCAAAGCCAGGCACTTGCATGGCTTTGGTGCGGGGCCAAGAGAGCCGCGCCAGCGCAATGCCCGTCATTCAGACGCCCAAAGGCACCTGGCACCGGACTTGCTGCCCGAAGGGCTCGGGCACGTAGCCGCGCCAAACGACGCGACGCTGCGCAATGAGCCCCTCTATGAACAGATGCAGGGTACTGGTGACGGTGCCTGGATGGGAGATTGGGATGCGACCGGAAGTCGTTCTGCTACTCGGCGCCAGCTTCTGGGGCCTGGGCTGGATGCCCCTGGAGCACCTGGCCAGACAGGGCCTGCTCGGCATGCCCGTGGTGGTCTACAGCTATAGCCTGCTATGCCTGCTGGCCGTGCCGGTGTTGCTGGCCCAGCAGCGCGCCTGGTGGCCGCAACGGCGCGCCCTGGCGGTGGTCTGCCTGTGTGGTGGCTGGGCCACTGCCGGGTTGGTCGGTGCCCTGTCCGAGGGCGACGTGGTGCGCGCCATGCTGCTGTTCTACCTGGCGCCGGTGTGGAGCCTGCTGGGCAGCCGCCTGCTGCTCGGCGAACGGCTCAACGCCAGTCGCATCGGCGCGGTCGTGCTGGCCATGATCGGCATTGCCCTGACTCTGGGCATCGATGCCGACACCTTCCGCCCACTGCAAGGCAGCGACTGGCTGGCGCTATCGGCAGGCATCGCCTTCGCCGCCAACAACCTGGCCACTCGCGCCGCCGGGCAGATTCCGCTGGCCAGCAAGACGCTCGCCGCCTTCGTCGGGGCGGCACTCACCGGTGGGCTGTTCTGCCTGCTGCAAGAGATCGCGTTGCCGGCGGTCGCCCCCATGCAGTGGCTGCAGCTTGGCCTGTTCGGGGTGTTCTGGTTGACCGCCATGTGCGCTGCGCAATATGGCTTCAGCCACGTCGAAACCAGCCGTGCGGCGGTACTGGTATTGGTCGAACTGGTGGTCGCGGTACTCACCGCTGCGGCCTTCGGCGAGCGCCAGCTCGGCCCGGGCGAATGGTTCGGCGGCGCCCTGGTGCTGATCGCCGCGCTACTCGCCGAGCGGCCAACGCGCCCCGCTGCTGCCGTGGGCTGCGAGGCCAAGCCATAACCGCCAGAGCCTGCGAGGCCGGCCCGCAGCGGCTGGCACTGCGCTGAAACGCAGAGTGCCCGGACGAGCCGGGCGCTGCGGTACTGCCTAACAGGCCTAGAATGCCAGACCGACGCGCAGACCCACCTGCTCCTGCTTGAGCTTGCTGCGCTCGGCCAGCTCGCTGTTGCTGTCCAGCTCGTAACGGGTCTGGGTGTAGTACAGGCTGGTGCTGATCGGCACATTGTTGATGCCCTTGTTCCA
The DNA here is from genome assembly GCF_052156495.1 of Pseudomonas sp. NCHU5216. Classification (NCBI taxonomy): domain Bacteria; kingdom Pseudomonadati; phylum Pseudomonadota; class Gammaproteobacteria; order Pseudomonadales; family Pseudomonadaceae; genus Pseudomonas; species Pseudomonas sp. NCHU5216. The sequence goes on along the minus strand of NZ_JBQLIX010000039.1, from coordinate 6,196 downwards.
CAGCATGGTCAGCTCGCCATAGGGGTTGACCTTGTCCTTGAGATCCACCGAGTCACTGTCACCATCGACCTTCAGGCGTGCCTCGGAGTCGATCGAGTAGCGTGCCCCGACCTCCAGGCGCAAGGTGTAATTCGGCGTCAGGTAGTTGTAACCCAGACCCGCCTTGGCGAAAGGCGACTTGCTGGTGAGCTTGACGTTGCTGTCGAACGGGCCGACGTCATCCTGCTCGATGCGCCCCCAGTCATAGCCACCGCCGACGATCAGGTCGACGTAGTTGTTGCTGTTCAGTGCCGCACGCAGGCCAAGGTCGATATCGGCCCGCGCGGACTTGTATTCGACATCATCCTTGTCGCGGTACTGGCCTTCGATGCCGGCCTGGTAGATGAAGCCTTCCTGCCCCGTCAGCTTGTTGCCGAAGTGGTAGAACAGGCCGCCCTGATTGAGGCGTTCCTTGTCGCTGTCGTCATCCACGGTGAGCTTGTACTGATTGTGCGAGGCGATCACGCCGAAGGTGGAGATCGGGTCGGTGACCGAATCGGCATAAGCCTGCGAGGCGCCCGCCAGGCACAGGGCAAGAGTCGCTTTCGGGGTCATTCTGGTCAGTTGCATGGCTAGATCCTTGGCAATGAGTGAATAACGCCGCTCACCAAAATGGTGCGACGCAAATTCCTAGACTGCCCGGGGCAACTGCGATTCGGTAAATATGATGAGTGGTCGCGAAACTGAACGAGGCCTGACGCCAGACGCTTCGCATGGGAGGATTCGAGCAACAGGAGGTCGCCTGCCACCGTCCGTGCGAGCGCTGGCAGGGCGCAGTCAATCGAGCTTGAGCACCTTCGCCAGCACCACCTTAGGCCCCTTCATCTTCTTGACGATGATGCGCAGGCCCTCGGTTTCCAGCACCTCTTCCTGTTCGGGCATGCGCTTGAGGCTGTCGTAGATCAGCCCGGCGAGGGTTTCCGCCTCGATATGGTCGAGGTCGACGCCAAGCAGGCGCTCGATCTTCGCCAGCGGCGTGTCGCCACGCACCAGCAGCTTGCCCGGCTGGTAGGCGAGGATGCCGCGCTCGGCCTTGCGGTGTTCGTCCTGAATGTCGCCGACCAGCGCCTCGAGCACGTCCTCCATGGTCAGGTAGCCGATCACCTTGCCATCGGCTTCCTCGACCAGAGCGAAGTGCGCGCCGCCCTGGCGGAAGCGCTCGAGCAACTGCGACAGCGGCAGATGGCGGCTGACCCGTTCCAGCGGGTGCATCAGATCCGCCAGCTTGAGCGCCGACGGCAGCATCTCCAGCAGCGACAACTGCAGCAGCAGATCCTTGATATGCAGCACGCCGACGAACTCGCCCTTGCTCTCGTCGAAGACCGGGTAGCGGCTGTACTTGTGTCGGCGGAAGGTGGTGAACACCTGATCGAGGCTGGCATTGACTTCCAGATACACCAGATCCTCACGCGAGTTGGCCCAGTCCACCACTTCCAGCTCACCGAGCTCCACGGCCGAGGCCAGCACGCGCATGTCCTGATCGCTGTCATTGCTGGCGCGGCTGGAGTGCAGAATCAGCTTGAGCTCATCGCGACTATAGTGGTGCTCGTGATGCGGCCCCGGCTCGCCCTGCCCGGCGATGCGCAGAATGGCGTTGGCGCTGGCATTGAGCACGAAGATCGCCGGGTACATCAGCCAGTAGAAGGCGTATAGCGGCGCCGCCGTCCACAGCGAGAGCAGCTCCGGCTTGCGGATCGCCCAGGACTTGGGCGCCAGCTCGCCGATGACGATGTGCAGGTAGGAAATGATCGAGAACGCGGTGAAGAAGGCGATGCCATGCACCAGCTTGGGCGACTCGATACCCATGGCGCCGAGCACGGGAGTCAGCAACTCGGCGAAGGCCGGCTCACCGACCCAACCGAGGCCCAGTGACGCCAGAGTGATGCCCAACTGGCAGGCGGACAGGTAGGCATCCATCTGATTGTGCACGGTACGCAGGATGCGCCCACGCCAGCCATGGGCCTCGGCCAGGCTGTCCACCTTGGTGGAGCGCAAGCGCACGATGGCGAACTCGGCAGCGACGAAGAAACCGTTGAGCAGGACGAGGAACAGGGCGAACAGCATGAGGCCGAAGTCGGCCAGGTAAGCAGAAGAGGAAAGACTCGTGGAAGGGTCCATGGATGTCAGGCTTGGCTAATGATCGGCTTAGGTTGGGGGCTGTACGCGGCGATTGCAAGCTATCAGCGGCCGCGCTGTACCACCTGTGCCGTCGCGAAGTGACAGGTGAAGGTGCTGCCCTGACCCAGCACGCTGACGATCTCCAGCCGGCCGCGATGACGCAGCAGCACGTGCTTGACGATCGCCAGCCCCAACCCGGTGCCGCCGGTGTTGCTGGCCCGGCTGGAGTCGACCCGATAGAAGCGCTCGGTCAGGCGTGGCAGGTGCTTGGCCTCGATGCCCATGCCGCTGTCCTGCACGGACAGGTGCGCGCCCTGCTCGTCGCCCCACCAGCGAATGTTTATGTCGCCACCGGCCGGGGTGTACTTCACGGCGTTGAATACCAGATTGGAGAAGGCGCTACGCAACTCCGCCTCGCTGCCCTTGAGCTTGAGATGGGCGTCGGCTTCGAGAGTGATGCGATGGTGCTGATCGCCCGACAGCGCCTGGGCGTCGTTCCTGATCGACAGCAGCAGCAGATCGACCGCCACCGGCTGGTTGTCGGAGGGGTAATCGGTGGCCTCCAGCTTGGCCAGCAGCAGCAGGTCATTGAGCAGGGTCTGCATGCGCGCGCCCTGCTGCTGCATCTGCTGCAATGCACGCAACCAGCGGGGATTCACCGCCTCGACGTTGTCCAGCAGGGTTTCCAGGTAGCCAGCGATCACCGTCAACGGTGTGCGCAACTCGTGGGAGACGTTGGCGACGAAGTCCTTGCGCATCTGCTCCAGTTGATGGAGACGGGTGACGTCACGCACCAGCAGCAGGTGTTCGCGATTACCGTACTGGGTAATGTGGATCTGCAGACGCCGACGATCACTGACTGGCGAGGGAATCTCCAGCGCCTCGGCATAGTTGCCGCGCTCGAAATACTCCTTGAAACGGGGATCGCGCAGCAGGTGCGCCAGGGGCTGACCGCTGTCCTGCGGCGTCTTCAGGCCCAGCAGGGTTTCCGCCGCCAGGTTCCACCACTCCAGGTTGCCATGGCTGTCGAGCATCACCACGGCATCCTTGAGCGCAGCAGTGGACTCCTGCACCCGGTCGATCACCGCCTGCAGGCGGCCGCGCGCCTTCTGGTTGCGCCGCTGCAGGTGGTAGATGCTGTCGAATACCTCACCCCATAAGCCGTAGCCATCGGGCGGCGGCTCATCCGGGCGATGCTCACGCAGCCATTTGTGCAGGCGCAGCAACTGGCTGAGCGTCCATCCCAGGTGCAGGGCAAGCCCGATGACCAGCACCCAGGCATATTCCCCGGTAATGAAACCAAGCAGCAGGCAGGCACCGATCAGTAGCAGCAGGCGACGCGCTACGGCGCCGCGCCAGTCTTGGTTCACGATGAAACGCTTCCTTGTCTTGCAGCGGGCATGGGCAACAGGTGCGCGCTATCAGCCTTTGGTAGAGAAACGATAGCCAGTGCCACGCACCGTCTGCACCAGATTCTCGTAGACCTCACCCAGCGCCTTGCGCAGACGGCGAATGTGCACGTCCACCGTACGCTCCTCGACGTAGACGTTGCCACCCCAGACCTGATCGAGCAACTGGCCACGGGTATAGGCACGCTCCTGATGGGTCATGAAGAACTGCAGCAGGCGATATTCGGTCGGCCCCATCTCGGCCGGTTTGCCATCGATGGTCACGCGATGGCTGACCGGGTCGAGCAGCAGACCACCGACCTCGATCGGTGCTTCGCTGTCACTGGGGCCAGCGCGGCGCAGCACGGCCTTGAGACGTGCCACCAGTTCGCGCGGGGAGAAGGGCTTGGTGATGTAGTCGTCGGCGCCGACTTCCAGGCCCTGGATCTTGTTGTCCTCTTCACCCTTGGCGGTAAGCATGATGATCGGGATGTCGCCGGTCAGCTCGTCACGCTTGAGACGACGGGCCAGCTCGATACCGCTGGTGCCGGGCAACATCCAGTCCAGCAGGATCAGATCGGGTTTGCGGTCGACGATCACGGCATGCGCCTGCTGCGCATTCTCTGCCTCCAGGCATTCGTAGCCGGCCATTTCCAGGGCAACCGCGATCATTTCACGGATCGGTGCTTCGTCATCGACGATGAGGATGTTCTTGCCAACCATTGGCCTTGCCTCTGCTCGTTATGCTGTCGTGCGCCGCATTAGATAACGGAATTATTGCAGCGATATGACAGACCGATGCTCAGCGCAGCGCATAATCGACCAGGATCCCGGCAAAGATCGCCAGGCCGGCCCAATGGTTGTGCAGGAAGGCCTGGAAACAGACCATGGGCTCGCGCCGACGGGTGCTGTGATACTCCCAGGCGAAACAGGCAGCAGCTCCCAGCAAACCGAGCTGGAAGGGCACACCCAGCTCGAAACGCGCGCCTGCCAGCAGCAGGCAGAGCAGTGCCAGGCCCTGCAGGGTGGCGATGATCAGGCGGTCGGCATCGCCGAACAGAATGGCGGTCGACTTCACCCCGATCTTCAAATCATCCTCGCGGTCAGCCATGGCGTAGTAGGTGTCGTAGGCCACCGTCCACAGCAGGTTGGCGATATACAGCAGCCAGGCCTCCGGAGGCGGCAGCTCACCGCTGACCGCGCTGAAGGCCATCGGCATCCCCCAGGAAAAGGCCGCCCCCAGCACCACTTGCGGATAAAAAGTGTAACGCTTCATGAAGGGATAACAGGCCGCCAGGGCCAGGCCGCCGAAGGACAGCCAGATGGTGGTGGCGTTGGTGAACAGCACCAGCACGAAACTCAATGTCACCAGCACGGCGAACAACACCAGCGCTTCGCGTGGCTTGATCTTGCCACTGGCCAGCGGGCGCAACTGGGTGCGGCTGACATGGCCGTCGAAATTGCGGTCGGCGTAGTCGTTGATCACGCAACCGGCCGCGCGCATGAGGATTACCCCAAGCACGAAGATGAACAGGTTCTTCAGACTGGGCAGGCCTTCCGAAGCAACCCACAGCGCCCACAAGGTGGGCCAGAGCAGCAGATAGATACCGATGGGCTTGTCCAGGCGCATCAACTGGATGAAGTCCCAGGCGCGCGGGTGCAGGCGATTGGTCGATTGCAGCAGGCGGGTATACATCGAAGCGTCTCCGTGCAGGTTGCGCGGATTATACGGGGCTTGCCAGCGTAGCGTGGATGATGCTTTTTTCATCCAGCATTACGGGTCGAGGCAGGGCTGCGCCTTCGGATCGCGGAACGTCACGCAGACGACTGGAGAGAAACACTGCGCGGTTCCATCTTATGCCTCGATACCCGCAGCCTGCCAGAAGGCCGGTAGAAAGACCTCGGCAACCAGCACGCCCAGAGCGCCACGGCTGAAGCATGAACGGCGCGCCCACAACCCCTCCTCACACACCTCGTCCGGCAACCAGGCGGCGGGATAACGGCAGGCCTGCAGCTCACCGCGGTCGAAAGCCTTGTCGCTGAACAGCAGCTCGCCGAGCGAACGGCTGCCCAGCTCCGCCAAATTCAGCCCAGAGCCCTCCAGCACGCTGCGAGCAGCCACGCTACGGGCGAATACCCAGGGCTGCCCATGACCGCGCAGATACACCTCACGCACCCAACCCTGGCTGCCATCAGCCACTCCGAGCGCGGCGCATTCGTCCTCGCGCAGAGACTGCCAACCCTCCTGCAGCGGTGTCACGGAGAAACCGTCGGCGGAAAGCGCGGTCAAGCGGCGGGTCAGCGAATCCTCATTGAACAGCCAGCCGCTCACCTCGGCAGCAGGTTGCGGGTTCAGTCGGGCCTGAGTCAGCCAACAGGGCAAATGAGTGAAAGCGATGTGCGGCACGGTAAGAATCACACAGATCGAAAGCGCGCGAGTCTAGCACGGTACACCGCCCCGCTCGGAGCACGTAGGCATCAACCGTAGGGTGCGCTGCGCACACCGTGGCCATGAAGCCGGAGTTTCGGTTTCGGTGCGCACAGCGCACCCTACGCCAGGCTTTGGCTTTTCCACGCCGCAAAGAAGAAACCCCAGACCGCGTTAGCGATCTGGGGTTTCGTATAGGAGCTTGACGATGACCTACTCTCAC
>NZ_JBQLIX010000038.1:0-50725 GCF_052156495.1 Pseudomonas sp. NCHU5216 | reverse complement strand
TCTGGAACGGCGATGGAGTGAGCGAACCCTGGCGCAGCCAGGGCCGGATGATCGGGCGGAGGGTTTTGGTTACTTTTGCCCGCAAAAGTGACTCGCCCGGGAGGGCGAAACCAAGAACATCAGCAAAAACGCGGCAATTCGGAACAAACACCCGAAATACCACAAACTTGCCAGTCCGGTATCAAGACTGACTCCCCGAAACCCAGCGAAGAATCCACCCGGAGATCACCATCCAGGGGGCATCAGGCACGATAGAAATCTCAACGCCCCAGTTCGGATCGCAAGACCGCTAGAGCAATCAGCGTCACCACGCTACAGCGCGGCAGCGTCGATATCCACCAGCAGCAGGCGCTGGCCATTGTCGATGAACTGGCCGGCAGTCATGCAGTACTGATTGGTCGTGGCGTCACGGTAGGTGCTCGACAGGGTCAGGCGACGCTCGTCCCAGCCCTCGGCGAGCAACTGGTAGAAATAGGGGCGCCAGGACCAGTTGTGGCCCAGGTAGCGATCATCGGCGCGCCAATGGCTGCCGCACCATTCCAGATTGGGGCTGATCTGCGTGCCGTTGCGGTCGCACTGATAAGTGCGCAGCAGCCAGGGATAGTCATCCGGAGCCTTGAGCTGGCTGCTGGGAGCACCGCTCTCTGCCCATGGCTTGAGTTCGCTCATCAATTCGCTGAGGTGCTTGCGCAGTTTCACCAGGCGGGCACGCTCCGAGAGCTTCTGTTGCACGTAGCTGTCGCGCAGATGGGCGAAGCGGCCGACGAAGGCATCGCTGGCGAACAGCTCGCGCTCCGGGCGGGCGAAGAGAAAGCCCTGCACGTAGCGGGCCCCGCATTCCAGGGCGAAATTCAGCTCGGCTTCGGTTTCCACCCCTTCGGCGATGATCCAGCAGCCGGTCTTCTCGGCCATCTGCGCCAGGGCCTTGACCACCTCGCCGCTGGGGCCGCCGCGTGCCGCTTCCTGGAACAGACGCATGTCCAGCTTGAGGATGTCCGGTTGCAGAGCCAGCACCCGGTCGAGTTGCGAGTAACCGGCGCCGAAATCGTCGATGGCGATGCGCGCACCGGCTTCGCGATAGCGCGCCACCACCTGTGGCAGGCGCTGGCTGGCGCCACCGAGTTCGGTGATCTCGAAGACGATGCGCTGCGGCTCGATGCCGCTGCGTTGCAACTGGATGAGGCTGGGCAGGGGCTGCGCCGGGCGCAGACGGCTGATCCAGCGTGGCGAGATGTTGAGGCTGAGGAACCAGTCCTGCGGCGCCTCGTGAAAACGCATCAGGGCGTTTTCCCGCACCTGGCGGTCGAGCCGACGTAGCGCTGCCGGCGGCGTCTTGGGATCGGCGAACAACGGGCCGGCTGAGTGCACCTGGCCATGCTCGTCAACCAGCCGTGCCAGCGCTTCGACGCCGGCAATACGCCCGGTGGCGGTATCGATAAAAGGTTGAAAGACAGCGAATGGCGTTCCCTCGGTCACCTGGGAATTCCTTAGTTATGAGCCGTTTTATGGTTATTCAATAAGCAGATGACTCGACTAAGCAAGAACGCGGCCAGGCGGCACATGAAAGGTAACAATTCAGTTATGGCGGGTGACCTCGCCGGACGCCGGGTGGGAGGCGCCACGGCGTCTGAGCAATGGCATCAGTATCAGGGCGATGCGCAGCCAGCGGCGCCAGCCACTTTTGCCTCTGAGCAGGGTGGCGAACGCCAGGGCACCGCCAGTGAGCCACAATGGTGCAGAGCCACTGCTGCGCAGGTTCATGCTCATGTCTCGCACCTGACGCAGAGGCTGGGTGAGCAACAAGGCTTCATGGCGGATTTCCTGGCGGCGCATCTCCAGGCGCATGCGTAGCATGGCCTTGCGCATTTCACGGCGTGAGCCGTGGCTGGGCAGGTGAGGCTGGTTCATGGCAGCAGTTGCTCGCGGTCACGTTGTAGTTCTTCGAGGCTGGCGCTGAAGGGGGCGGGCGCGCGCATCAGGCTGGCCAGCAAGGCGCCGGCGCTGAGCAGCAGGCCCAGGCCATAGAACAGGCACAGGCCGGTGGCCACGGCCAGGCGGTGGCTATCCCAGTAGAGGATCAGCAGCAGTGCCGACAGGCCGATCAGCAGCAACAGGGCGAAACCCAGGCACAGGCCACCGAGCAACAGGGCGCGTAGCGCCTGGCTGCGCTGTTCCTCGAGTTCATGACCGACCAGCTCCAGGTGGCCCTGCAACCAGCCGAGCAGGGCGCCGCCGAGGCGGCGCGGTGAGGGGCTCTGACTCATGCGGCTGAATCAGCGCCGGCTCAGCAGCAGGCCGATCAGCGCGCCGATGGCGGCTGCCAGACCCAGCGCCTGCCAGGGGTGCTTGTGCACGTATTCCTCGGTGGTGTCCACCGCCAGCTTGCCCTGTTCGCGCAGGCTGCTTTCGGCATTCTTGAGGGTTTCACGGGCTCGCAGCAGGCTGTTGTGAATGTCTTCGCGCAGGTGGTCGGCTTGCTCGCCGGCCAGGCTGGCGGAGTGTTGCAGCAGTTTCTCGGTGTCGGTGACCAGCGCCTGAAACTCGTTGAGCAGGCTGTCTTGCGATGAAGTGGCAGTCTTGCGGGGCATCGTGCGCATCCTCTGCGTGGTGAATGTATGAGGTCTGAGTCTCGTTGGCTCCGAGGGTTCAGTCAGATTAGCAAACTCCGTACTGGTATATCGATTGCATTGTGCTGGTGCGTAATGTGCTCGAAATGCCCTCTTGTGGGGCTTTCTCGGGTTGGCTCAGGATGGCCAGATTAGATTTCAACCCATTGATAAATAAAAGATAAGTGCCTTTTCGATGGAAGCGGGTAGTGCCATTTTGGTGCCGACTGTCCGTGCCTTTTTCGGGCATCGGTAGCTGGTCTGCCATTTGTTGGTGCGTGACCGGCCCGTTTTGCTTTCATTTGGTGCTTTTTCCATTTTCGGAGCCCTCGTCTTAGATGGAAAACCTCAATAGTGCCGTTGCCACTCTGGTGCACGGTTCCAATACGCTGTTCATCCTCCTGGGCGCCATCATGGTTCTGGCCATGCACGCCGGTTTCGCCTTCCTCGAAGTGGGCACGGTGCGACAGAAGAATCAGGTCAATGCCCTGTCGAAGATCCTTTCGGACTTCGCCGTGTCGGCCCTGGCTTATTTCTTCATCGGCTACTGGGTGGCCTACGGTGTGACCTTCTTCGAGCCGGCCGCCGTGCTGACGCAAGACCATGGCTATGGCCTGGTGAAGTTCTTCTTCCTGCTGACTTTCGCGGCGGCCATTCCGGCGATTATTTCCGGCGGTATCGCCGAACGTGCCCGGTTCGGCCCGCAGTTGTGCGCCACGGCGCTGATCGTGGCCTTCGTCTATCCCTTCTTCGAGGGCCTGATCTGGAACGGCAACCATGGCTTCCAGGCCTGGCTGGAGGCACGCTTCGGCGCCGGCTTCCATGATTTCGCCGGCTCGGTGGTGGTGCATGCGGTGGGTGGCTGGCTGGCGCTCGGCGCCGTGCTGCTGCTCGGTCAGCGCAATGGCCGCTACCGCGATGGACGTCTGGTGGCGATGGCGCCCTCGAACATTCCCTTCCTGGCGCTGGGTTCGTGGATCCTGATCATCGGCTGGTTCGGCTTCAACGTGATGAGTGCGCAGAACCTGGAGAACATCAGCGGCCTGGTGGCGGTCAATTCGCTGATGGCCATGGTTGGCGGCACGGTGGCGGCCCTGCTGGTGGGGCGTAATGACCCCGGCTTTCTGCACAACGGCCCGCTGGCTGGGCTGGTGGCGGTGTGCGCCGGCTCCGACCTGATGCATCCGGTGGGGGCGCTGTTCACCGGGCTGATCGCCGGAGCCCTGTTCGTCTGGGCCTTCACGGCCACTCAGGTGAAATGGAAGATCGACGACGTGCTCGGCGTATGGCCGCTACATGGTCTGTGTGGCGTGTGGGGCGGCATTGCCTGCGGCATCTTCGCTCAGCCAGGTTTCGGCGGTCTGGGTGGTGTCAGCCTGGCCAGCCAACTGATCGGCACGTTGTTGGGCGTGCTGGTGGCGCTGGTGGGTGGTTTCGCCGTCTATGGCCTGCTCAAGGCGGTGCTGGGTATTCGCCTGGGTCAGGAGGAGGAGTTCAATGGCGCCGACCTGTCGATCCACAAGATTGGTGCCGTGAGCCACGATTGAGGCGAAGAAGAGCATGAAAAAACCGGGCGTTTGCCCGGTTTGTTCATTACCTGGAGGTCTCAGCCCTGGCGGCCTTCGACCGGCTTGCCGTTGACCGTGCCGTCCTTGAGCATGATCTGGTATTCCTTGCCGTCGGTTTCCACCTGGTGCAGGCGCACCAGCAGGTAGCCCCAGTCCTTGGCGAACCAGAGGATGGTCTTGCGGCTGCTCTGAGTGGGGTCGCGCACGCGCTCGACCTTGATGGCGTCGATCAGGCCGGCGCGGGTGCGCACCACTTCCTCGCCGAGCACGCGAAAGTCGTAGGTTTCCACCTCGTCGCCATCGACCACCTGATAGCTCATGCTTTTCTTGCCGTCGGCCACGTCGAGCTGCAGGGCAATCTGGTAGCTGGACTTGTCCAGCAGGCCGCGGTTCAGCGGCAGGCGCACGGCGTTGTCGCGGTCGCTACCGATCACCTGCTTCTGTTGCCAGTCGAAATCCAGCTCGATCTTCTTGCTCTTGCCCAGGCCGCTGCGGTCGAAGCGGTAGCTGTGGGGCAGCAGGGCGCCATTGTCGAGGTTGAAGGTGCTCTGTTCGGACAGGCCGGCCACCAGCATCGAAGCCTCGAAGTCGAGCTTCCAGCGCTCGCCGTCGACCTTGGTGAGGCTGCGTTCGGCGCTACCGCTGATTGGCAGTTGCTTCCAGTCGGCGGTGTAGCTGGCAGAGAAGGGTTCCAGCTCGGCGGCCAAAGCCGGCAGGCTGAGCAGGGTCAGGGCGAACAACAGGGCACGACGCATAAAGTCTCCTAGGTTCGAAACACGTGGCCGCTGGCGGGCAGCGGCTGGCCATCCAGCATTGCGCCTTGCGCGCCGAGACGCAAGCGGCCTTCGGCGAACCAGCGCACCGCCAGCGGATAGATGCGGTGTTCCTGCTGGTGCACGCGGCTGGCCAGGCGCTCGGGCGTGTCGTCTGCCAGGATCGGCAGCACTGCCTGTACGACCAGAGGGCCACCATCGAGTTCCTCGGTGACGAAGTGCACGCTGCAGCCATGCTCGGCGTCGCCGGCCTCCAGCGCCCGCTGGTGCGTATGCAGGCCCTTGTGTCTGGGCAGCAGGGATGGGTGGATATTGAGCAGGCGCCCGCTGTAGTGCCTGACGAAGCCGGGCGTGAGGATGCGCATGAAGCCAGCCAGCACCACCAGGTCGGGCTGGTGGGCGTCGATGACCTCGATCAGCGCCGCATCGAAGGCTTCGCGCCCTTCGTACTGCTTGTGGTCGAGCACGGTGGTGGCGATGCCGGCCTGCTGCGCACGCTGCAGGCCGTAGGCATCGGTGCGGTTGGAAATCACCGCGCCGATGCGGGCCGGGTTGTCGTCCTCGGTGCTGCTGTCGATCAGGGCCTGCAGATTACTGCCCGACCCGGAGATCAGGACGACGACATTGCACGGCATCAGTGGGCTTTCAGGTTGTTCAGTTGCACCTGGGCTGCGCCTTCGGCGGCCTCGGTGATCTGACCGATGACCCAGGGTTGCTCGCCGCTGGCGCGCAGGCTGGCCAGAGCTGCTTCGACCTGATCCTGCGCCACGCAGATGACCATGCCGACGCCGCAGTTGAGCACGCGGTGCATCTCGTGCTCATCGACGTTGCCTTGTTCCTGCAGCCAGTCGAACACTGCCGGGCGAGTCCAGCTGGCGACGTCTATCACCGCCTGGGCCCCTTCTGGCAGCACGCGCGGGATGTTGTCCAGCAGGCCGCCGCCAGTGATGTGGGCCATGGCCTTGACCGCGCCAGTGTCCTTGATCAGCTTGAGCAGCGGTTTGACGTAGATACGGGTCGGGGCCATCAGCAGGTCGGCCAGGGCCTTGCCGCCCAGTTGCACCTGCTCGATGTCGGCGCCGGAGACTTCGATGATCTTGCGGATCAGCGAGTAGCCGTTGGAGTGCGGGCCGGAGGAGGGCAGGGCGATCAGAGCGTCGCCGGTGACCACCTTGGAGCCGTCGATGATTTCGCTCTTTTCCACCACGCCGACGCAGAAACCGGCCAGGTCGTAGTCTTCACCTTCGTACATGCCCGGCATTTCGGCGGTTTCACCCCCGACCAGGGAGCAGCCGGCCAGTTCGCAGCCGGCGCCGATGCCGGTGACCACGGTGGCGGCCACGTCGACGTTGAGCTTGCCGGTGGCGTAGTAGTCGAGGAAGAACAGCGGCTCGGCGCCACAGACCACCAGGTCGTTGACGCACATGGCCACCAGATCCTGGCCGATGCTGTCGTGCTTGTTCAGGTTCAGCGCCAGGCGCAGCTTGGTGCCGACGCCGTCGGTGCCGGACACCAGCACTGGCTGCTTGTAGCCGGCCGGGATCTCGCACAGGGCGCCGAAGCCACCCAGGCCACCCATGACTTCCGGACGGGCAGTGCGCTTGGCCACGCCTTTGATGCGTTCGACCAGGGCCTCACCGGCATCGATGTCGACGCCTGCGTCCTTGTAGCTGATGGAGGGTTGCTTGCTCATAGATCCGGGCCTTTGAATGGGGAGTTCGGGTAGCGCCGACGTGGCGCAGGCTCATGCTGAGGAGCCCGGCGCGCCTACCGGCTGGCGAAGGCGCGCGATTTTATCAGGCTTGCCCGGTAGCGGCCACTCACGTGCGTGCGCTTCGTCGCGCCTTGCCCGGCCGCTGGCGGCTGTTTAAGGTATAGGCCCTCTGCACGGCCTTGCGCCGTCGTTCCTTCTGCGAGAGCCCACCATGCGTCCGTTTCTTCGCCCGCTGCTGTTTTGCCTGTCACTGCTCTGTCTGCCCGCCTGGGCCGTCCCGGTCAGTGGCCTCTATCAGGTGCGCGAACCGGTGGCCGATCAGAATGACAGCAGCCGCGACGAGGCCATGCAGCGCGCCTTGCAGACCCTGGTGCAGCGCCTGACCGGGGATACTCAGGCGATACAGAACCCGGCCCTGGAGGGGCTGCGCAAGGATCCGCAGCAGATCGTCAGCCAATTCGGTTACGAGGGCGACGCGCTGCTGGTGGACTTCGACCCGGCCAGCACCGAGCGTTTGCTGCGCGGTGCCGGGCTGCCGCTGTGGGGGGGCAACCGCCCGCTGATCCTGACCTGGTGGCTCAGCGACAGCGATGAGGAAAGCCAACTGATTGGCGAGAGTCAGGCCGATGCCGGGCTGCTGCGCGACGCCGCACAGCACCGTGGCCTGCCGTTACGCCTGCCCCTGGCCGATCTCAGCGAACAACTGGTGGCCACGCCAGAGAATTTCGCCGCCAATGACCCGCAGGCCCTGCGCGATGCCTCCGAGCGCTATGGCGCCGATGCGCTGCTGGCGGTGGTCGCCCGTCAGGCCGATGGCAAGTGGCAGGCGCAATGGCGCCTGTGGCTGGGCGATGAGCGCGAGCAGGGCAGTGCCGAGGCAGCCGATCAGGCGGCATTGGCCGATGCCGTGATGCTGGCGGTCAATCAGCGTCTGGCGCCGCGTTTCGTGGTCAAACCGGGCGCGGCGCAGAGTCTGACGCTGGTGCTCGAGGGCGCCGACCTGAGCCGCTTCGCGGCGGTCGAGCGCCTGCTCGAGCCCTTCGCGCCGCGCCTGCTGGCCGTCGACGGCAAGCGCCTGACCTATCAGGTCAACGCCAGTGCTGAGCAGTTGCGTGCGCAATTGGCCCTGGGGCAGTTGCAGGAAATGCCGGCCCCGCAGCCCGAGCCGGCCCCTGCATCAGGCGCTGAAGCGGCAGCCAATGCGGCGCCTGTTTCTTCCGGCGATGCCCAGGCTGCCAGTGCAGCGATGCCAGCGCAGCCTGCAGCGCCCAGCAACGCCCTGTATTTCCGCTGGTAAACTGCAACGCTGCGGCCAACCAGGTCGCAGCGTGCACCTGGCATTGCGCAAACCGAGGAAGCGAGCATGACCGACTCCAATCGCTGGCTATGGATGGCTGGGCTGTTTCTGCTCGGCTGGTTGCTGTACCTGCTTCACCCGATTCTTTCGCCTTTTCTGGTGGGCATCCTGCTGGCCTATCTGGGTGACCCCCTGGTAGACCGCCTGGAGCGCCATCGCCTGTCGCGCACTGGCGGTGTGGTGGTGGTCTTCGCCCTGTTCGCCCTGGCCTTGCTAATCCTGCTGCTGGTGCTGGTGCCGATGCTCGGCCGGCAACTGGTTAGCCTGTATCAACTGATGCCGCAAATGCTCGACTGGCTGCAGGGCACCGCCTTGCCCTGGTCGCAATCGCATCTGGGGCTGAACCACGATCTGCTGCAGGTCGACCAGCTCAAGCAGGTGTTCTCCGACAATCTCGGCAAGACCACCGACGTGCTCAGAACGGTGCTGGCCCAGGCCACCTCTTCCAGCCTGGCGCTGCTGGCCTGGCTGGGCAACCTGCTGTTGATCCCGGTGGTCAGCTTCTACCTGATGCGTGACTGGGATCTGCTGGTCGAGCGCATGCGCCGCCTGCTGCCCCGTCAGCGCGAAGGGCTGGTGGTCAAGCTGGTGGGCGAATGTCACGAGGTGCTCGGCGCCTTCCTGCGCGGGCAGTTGCTGGTGATGCTGGCGCTGAGCGTCATCTATGCCGTCGGCCTGATGCTGGTGGGGCTGGAGCTGGGCCTGCTGATCGGTCTGCTGGCTGGCCTGGCGAGCATCGTGCCGTACATGGGCTTCATCGTCGGCATCGGCGCGGCGCTGGTGGCGGCGCTGTTCCAGTTCGGCCTCGACCCCTATCCGCTGCTGGGCATCGGTGCTGTGTTCATGGTCGGGCAGATGCTCGAAGGCATGCTGCTGACCCCGCTGCTGGTGGGCGATCGTATCGGCCTGCACCCGGTGGCGGTGATCTTCGCCATCCTCGCTGGCGGTCAGCTGTTCGGCTTCACCGGCGTGCTGCTGGCCCTGCCAGTGGCGGCGGTGATCATGGTGCTGCTGCGCCATGCTCATGATTTGTATAAACTTTCCGGCCTTTACGGAGAGTCCAACAGCGGTTCCGATGAGCCGCCGAGCCCTGCATGAAACCTATCCAGCTGCCTCTGGGGGTGCGTCTGCGCGACGACGCCACCTTCGCCAACTACTACCCCGGTGCCAACGCCGCAGCGCTCGGTTATGTCGAGCGCCTGTGCGAAGCCGATGCCGGCTGGACGGAAAGCCTGATCTACCTCTGGGGCGCCGAAGGCGTCGGCCGCAGCCACCTGTTGCAGGCGGCCTGCCTGCGTTTCGAGCAGCGTGGCGAGGCGGTGGTGTATCTGCCGCTGGGCGAGGTGGTGCAGCATGGCCCTGAACTGCTCGACAACCTGGAGCAGTGCGAGCTGGTCTGCCTCGACGATATCGATGCGGTGGCGGGGCGCAGCGACTGGGAAGAGGGGCTGTTCCACCTGTTCAACCGCTTGCGTGACAGTGGTCGACGCCTGTTGCTGGCCGGCACCATGTCACCGCGCGAACTGCCGATCCAGTTGCCCGACCTCAAGTCGCGGCTGACCCTGGCGCTGGTGTTCCAGTTGCACGAATTGTCCGACGAAGACAAGTTGCGCGCCCTGCAACTGCGTGCTTCGCGCCGCGGCCTGCAGATGAGCGACGAGGTCGGGCGTTTCATCCTCACCCGTGGCGAGCGCGGCATGAGCGCGTTGTTCGAGCTGCTCGAACGCCTCGACCAGGCCTCGCTGCAGGCCCAGCGCAAGCTGACCATTCCTTTCCTCAAGGAAACTCTGGGCTGGTAGGAGGCGAGCTGCAAGCCGCAAGCTACAAGCTACAAGCTACAAGCAAGAGCGTAGCCCGGATGCAATCCGGGAGCTTTCCCACTATCCCTGGATTGCATCCGGGCTACGGGCTCCCCTGAGGGCATTTGTAGGAGCGAGCTCTGCTCGCGAACCTTTAGCTGCATGGCGTTTCGCGAGCAGAGCTCGCTCCTACATAGGGCATGGCCCGGATGCAGATCTGGGCCACGGACCTACAAGCCCCAAGTCATAAGGTATGTGCGCGCCTTCTTGCCGCTTGTGGCTTGCAGCTTGAAGCTGCTTCTATGAACTCGGCGATTGCCTTGGCACAGGCCTGTGGCTGGGTCTGCAGGATGAAGTGCGGGCCGTCCAGGCGGATCTGGCGGATGTCGTTGCAAGCCTGGGGCAGGCGCTCAGCGGCGCTGTTGGCGACCAGGCGATCCTGCTGTGGCCAGAGGTGCAGGCAGGGTAGATCCAGGGTTTGCGCCGGTGCTCGCAGGCTGGCCAGTGTGGCGAGTCGGGCGCGCAGCAGGCTTGGATCCAGCCGGCGAATTTCCCTTTGCACCCGCTGCAGGATGTCCTCGTCCGCCGCCTTGCCCAGGCACATCATCCGCAGCAACCCGGGCATTGTGGCCAGGGTCAGTGGCATGGGCAGGTGCTTGAGCAGGGCCAGGGCCGGATTGGGGCAACTGAGGAACGAAGCGGCGAAGATCACCCCGCGCAGCCCGGCCGGTTGGCGCAAAGCCAATTGATGGGCGAGGGGGCCGGAAAATGACTCGCCCAGGAGCACGAAGGGCGTCGTCCCCAGTTGCGTGAATAGCGTATCGGCCAGGCTGGGGTAATCCTGTTGCACTTGCGTCGGCAGGCTCAAGGGTTGGCAGTCGATCTCGCCAAGCGCCTCGATCAGCGGCGTGAAGAGGGTGCTGCTGCCGTTCATGCCGGGCAGCAGCACCAGGCGCATCAGGCTTCTCCAGCCAGCTTGCGGTCGTACTGGAAGCGCCAGCGGGTGTAGAGCAGGGCGCAGCAGAACAGGTTGAAGCTGATCAGCGCCTCCAGCACGCCGAACAAGGCGCGTTGCGGGTCGATGGCGGCGAGCACGCCCTGGATGAAGTAGATGTTGACCACGAAGCAGGTCCAGGCATGCGCGCGGGCGCTGCCCATGATCAGGCCGGGGGCCAGCAGGGCCAGAGGAATCAACTGGATGGCCAGTACCACGCCGACGCGGGCGCCGTGCAGGTCGGCGAAGGCCAGGTTCCAGATCAGCAGCAGGGCCACCAGGGTAATGAAACTGAACAGGCTCAGGGCGCGGCTCAGCTTCATGCGCGGTTCCAGCCATTGCAGGTTGGGCAGGGGTTTCTTGGCGCGGGCCACGTCAGTTCTCCAGCTTCTGCGCAAGGCGCGCCAGGCGGCTGCCGAGGGCGCGACAGAGGGCGGTTTCCTGCTCGTCCAGGCCGCGTTTGCCGTCACCGCCGGCATGGTGGCTGGGGCCGTAAGGCGTGCCGCCGCCCTGGGTCTGCAGCAGAGCCGATTCGCTGTAGGGCAGGCCGCACAGCAGCATGCCGTGGTGCAGCAACGGCAGCATCATCGACAGCAGGGTGCTCTCCTGGCCGCCGTGCAGGCTGGCGGTGGAGGTGAACACGCCAGCCGGCTTGCCCACCAGCTCGCCAGTCAGCCACAGGTTGCTGGTGCCGTCGAGGAAGTACTTCAGCGGCGCGGCCATGTTGCCGAAACGCGTGGGGCTGCCGAGGGCCAGGCCGGCGCAGTTCTTCAGGTCATCCAGCGTGGCGTAGGGGGCGCCTTCGTCGGGCACGGCTGGCGCTACGGCTTCGCATTCGCTGGACACCGCCGGCACCGTGCGCAGGCGTGCTTCCAGGCCGGCCAGTTCGATGCCACGGGCGATCTGCGTGGCCATCTGCGCGGTGGCGCCGTGGCGGCTGTAGTAGAGCACCAGAATGTAGGGCGCACTCATGCCAGCAGCTCCAGTACCTTTTCCGGCGGGCGGCCGATCACCGCCTTGTCGCCGGCGACCAGAATCGGCCGTTCGATCAATTTCGGCTGCTGCACCATGGCCTCGATCAGTTGCGCCTCGCTCAGGTTGGTATCGGCCAGGCCCAGGGCCTTGTATTCGTCCTCGCCACTGCGCAGCAACTGGCGGGCACCGATGCCCAGCTTGCCGAGCAGGTCGCGCAGTTCCGCGGCACTAGGCGGGGTTTCCAGGTAACGCACGACTTTCGGTTGCAGGCCGCGGGCTTCGAGCAGTTCCAGCGCGCCGCGGGATTTCGAGCAGCGCGGGTTGTGGTAGAGCGTCAGGTCGGTCATGGTGAGCTGTATTCGGCTTCAGGTGGCCGCTATTCTAACAGGCTGTTGAAAAACTACCTGCGTTGTCTGGCCAGCGTTAAAAACAGCCTCAAGATGCTCATTTACAACACGTAAACTGCGCTCTTTCGGCTGTTTGCGGGGCCGCCATCGGTATTGGCCAGTCTGCCTCGCCTACGTTTTTCACCGGCCTGTAAACCGCCTCCGGCATGGATGGGCGAAGGCAGTTGCATGAGACCCTGCGACCTTTTCACGCGCTGGGTGGTCTGTTCAGATTGGGCTTTCAGGCAATCGGCCAGACAATCCAAGCGGCTACGAGCCGTGCAACGCAGCTTTGAGGAGAGGGCATGCGCTATCGATTGCGCGACTGGTGGGAGTTCTGGCGTGGCCTGGTGCAGCGCTTCTTCGAGGATCGCGGCACCAGCAGCGCGGCGGCCCTGACCTATACCACGCTGTTCGCGGTGGTGCCGATGATGACCGTGACCTTCGCCATGCTCTCGGCGGTTCCGGCCTTCCAGGGCGTGGGTGAAGAGATCCAGTCCTTCATCTTCCACAACTTCGTGCCCTCCACCGGCGAGACGGTGCAGGAGTACCTGCGCGAATTCACCGGCCAGGCCAAGCAACTGACCTGGATCGGCGTGGTGTTGCTGGCGGTCACGGCCTTCCTCATGCTGGTGACCATCGAGAAGACCTTCAACGCCATCTGGCGCGTGCGCCAGCCACGCCGTGGCATGTCCAGCTTCCTGCTGTACTGGGCGATCCTCAGCCTCGGGCCGATCCTGCTCGGTGCCGGGTTTGCCATCAGCACCTATATCACCTCGTTGTCGCTGATCTCCGGCCCGGATGCGGTGCTCGGCGCCAAGACCCTGTTGCGCTTCATGCCGCTGCTGTCGAGCGTGGCGGCCTTCACCCTGCTCTATGCGGCCGTACCCAACACCCGCGTGCCGGTGCGCCATGCCCTGCTGGGTGGGGTGTTCGCCGCCGTGCTGTTCGAGATCGCCAAGGCCCTGTTCGGCCTCTACGTGCGGCTGTTTCCCGGTTATCAACTGATCTACGGCGCCTTTGCCACGGTGCCGCTGTTCTTGCTGTGGATCTATCTGTCGTGGCTGATCGTGCTGCTGGGCGCCGAGCTGGTGTGCAGCCTGTCACTGCCCAAGCAATGGCGGCGCCGCCCCATGCCACGCATGTTGGTATTGCTGGGCATCCTGCGGCTGTTGCTGGCGCGCCAGCAGCATGGTCAGGCGCTGCACTATCGGGGTCTGCAAGGGGCGGGCTGGCGCATGCCCGAGGACGAGTGGAACGAGGTGATGGGCTTTCTCGAGGATGAGCAAATGGCCTGCCGTGCCAGTGGCGGGGGGTGGGTGCTGTGTCGTGACCTGCATCACTTCAGCCTGCAGCAACTGCTGACGCGCAGCCCCTGGCCATTGCCGAATCTGCAGCAGTTGCCGCAACAGCTCGAGGAGCCCTGGTTCCCGGCCATGCGCCAGGCGCTGGAAACTCTGCAGGCGCAGCAGGATGAGCTGTTCGCAGGCAATCTGGCGGACTGGCTATTGGCGCGGCCATCCGAGCCGCGAGCCTCGGCTTAGTTCAGATGCAGAGGATGGCGCGCCACGCTGGTGGTCGCCAGGTTGCTGGCCGGTAGCTGCAGGATGGCCTGGTTGTGCACGTTGGCCAGTTGCAGCCAGAGGTGCTCGCCCTCGACGAACTGCCCGAGCGCCAGCCACAGGCCGTGATGCCAGCCGGAGCCGGGAGCCGGCGTGCTCTGCAGGACACCGGGGTGGGTCTGCGCGCTGGGCGCGCGACGCAGCCAGACCGGCCGTGGCAGACCCTTGAGGTAGCGCAGGCCCAGGTGCAGGCCTTCACCATTGACATGCCGCCAGCGCACCAGGGCCAGGGTCGGCTTGGTGTCGGTAAGCAACAGCACCAGTTGCCCGACCACCATCTGCAGGCCCTCGTTGGCGTTGCACAGCAGGCGTGCGCCACCGGCACCGGCGTCGAGGATATGCGCCGTGGTACGCGGCGGCCGTTGCTCCAGCAGGTGCGCATGGATGGCGGCCAAGCCGATCACCAGGCTGCACTGACCGTCCAGTTCGGCCCGGGCGTGACGGCGCTGGCGCTGCCCCAACCAGTGGGGTTGCACGCGTTCGAGCAGGTCATGCTCCCGCGCGCTTTGCAGGGGCGCGGGTTCCTGCAAGGCGACCAGCAGGGCACCCAGCTCGAGGCGGCGCAGCGTTTGCGTCGGCCTTTGCGGATGTTGCTCGAAGCCCAGGCAGGGTTTGCCGACGCTGAGATCCAGCAGTGCCCCTTCGCTGTCGTCGTATTCGTCCCAGGGCTGCAGGCGCGCCAGCTCGGCATAGGGCGACAGGGCGGCGAACAGGGTCAGGCATTCGCCCTCGGCCAGTTGAAAGGGGTCGCTCAGCGCCAGCAGCAGGCATTGTTGGTACAGGCCGCGCAGGCTGCTGGCCGGGCGGGGCTGGAAGGCAGCGGCGATGGGTTCGTCCAGGCACTGCTGGTGTTCGCCGATCCAGTACAGCAGGTGGCTGTCGCGCCACAGCGACTCCGGCGGCTGCTGGTAGAGCTGGTAGCTGCGCAGCAGGTGCTGGGCCAGGTAATGCTGGGCCATGTACAGGCACCAGGCCAGGTGTGGCAGGGACGGCTGGCGCCCTTGGAGAATCTGCAGCAGCAGGCGCTTGAAGCCGATCGCCATTTCGCTGCACAGGCGCAGGAGCAGGGCGCTGGGCGGACCGGCGGCGTCGCTCAGGGCGGCATAATGACGGAACTCGTCGCTGAAATTTTGCAGCGCGCGTTGTCTTTCCAGTAAGGTCAGCGCGCTGCGGTTGAGGTTGAACAGCAGGCTCAGTAGCTGTTGCAGTGCGTTGCTCGGATCCTGCCGGCGCGCGCTGGCGAGCTGTCCGACCAGATCCGCCGGCACGACGCCGTGCTCTTCGCGCAGTTCTGGTACTTCCAGGCGCAGGGTGTCCAGCGTCATATCAACCCCGGGTAGACGAGGATCGAGTGCATGGGCTTACAGCTCCGCAATGCGGTAGTAGGGATTTTGGCCGGTCTGCTGCTGGTTGGCTGCAGCGAGGATTTCGGCCTCGATCAGCATGGGCAGAAGGTACCGGCTGAGCGTCTGGATGGCCAGTGGCTGGTCATCAATTATTGGGCCGAATGGTGCGCGCCGTGCCGCACCGAAATTCCCCAGCTCAATGCGCTGTCCAAGGCGCTCGAGACGCAGTCGGCAACAGTCATCGGGGTCAACTTCGATGGCTTGCAGGGTGAGGAACTCAAGCGGGCCGCCGATGCCTTCGATATTCAGTTCACCGTCCTGGCGCAGGATCCGGCTGAGCGTTTCGCCTTGCCGCACAACGACGTGCTGCCGGTGACCTACATCATCGATGACCAGGGCAAGCTGCGCGAGCGCCTGGTGGGCGAGCAGACCTCGGCTGGCGTGCAGGCGCATCTGCAGCGACTGCGCGGCGAATAGGCCCCTACCAGCCCGGCACACCACTCATGTCCGGCAGATGGTGGGCAATGCCCTTGTGGCAATCGATGCAGGTGGCCTCACCGCTGGCCAGCGCGCTGGAGTGCATCTGCCGGGCGCGCGGGCTCTGCTTGGTGAAGTCCATGTAGTCGAACTCGTGGCAGTTGCGGCATTCCAGCGAGTCGTTGGCCTTGAGTCTGGCCCACTCGTGCTCGGCCAGCTCGCGGCGTTTTGCCAGGAACTTGTCGCGGCTGTCGATGGTGCCGAAGATCTTGCCCCAGACTTCCTTGGAGGCCTGCATCTTGCGTGCGATCTTGTCCGTCCACTGGTGCGGCACGTGGCAGTCCGGGCAGGTGGCGCGCACCCCGGAGCGGTTGCTGTAGTGAATGGTGTCCTGCAGCTCGACATAGACGTTGTCGCGCATCTCATGGCAGGAGATGCAGAACTGCTCGGTATTGGTGGCCTCCAGCGCGGTGTTGAAGCCGCCCCAGAAGATGATCCCGGCGATGAAACCACCGAGTGTGAGAAAGCCCAGGCTGTAGTGCACGCTCGGGCGACGCAGGATGCCCCAGTATTCCTTGAGCAGGGCCAGTAGTGACTTCATGAGGCCTCCTCAGGGCTTCGCCGCGCGGGCCGCTTCGTCGCCCAGCAACTGGTCGATATTGCGGAAGCTGTTGCCGACCAGCGGTTTGACCTCCTGCTGAGCCACATGACACTGGGTGCAGAAATAGCGCCGCGGCGATACGGCAGCCAGCGGCTGGCCGTCACGATCCATGTAATGGGTGATGCTGATCATCGGTGCCTGGCTGCGGGCACTGCCGGCGCGGCTGTGGCAGGTCAGGCACTTGTTGCCGTTGGCGTCCACCTGGTAGCCGCGAATGCTGTGCGGGATGGTCGGCGGCTGTTCCGGGTAGTTGCGCTCGCGGCGCACGTCCTTGTTTTCCTCGTTGCCCAGCACCGGTGCCGGCAGGGTCTGACTGAGGGTACCGCCTGGGCGGCGGCCGTCCGGCGCCGGGGCGTCGAGTGGGTAATCGAGCTCAGCGGCGATGGCCAGGCCAAAGACCGCAAGCAGTAACAGAGGCAGAAAACGCAGGCTCATGACGGCTCTCCTCAGGCCAGGCTGACCAGTTCGATCTTCACCGCACACTTCTTGTAGTCGGTCTGCTTGGAGATCGGGTCGGTGGCGTCCAGGGTGACCTTGTTGATCAGTTTGTTGGCGTCGAAGAAGGGCACGAACACCAGGCCGCGTGGCGGCTTGTTGCGCCCGCGGGTTTCGATGCGCGCGCGGATCTCGCCGCGCCGGCTGATCACCTTGACCTCGCTGCCACGCCGCGCCTTGAGCGCCTTGGCGTCGTCCGGATGCATGTACACCAGGGCATCGGGCACCGCGCCGTGCAGTTCTTCGACACGCTGGGTCATGCTGCCGGTATGCCAGTGCTCCAGCACGCGGCCGGTGCTCAGCCAGAACGGGAAGTCGGCATCCGGCGCCTCGGCTGGCGGCTCGTAGGGCAGGGCGAAGATCAGCGCGCGCTTGTCCGGGTAACCGTAGAACTGCACGCCGCTGCCTTTTTCCACGTAGGGGTCGAGCCCTTCGCGGTAGCGCCAGCGCGTCTCCTTGCCATCGACCACCGGCCAGCGCAGGCCGCGCTCGGCGTGATAGCGGTCGAAGGGCGCCAGGTCATGGCCATGGCCACGGCCGAAGCGGGCGTATTCCTCGAACAGGCCCTTCTGCAGATAGAAGCCGAAAGCCTCGGCCTCGTCGTTGGCGTAGCCGGCTTCGATCTGCTCGCTGGGGAACTGGTCGACCTGGCCATTGGCGAACAGCACCTGGTAGAGCGTCTTGCCCTTGTAGTCCGGGGCCTTGGCCAGCAGTTCGGCGGGCCAGACCTCGTCGGTGGTGAAGCGCTTGGAGAATTCCACCAATTGCCAGAGATCGGACTTGGCCTCGCCCGGCGCCTTCACCAACTGGTGCCAGAACTGCGTGCGGCGCTCGGCGTTGCCGTAGGCGCCTTCCTTCTCCACCCACATGGCGCTGGGCAGGATCAGATCGGCGGCCTGGGCGGAGACGGTGGGGTAGACGTCGGAGACGATGACGAAGGTTTCCGGGTTGCGCCAGCCTGGCAGCACTTCCTGCATGACATTGGGGCCGGCCTGCATGTTGTTGCTGACCTGCGTCCAGTAGACCTTGAGCACGCCGTCCTTGAGCATGCGGCTCTGCTGCACGGCATGGAAGCCCGGCTTTTCCTGAATGGTGCCGGGCGGCAGCTTCCAGATCTTCTCCGCAGTTTCGCGGTGTTTGGGGTTGGCCACCAGCAGGTCGGCGGGCAGCCGGTGGGAGAAGGTGCCTACTTCGCGGGCGGTGCCGCAGGCCGAGGGTTGGCCGGTGAGGGAGAAGGGGCTGTTGCCTGGCTCGCTGATCTTGCCGGTGAGCAGGTGGATGTTATAGATCAGGTTGTTGGCCCAGACGCCGCGGGTGTGCTGGTTGAAACCCATGGTCCAGAACGACACCACCTTGCGCTTGGGGTCGGCGTACAGCTCGGCCAGGGCCTTGAGGCGCTCGGCTGACACGCCCGATTCCTTGGCGGTGCGCTCCAGGGTGTAGGGTTTGACGAAGGCGGCGAACTGCTCGAAGGACATGTCCTCCCAGGTGTTGGCCTTGGCGGCGTTCCTGGCCTGCATCTCCAGCGGGTTGTCCGGACGCAGGCCGTAGCCGATGTCGTCGGCGCCGCGGGCGAATTTGGTGTGGTTGCCGACGAAGTCCTGGTTCACCGCACCGCTCTCGATGATGTGGTTGGCGATGTAGTTGAGGATCAGCAGGTCGGTCTGCGGTTTGAACACCAGCGGGATGTCGGCGAGGTCGAAGCTGCGGTGCTCGAAGGTGGAGAGCACTGCCACCTTGGTGTTCGGCTGGCTGAGGCGCCGATCGGTGACCCGGCTCCAGAGGATCGGGTGCATCTCGGCCATGTTCGAGCCCCACAGGACGAAGGCATCGGCGGCCTCGATATCGTCGTAGCAGCCCATCGGCTCGTCCATGCCGAAGGTGCGCATGAAGCCCATCACCGCCGACGCCATGCAGTGCCGCGCGTTGGGGTCGATGTTGTTGCTGCGCAGGCCGGCTTTCATCAGCTTGTTGGCGGCATAGCCTTCCCACACCGTCCACTGGCCGGAGCCGAACATGCCGACCGCCTCCGGGCCGTGCTCGGCGATGGCCTGCTTGGTCTTCTGCGCCATGATGGCGAAGGCCTGCTCCCAGCTTACCGGCTGGAATTCGCCCTGCTTGTCGTACACGCCGTTCTTCATGCGCAGCAGCGGCTGGGTGAGGCGGTCGACGCCATACATGATCTTCGACAGGAAATAGCCCTTGACGCAGTTCAGGCCGCGGTTGACCTCGGCCTTGACGTCGCCGTGGGTGGCTACCACGCGGTTGTCGCGGGTAGCCACCATCACGCTGCAGCCGGTACCGCAGAAGCGGCAGGGCGCCTTGTTCCAGTCCAGGCGGGTCATGTCCGCTTCGGTGATCAGGTTGCTGGCGGTGCTGACCAGAGGCAGGCCGGCGGCCGCTGCGGCGATGGCGGCCGCGTTGGCTTTGGCGAATTCACGGCGGGAAAGCTTCATCAGGCGTCTCCTTCTGCTTCGAGGAGTTCGTGGTAGACCAGGGCGGCGTTGAGCACGCCCGGCAATGCATTGATCTGTTCGATGCGCGCCAGGATCTGGCGCTCGTGTTCGGTTTCCAGCACCACCACCAGCTTGCCCTGAGGGCTTTCCTGGTGCAGTTCGACGCCGTCGAGCTGGCGCAGGTTGGCTTTTACCGCGACGAGCAGCTCGGGCCGTGCGTGTATCAGCAGGCTGGATATGTGCAGGGGGGCGGCCATGTTCCGTGGCTCCGTGTTTGACGACGATCAGGTGGGTGGGCCAGGCGGCCCCAGGAGCATCTGCATGAACCAGATGATGAATCCGTAGCCGCCGACCAAGGCGACCGAAAGAAGGGGGAACAGGCAGACGACGAGAAAGAGGAACAGGCGGGTTTCCTTGCCTTTCTTGGCTTTGCTCTCTGTGTCCATTCGCTTGGCTCCATTGCGTTCCCTATCTCAGGCTAGACCCTAGCTTTAGTGAGGGCAAAGTCCGTTGCGCTGGATCAAGGGAGGGGGAATCAGGCCAGGTGCAGGGCGCGCGTTCGGAATTATCGATAGCGTGCTAATATTTTCTCCCGTTCCATTCATTGGGCGGCGTCGACCCAGCGCGCGCCCGCATCAGGCTTCTTGAGTTTTCTCGTTCATGTCTACTGCCCATCTGACCCGTGGCAGCGTGGCTTACCGGCGCGCCACCCTGGCGCTGTTCTGCGCCGGTTTCGCCACCTTCGCCATGCTCTATTGCGTACAGCCACTGCTGCCATTGCTGGCCGCGCACTTTCGCGTGTCGGCAGCCAGCAGCAGCCTGGCGCTGTCGCTGACCACCCTCAGCCTGGCGCTGTGCCTGCTGGTATCCGGTGCGTTGGCCGAGAGCTGGGGGCGCAAACCGGTGATGGTGGCGGCGCTGGGCCTGGCGGCGCTGCTGGGGATCGCCTGCGCGCTGGTGGAGCAGTGGAGCAGCCTGCTGATCCTGCGCACTTTGCTGGGCTTGGCATTGAGCGGTCTGCCGGCGTTGGCCATGGCCTATGTCGGCGAGGAGTTCGACCCGCAGTCCCTGCCAGCGGCCATGGGGCTGTACATCGGCGGCACGGCCCTGGGCGGTTTGCTCGGCCGTCTGCTGGCCGGCCTGCTCAGTGATATCGGCGGCTGGCCCTGGGCGCTGGGCGGCATCGCCGGGCTGGGCCTGCTGGCGCTGGGCCTGTTCGTCTGGCTGCTGCCGCCATCGCGGCATTTCACCGCGCAGCCACTGTCGCCCCATGGCTTGCTGCGCAACTTCGCCCTGCACCTGGGCAATCCACGTCTGCGGCTGCTGTTCGCCCTGGCGTTCCTGCTGATGGGCGGCTTCGTCGCGCTGTTCAACTACGTAGGCTTTCGCCTGGCCGGCGCGCCCTTCAACCTTTCGGCGACGGTGATCGGCCTGCTGTTCGTGGTCTATCTGCTGGGTATCTTCAGCGCCGGTTGGGCCGGGCGGCTGGTGCCTCGCTTCGGCGCGCGCCAGGTGATGCTCGGCAGCATCGCCCTGATGCTGCTGGGCGTGGCGCTGTGCGCAACGCCCTGGTTGAGTGCGGCCGTGGCCGGCCTGGCGCTGTTCACCCTGGGCTTCTTCGCCGCCCATGCGGTGGCCAGCGGGCAGGTCGGGGTGCATGCGCAGGGGGCCAAGGCGCAGGCTTCGGCGCTGTACCTGTGCGCGTATTACCTGGGATCGAGCCTGGTGGGGTATCTGGGTGGTTATGTCTGGGAGCATGCCGCCTGGCTGGCGCTGCTGGCCGTTCTCGCCTCCCTGTTTCTGCTGGCAGCGGCTCTGGTGCGACGTTTATAGGTCGTTCGCTGCCCATTCAGTGCAGGTTCAAGGAGGGTTCAGCAGGGATTCAGTAGTCTTCGCACAGACTCGTTGGCGAGTTGATCGCAACGGCAACGAGAGGAACGATTCGATGAAAGTCATACTGAACCGTATCGCACTGAGCACTTGCCTGGCGCTGGGCGCTACCGCCGCCAAGGCCGATGACAATTTCCTCGGGCTGACCTGGGGGCAGACCGACAACAACATCCAGAAGTCCAATGCGCTGAATGCCAACCTGGACGACCCCAAGCTGGACAAGGTGATCGATGGCACCGGCACCTGGGGTGTGCGCATTGGCCAGCAGCAGGGTGATGGCCGCTACTACCTGAGCTACGAGAATTTTTCCGACAGCTACAGTGGTTACAAGCTGCGCCAGCAGAACCTGCTGGGAAGCTACGACCTGTTCTTGCCGCTGGGTGAAAACGGCACCAAGCTGTTCGGTGGCGTGAGCGGCGGGTTGGTCAAGCTGGAGCAGGAGAGCCGGGGCTTCTCCCGTGACAGCGATATCGGCCTGGCAGCCGGTTTGCAAGCGGGTGTCGTGCAGGAACTGGGCAGCAATACGTCGATCGAAGGCGGATATCGTTATCTGCGTACCAATGCCAGCACCGAGATGGCGCCGCATGGTGCGGGCAAGGCCGGGTCGCTGGATCTGCACAGCAGCTCGCAGTTCTACCTGGGTGCCAACTACGCCTTCTGACGGCGGACTGCGATTCACGGGCCGGGCGTATGCCCGGCCTTCGTATAACTGAAAAAAGAGGAGGGAACACAGATCATGAAATTGTTGGTGGTGGAGGATGAGGCCCTGTTGCGTCACCACCTGTTCACTCGTCTCAGTGAAAACGGTCATGTGGTCGATGCCGTGCGTACCGCCGAGGAGGCCTTGTACCGCGCGGACAACTTCAATCACGACCTGGCCCTGGTCGATCTCGGCCTGCCGGGCATGAGTGGCATCGACCTGATTCGCCAGTTGCGCAGCCAGGACAAGCACTTCCCGATCCTTATCCTCACCGCGCGCGGCAACTGGCAGGACAAGGTGGAGGGGCTGTCCTGTGGTGCCGACGATTACCTGGTCAAACCCTTCCAGTTCGAGGAGCTGGAAGCGCGCCTGAACGCCTTGCTGCGGCGCTCGTCGGGGTTCACCAAGTCGACCATCGAAACCGGTGAGCTGGTGCTGGATCTCAACCGCAAGCAGGCCACGGTCGGTGAGCAATCGTTGCAACTGACGGCCTACGAATACCGCATCCTCGAATACCTGATGCTCCATCACCAGCAGGTGATCGCCAAGGAGCGCCTGATGGAACAGCTCTATCCCGGCGACGAGGAACGTGATCCGAACGTCATCGAGGTGCTGGTCGGGCGGCTGCGGCGCAAGCTCGAGACGGCATTGGAGAGCAAGCCGATCGAGACTGTGCGCGGCCAGGGGTACATGTTCAACGAGCGCTGCAAGTGAGGCGCGCGCGCGACATTCTGCATCGTCTGCGCGCCCGTTTCGGCTCGCTGCGCCTGCGTCTGATGCTCGGCACGGCGGCGCTGGCGGTGTTGTTCATGCTGTTGTTGATGCCGGTGCTGCAGGGGGTGTTTCTCAACGCCCTGGAGCAGACCGTGGAAAAACGCCTGGCCTCCGACGCCGCCGCGCTGATCTCGGCCGCACGCATCGAGGATGGCCAGTTGCGCATGCCGGACAAGATGCCGGACGAGGAATTCGACAACCTCGACTCGCATCTGCTGGGGTTCATCTTCGACCGCGACGGCAATCTGATCTGGCGTTCGCGCTCGTCCCTGTACGAGCTGGTGCGTTACCTGCCGCGCTATGATGGGCACGGTCATGAGTTCGTGCGTATCCACGACGACCACAATGGCCAGGAGTATTTCGTCTACGACATCGAAGTGGATCTGCTGCGCGGCGATGAAACGGCGCTGAGTATCGTCACCATGCAGCCGACGCGGGAATACCAGACCCTGTTCGATGGCTTCGCCTGGAAGTTGCGTCTGTGGCTGGGCCTGGCCCTGATGGTGTTGCTGGGGCTGCTGTGGTTCGGTCTGACCTGGGGCTTCCGCAGCCTGCGCGGCTTGAGTGACGAACTCGATGGCGTCGAGGCCGGTACCCGCCAGCGCCTGAGTGATGAGCATCCGCGCGAACTGCTGCGCCTGACCAGTTCCCTCAACCGCCTGCTCGACAGCGAACGGCGTCAGCGCGAACGCTACCGTGACTCTCTGGAGGATCTTGCCCATAGTCTGAAGACGCCCCTCAGCGTGTTGCAAGGCATCGGCGAGACGCTCACCGCGCAGCCGGAGAACCGCGAGCAGGCGCAACTGATGCAGGCGCAGATCGAGCGCATGAGCCAGCAGGTCGGCTATCAGTTGCAGCGCGCCAGCCTGCGCCGCAGTGGCCTGGTGCGTCATCGCGAGCAGGTCTGGCCATTGCTCGATGGTCTGTGCAGCTCGCTGGACAAGGTGTACCGCGACAAACGCGTGGAGGCGACCCTGGAGGTGCCCGAGTACAGCCAGGTGAGCATGGAGCGTGGTGCGCTGATGGAACTGCTCGGCAATCTGCTGGAAAACGCCTACCGGCTCTGCCTGCATCAGGTGCGGGTGCGCCTGGAGCCGCTGGCGGACGGTTGCCTGCTGACCATCGAGGACGATGGCCCCGGGGTGCCGGCCGATCAGCGCGCCCGCGTGCTGCAACGTGGCGAGCGCCTGGATGTGCAGAACCCGGGGCAGGGCATCGGCCTGGCGGTGGTCGAGGACATAGTCGAGAGCTACGACGGCGAACTGAGCCTGGAGGATTCCGAGCTCGGCGGGGCCTGCTTCCGCGTGCGCCTGTACGACTGAAACGGGCCGCCTTGCTACTGAGTCGCCGCTGAAGCGCCTGCCATGGTTCGCCTTTCACTCGAAATGGGAGGGGCTTCAGCCGCGACGGCTCCGATTGCCCGCCCTTTGGCGCGCGGTGCAAGACATCCGGGGCAAAACCCGGATAATGGCGGCCATTTCGTTTTGCTTGCCGGTGCCGCTCCATGGAAATCAAGGTCAACTTTCTCGACAACCTTCGCCTCGAAGCCAAATTCGACGACTTCACGGTGATCGCCGATCAGCCCATCCGCTACAAGGGCGATGGCTCGGCGCCGGGGCCGTTCGACTATTTCCTGGCGTCCTCGGCGTTGTGCGCGGCGTACTTCGTCAAGCTGTACTGC
The DNA here is from genome assembly GCF_052156495.1 of Pseudomonas sp. NCHU5216. NCBI lineage: Bacteria > Pseudomonadati > Pseudomonadota > Gammaproteobacteria > Pseudomonadales > Pseudomonadaceae > Pseudomonas > Pseudomonas sp. NCHU5216. The sequence continues at coordinate 26,451 of NZ_JBQLIX010000038.1, read as the reverse complement.
CAGACCCGCGACATCCCCACCGAGAACATTCGCCTGTCGCAGAACAATATTGTCGACCCGGAGAACCGTTACGCGCAGATCTTCAAGATCCAGGTCGAGCTGCCGGCCGACATTTCCGAGAAGGATCGTCAGGGCATTCTGCGTTCCATTGACCGCTGCACGGTGAAGAAGGTGGTGCAGCAAGGCCCCGAGTTCGTCATCGAGGAAGTCGACAACCTCGACGCCGATGCCCAGGCGCTGCTGATGCCGGTAGCCGATACCTCCACCTACATTCCCGGCAAGGATCTGCCGCTGGAACAGACCATCGCCAATATGTCGGGCATCCTCGCCGAGCTGGGGATGAAGATCGAGATCGCCTCCTGGCGCAACATCGTGCCCAACGTCTGGTCGCTGCATATCCGCGATGCGCAATCGAACCTGTGCTTCACCAATGGCAAGGGCGCGACCAAGGAGGCTGCCCTGGCCTCGGCGCTGGGCGAGTTCATCGAGCGGCTGAACTGCAACTTCTTCTACAACGACCAGTTCTGGGGCGAGGACATCGCCAGTGCCGAATTCGTCCATTACCCCAACGAGCGCTGGTTCAAGCCGGGGCCGAAGGACGCACTGCCCGAGGAAATTCTCGACGAGCATTGCCTGGCCATTTACGACCCGGATGGCGAGCTGCGTGGCTCGCATCTTTATGACACCAACTCGGGCAATACGCTGCGCGGCATCTGCTCGCTGCCGTTCGTGCGCCAGAGCGATGGCGAGACGGTGTACTTCCCGTCCAACCTGATCGAAAACCTGTATCTCTCCAACGGCATGAGCGCCGGCAACACCCTGGCCGAGGCCCAGGTGCAGTGCCTGTCGGAGATCTTCGAGCGGGCGGTCAAGCGCGAGATTCTGGAGAACGAGCTGTGCCTGCCGGACGTGCCGCAGGCCGTGCTGGCCAAGTACCCGGGCATAGTCGCTGGCATTAAAGGCCTGGAGGAGCAGGGCTTTCCGGTGCTGGTCAAGGATGCCTCGCTCGGTGGCGAATTCCCGGTGATGTGCGTGACCCTGATGAACCCGCGCACCGGCGGCGTGTTCGCCTCCTTCGGCGCGCACCCGAGCTTCGAGGTGGCGCTGGAGCGCAGCCTGACCGAACTGCTGCAGGGGCGCAGCTTCGAGGGCCTCAACGACCTGCCGCAGCCCACCTTCGACAGCCTGGCGCTGACCGAGCCGAACAACTTCGTCGAGCACTTCATCGACTCCAGCGGCGTGGTGTCCTGGCGCTTCTTCGGCGCCACGCCGGACTTCGAGTTCGTCGAATGGGACTTCTCCGGCGAGGGGGCCGACTCCAATGAACAGGAAGCCGCGACCCTGTTCGGCATCCTCGAAGCCATGGGCAAGGAAGTCTACGTGGCCACCTATGCCGACCTCGGCGCCAACGCCTGCCGCATCCTGGTGCCCGGCTACTCGGAGATCTACCCGGTCGAGGATCTGATCTGGGACAACACCAACAAGGCGCTGCTGTTCCGCAAGGACATCCTCAACCTGCACGCCCTCAGCGACCGCGAACTCAAGTCGCTGCTGCGCAACCTGAACAACGCCGAGGTCGACGACTACACCGACATCACCACGCTGATCGGCGTCGAGTTCGACGACAACACGGTGTGGGGCCAGCTCACCATCCTCGAGCTGAAGCTGCTGATCAACCTGGCGCTGAAGAAATACGACGACGCCAAGGAGCTGGTCGAGGCCTTCCTGCAGTACAACGACAATACCGTCGAGCGCGGCCTGTTCTATCAGGCGGTCAACGCCGTGCTGGAGATCCAACTGGACGACGAGCTTGAGCTGGCCAACTACGAGCACAACCTGCGGCGCATGTTCGGCAACGAGCGCATGGACGCGGTAATCGGCTCGGTGGACGGCAGCGTGCGCTTCCATGGCCTGACCCCGACCAGCATGCAGCTCGAAGGCCTGGACAAGCACCTGCGTCTGATCGACAGCTACAAGAAACTGCACGCGGCCCGTGCGCGCGCGGCAGGCTTGAGCTGAGGCCTACTGGCCAGCGCGGTAGGTGCCGGGGGTCAGCCCCGTCCATTTCTTGAACGCGCGGTGGAACGCCGAGGGCTCGGAAAACCCGAGCTGCTCGGCGATGCTCTCGATGGTCATCTCGTTGCGACCCAGGTAGTAGATGGCCAGATCGCGGCGCAGATGATCCTTGAGCTCCTGAAAGCTGCTGCCTTCCTCACGCAGGTGCCGACGCAGGGTCTGCGGACTGGTGTGCAACTGCTGGGCGACCCGCTCAAGATCCGGCCAGGTGCGGCAGTCGCGGCCGAGCAGGCGGCGAATCTGGCTGATCAGGCTGGCACCACCATCGGGGCGGGCCAGCAGGTCGGCGGGGGAGTGCAGGAGAAACTGCTTGAGGGTGCGCTCGTCCTGCAGCAGCGGCATGTCCAGGTAGCGCGCCTGGAACAGCAGGCTGTTGTACCCGGCGGCAAAGCTCCTGGGGCAGGGGAACAGCAGGTCGTACTCGGCGGCATGGGCAGGTTCGGCATGGGCGAAGGTGGCTTCTTCCAGGCGGATGCGCTGGCCGATCAGCCAACTGCCGAGGCGGTGCCAGATCACCAGCAGGCTTTCCAGCAGGAAGTGATCCGGATCCCACAGCGCGCTGTCGTCCACGCTCAGGCGTGCCCAGTCGCCCTCGCGCTGCAAACGAATGCGTGGAGCTTCGGGAAACAGACCATAGAACAGCACGCCGCGGTTCAGCGCCTTTTCCAGCGTGCGGCAATGGATGATGGCGTGCCCCATCATGGCAAAGGTGCCGCGCTTGCTCGGCAGCTTGCCGAAACCCAGGTACTCGTCGTCGAGGGCTTCCCAGAGCAACTGCACCAGGCGGGTGAACTGCTCGGGGGCGACACGCGCGCGGGGCTGTTGGAGGATGGCCGACTGGATGCCGGCCTGGCGCAGCAGCTCGTCGCAGGGCCGGCCATGGCGCTGCGCGCCACGCAAAGCGGCCTGGACGAAGTGGCTGGCGATGGAGCGTTCACGCATGGAGGGCGGGCCTTTTTTGCTGGCGATGGTAGCCAGTGCCGTGCCTGGGGAACAAGTGTGGCTGGTAGTGGTGCGGCTGCCGGTTGCCAGCCTGGCGCTGATTCTCAGCTTCGGCGGCTTCATGCCCGAGACTTGGGTTATGGTCAGTCTGGTCGGGGATAGCTTGGCCGGCCTGTCCCGTACAGAGTCTCCATTGGCCTGACTCCTTCGCAGGCTCTTTCTGGCATGGCGGGGTTATTGATACCGGACTGGTAATGAAGTCGGGATGGGGTCGTCGAGTTAAACCAATAGTTCATTCGCGTAGGCGTGACGGGACGCCGGCCACTCGGAAGCAGTACGCTGTTGGGAGTATTGGACGTAGGTTGTGGTGCCGAACTGGGCATGGCCCGGCGGACTGTTCGCTTCGCTCCTGAGTCCGCCCTACGGCTGACCAGCACTCCGCGCTACCTCTGGGGTTACCTCGGGTTCAGGCGCGTGCAGAGCCCGCCCAGGAGGGCGAACGGAATCGTCGTGGAAGAGGTTGAGCGGCATGGATGCCGCGAGAGCCGCGATGGGCCATGGATGGCCCACCGCGGCGGGCCTCTGGAGCGACGATGGAGTGAGCGAACCCTGGCGAAGCCAGGGCCGGATGATCGGGCGGAAGGTTTTGGTTACTTTGCCCGCAAAGTGACTCGCCCGGGAGGGCGAAACCAAAAACATCAGCAAAAACGCGGCAATTCGGAACAGACCACAGAACAACCAATACAAACTTGCCAGTCCGGTATCACCACCTACTTTGGCCGAATGAGTCAACCGCACCTGAGCGCATGGGTCATTGAGCGGCATGCGGCGGCACACCTAACCTTCGCCCGATAACGAGCAGCGGAGGATCCGCCCCATGCAGCGCAATCATTTCGACACCGAGCACAACCTGTTCCGCGATGCCTTCGCGGCGTTCCTCGACAAGGAGGTGGTGCCGCATCAGGAAGAGTGGGAGGCCGCCGGCGTGGTCGATCGCAGCGTGTGGCGCAAGGCCGGCGAGATGGGCTTTCTGCTGCCCTGGGCCGACGAGCAATACGGCGGCGCCGGGCTCAAGGATTTCCGTTACGAGCAGATCATGTGCGAGGAGCTGGCGCGCATCAACGAGCCCGGTTTCATGATCCCGCTGCACTCGGCCCTGTGCGGCCCCTATATCGCCGAGTACGGCAGTGCCGAGCAGAAGGCGCGGTTCATGCCGGGCATCGTCAGCGGCGAGACCATCCTCGCCGTGGCGATGACCGAGCCGTCTGCCGGCTCCGACCTGGCCGGCATGCGCACCACGGCGGTGGACAAGGGCGATCACTGGCTGCTCAACGGCTCCAAGGTATTCATCTCCAACGGTTACCTGGCTGATCTGGTGATAGTCGCGGCCAAGACCGACCCGGCCAACAAGCACGCCATGGGCCTGTTCCTGGTGGAGCGCGGCATGCCCGGCTTCGAGCGTGGCAAGAAGCTGAAGAAGCTCGGCATGCACAGCCAGGACACCGCCGAGCTGTTCTTCAACGACGTCAAGGTGCCCAAGGAGAACCTGCTGGGCGATGCCAAGGGCGGCTTCTTCTACCTGATGAACATGCTCGCCCAGGAGCGCCTGACTAACGCCTGCGGCGCAGTGGCCGGGGCCGAGGCGGCGCTGCAGACCACCCTCGATTACGTCAGGGAGCGCCAGGCCTTCGGGCGTCCGGTGGCGCACTTCCAGAACACCCGCTTCAAGCTGGCGGAAATGCGCACGCAGGTCGACGTGGCGCAGGTCTTCACCGACCGCTGTGTGCTGGATCACAACCAGAAGAAACTCACTCCGGAAGTGGCCGCCGAGGCCAAGCTCTTCACCACCGAGCTGCTCGGCAAGGTGGTGGACGAGGGCGTGCAACTGCATGGCGGCTGGGGCTACATGTGGGAATACCCGATCTGCAAGATGTACGCGAACGCGCGTATCCAGCGCATCTTCGCCGGCACCTCGGAGATCATGAAGGAGATCATCAGCCGTGGTATGAAGCTGTAGGGCGCCGCAGGGCGCGCAGGCGTTACCGGCCATATCACACACAGGAAATGGGAGTCGCCATGTCCGGCCCACTGTCTTCGCTGAAAATCCTCGACTTCTCCACCCTGCTGCCGGGGCCGTTCGCCTCCTTGCTGCTGGCGGACATGGGCGCCGAGGTGCTGCGCGTGGAGTCGCCCACGCGCCTGGATCTGGTGCGGGTGCTGCCGCCGCACGAGGGTGGCACCTCCACCAGCCATGCCTATCTCAATCGCAACAAGCGCAGCATCGCCCTCGATCTCAAGCGGCCCGAAGCGGTGGAGCTGGTCAAGCAACTGGTGGCCGAGTACGACATCCTGCTCGAACAGTTCCGCCCCGGCGTGATGGACAGGCTGGGGCTGGGCTACGAGGCGCTCAAGGCGATCAATCCACGGCTGATCTACGTCTCCATCACCGGCTACGGGCAGACCGGGCCTTATCGCGAGCGCGCCGGGCATGACATCAACTATCTGGCCCTGTCCGGCATCGCCAGCTACACCGGGCGCCGCGACAGCGGCCCGCTGCCCCTTGGCGTGCAACTGGCGGATCTTGCCGGTGGTTCCCTGCACGGGGTGATCGGTCTGCTGGCCGCCGTGGTGCAGCGCCAGGCCACGGGCAAGGGGCAGCAGGTGGACGTGAGCATGACCGACTGCGCCTTCAGCCTGCACGGCATGGCCGGCGCCGGTTACCTGGGGGCGGGAGTGGAGCCGGCCATGGAGAATCAGCCGCTCAATGGCGGCAGCTTCTACGATTACTACCGCACCCGTGACGGCCGCTGGTTCGCCGTGGGCAGCCTGGAGCCGCAATTCATGCAGGCTTTCTGTCAGGCCATCGGGCGGCCGGAGCTGGCGGCTCGTGGGTTGTCGCAGAAGCCGGAAGATCAGCAGGCGCTCAAGCGCGAGATCGCGATCGAGTTCGAGAAGCGTGATTTTGCCGAGTGGGGTCAGGTGTTCGCCGCGCTGGATGCCTGCGTCGAGCCCATGTTGCCGCTCTCCGAAGCGCTGAAGCATCCGCAGATCCGCGCCCGCGAGCTGGTCACCGAGGTGCCGCGCGAGGGGCTGCCGGCGCAGGCGCAACTGGCCTGCCCGTTGAAGTTCTCCGACGGCCTGCCACCGCCACGGCATGTAGGCGCGGCGCTCGGCGCGCACACCGAGCAGGTGCTGGCCGAACTGGGTTTCGATGCCGAAGGTGTGGCCAGATTGCGTGAGGCAGGGGTGTTTGGCTAGCAGGCTGTTGAAAAACTACCTGCGTTGGCAATACTGCGTTAAAAACAGCCTCAAAATGCTCATTTACAACACGTAAACCCGAGTGCGGGCCCAGTGCTTTTTTCGGCTGTTTTTGCGGGGCCGCCATCGGTATTGTCTTGCCTGCCTCGCCTACGTTTTTCAACGGCCTGCTGGGGGCTGTTGCTAGCTGCTGGTAACACCCTGCACCGGACTGGGCGTTTCGGGAACGAAATTGCCCTGATTCGGTGCAATTGCTGGTCGCAGTGATCGCTCGTTCTCCAGCGAAAACACCGATCTAGAGCGGCCGGCGATTTCATGGCCTGGCTCTTGCTTTGAACATCCGTTTGGATTTTTTCTGTTGATCACTGCTTTTTCTGTCTGTCAATATCTCCCGCCTGCGCATCCTGCGCTTCTGTAATTAGTTGTCGCATTGAAGAAATATCGCCTCATTGCCTGCCGCTAGAATGCCGCACACCCAGCCAAGGCCCCTTGTCGTCCACCCTGCACGACAGCGCAGCACTGCCTTCTACAACCCATAAAAGGCCCGGGCCCCTCACTGCCATCGATGCCATACCCAATTCGAAGGAGCAATTCATGAAGAAGATCGCACTGCTCGGCGCCTTGACGCTGTCCCTGTTGTCGCCCCTGGCCATGGCCGAGAAGCCGCTGCGCATCGGCATCGAGGCGGCCTATCCGCCCTTCGCCTTCAAGACCCCCGATGGCCAGATCGCCGGCTTCGACTATGACATCGGCAACGCCCTGTGCGAGGAGATGAAGGTCAAGTGCCAGTGGATCGAGCAGGAGTTCGACGGCCTGATCCCGGCGCTCAAGGTGCGCAAGTTCGACGCCGTGCTGTCGTCCATGTCGATCACCGACGATCGCAAGAAGTCCGTGGACTTCACCAACAAGTACTACGCCACCCCGGCCAAGCTGGCGATGAAGGCCGGTACCGAGCTGAAGGATCCGCTGGTCGACCTCAAGGACAAGAAGATCGGCGTGCAGCGCTCCTCGGTGTATGACCGCTACGCCACCGACGTCTTCGCCCCGGCCGGTGCTCAGGTGGTGCGCTACAGCTCGCAGAACGAAGTCTTCCTCGACCTGCAGGCCGGTCGTCTGGATGCCACCCTGGCCGACTCGGTGAATATCGACGACGGTTTCCTCAAGACCGATGCCGGCAAGGGCTTCGCCTTCGTCGGCCCCGATTTCACCGACGTGAAGTACTTCGGCGAAGGGCAGGGCATCGCCGTGCGCAAGGGTGACACCGCGCTGCGCGACAAGCTCAACGCCGCCATCGCGGCCATCCGTGCCAACGGCACGTACAAGCAAGTGCAGGACAAGTACTTCGACTTCGACGTATACGGCGAATAACTCCGACCTGCAGACGACCAATGGCACGGACTCCTGCGAGCCGTGCCATGCTTTCATGGCTACCTTTTCCAGGTGGCCTTCGTGGTGAGCCTGGCCGCCACCGCTGACCTTTCCACTGTGCTCCCTGGCGCCCTTGCGGTGCCTGACGAGGTATTCGCGCATGCTTCAAGGCTATGGCTCGACCATTCTCGATGGTGCCTGGCTCACGCTGCTGCTGGCGCTGACATCCATGGCGCTGGCCATCTTTCTCGGCCTGATCGGCGCGGCGTGCCGCCTGTCACCCATCAGGTGGTTGGCCTTGCTCGGCGAAACCTATGCCACGGTGATCCGTGGCATTCCCGATCTGGTGCTGATCCTGCTGATCTTCTATGGCGGCCAGAGCCTGGTGAACAGCGTGGCGCCGATGGTCGGCTACGACGATTACATCGACATCAACCCCTTCGTCGCCGGTGTGTTCACCATGGGTTTCATCTTCGGTGCCTACCTGTCGGAAACCTTCCGTGGCGCCTTCATGGCCATCCCCAAGGGGCAGGCCGAGGCGGGCTCGGCCTACGGCATGAGCGGCTCACAGGTGTTCTTTCGCATTCTGGTGCCGCAGATGATCCGTTTCGCCATTCCCGGCTTCACCAACAACTGGCTGGTGCTGACCAAGGCCACCGCGCTGATTTCCGTGGTCGGCCTGCAGGACATGATGTTCAAGGCCAAGAGCGCCGCTGATGCCACCCGCGAACCCTTCACCTTCTATCTGGCGGTGGCCGGCCTGTACCTGCTGCTGACCAGCGTGTCGCTGCTGGCCCTGCGTCTGCTGGAGAAACGCTACTCGGTGGGCGCCAAGGTGGCCGAACTATGATCTTCGACTATCAGATGATCTGGGAGAACCTGCCGCTGTATTTCAGTGGAGTGCTGGTGACCCTCAAGCTGCTGGCCATCTCCCTGAGCGTCGGCCTGGCGCTGGCCCTGCCGCTGGCGCTGATGCGGGTGTCGAAGTCGCCCTGGGTGAACTTCCCGGCCTGGCTCTATACCTACGTGATCCGTGGCACGCCGATGCTGGTGCAACTGTTTCTGATCTATTACGGCCTGGCGCAGTTCGAGTTCATCCGCGACAGCTTCCTCTGGCCGTATTTCTCCAGCGCCACCTTCTGCGCCTGCCTGGCCTTTGCCATCAATACCAGTGCCTACACTGCCGAAATACTCGCTGGCAGCCTCAAGGCCACGCCGCCGGGGGAGATCGAGGCGGCCAAGGCCATGGGCATGTCGCGCGTCAAGCTGTACCGGCGCATCCTGCTGCCTTCGGCGCTGCGCCGCGCACTGCCGCAATACAGCAACGAGGTGATCATGATGCTGCACACCACCTCGCTGGCCTCCATCGTCACCCTGGTGGATATCACCGGCGCGGCGCGCACCGTCTACTCGCAGTACTACATGCCGTTCGAGGCCTTCATTACCGCCGGCCTGTTCTACCTGGCGCTGACCTTCACCCTGGTGCGCCTGTTCAAGCTGGCCGAGCGCCGCTGGCTGGCCTACATGGCCCCGCGCAAGGCCTGATGCCATGCCGATTCAAGAGAACCCGAACATGTACAAACTCGAAGTCCAGGATCTGCACAAGCGCTACGGCAGCCATGAGGTGATCAAGGGCGTGTCTATGGCGGCCAAGGCCGGCGACGTCATCAGCATCATCGGCTCCAGCGGCTCGGGCAAGAGCACCTTCCTGCGCTGCCTGAACCTGCTGGAGCAGCCCCATGCCGGCAAGATCCTGCTCAATGGCGAAGAATTGAAGCTGGTGCCGGCCAAGGACGGCTCCCTGCGCGCAGCCGATGCCAAACAGTTGCAGCGCATGCGCGCGCGCCTGGCCATGGTGTTCCAGCACTTCAACCTGTGGTCGCACATGAGCGCCTTGGACAACGTGATGGAAGCGCCGGTGCACGTGCTCGGTGTGAGCAAGGCCGAAGCCCGCGACAAGGCCGAGCATTACCTGAACAAGGTGGGTGTGGCCCATCGCAAGGACGCCTACCCGGCGCACATGAGCGGCGGTGAGCAGCAGCGTGTGGCCATCGCCCGCGCTCTGGCCATGGAGCCGGAAGTGATGCTGTTCGACGAGCCCACCTCGGCACTCGACCCGGAACTGGTTGGCGAGGTGCTCAAGGTGATGCAGGATCTGGCCAGCGAAGGGCGCACCATGGTGGTGGTGACCCACGAGATGGGCTTTGCCCGCGAGGTCTCGAACCAACTGATGTTCCTGCACAGGGGGCTGGTGGAAGAGCGTGGTTGCCCGCGTGAAGTGCTGGCCAATCCACAATCCGAGCGGCTCAAGCAGTTCCTTTCCGGCAGTCTCAAATAATAAGAAGCTAGACTGCGTCTCAAAGCCTGTTCAAAGTCTTGCGAGCTAGAGGCATGCAAGGCAAAAACAGGCGAGGAAGCGGAGTGTACTTTTGTACATGAGCATTCCGAGCCTGTTTTTAACGCAGCAGGCCCGACGCGCAGCAAACTATGAACAGGCTTTCATGACCCCCCATCGAATCGGCTTTCTATACTGGCCCGGCACCAAGGCCCTGACCCTGTCCCTGGCCGAGGAAGCCCTGCGCGTGGCGCAGCGGGTGCACCCCGAGGTGCTCTACGAACTGGTGTTTCTGCAGGCCGAGCCGTCGATGGCGGGGGATTGGCGCCTGCCGGGCGAGCCCTGGGCCGGGCACATGGATGGCCTGCACAAGTTGTTTCTGCTCGCCGATGCGCCGCCGGCTCAGGTATCGGCGCCGCTGGCTGCCGCGCTCAAGCAGCAGGTGCGTAGTGGCTGCGTCATTGGCGGCTTGTCGGCCGGGGTCTATCCGCTGGCGCAGCTCGGCTTGCTCGACGGCTACCGCGCGGCGGTGCATTGGCGCTGGCAGGACGATTTCGCCGAACGCTTCCCCAGGGTCATCGCCACCAGCCATCTGTTCGACTGGGATCGTGATCGCCTCACCGCCTGTGGTGGCCTGGCGGTGCTCGACCTGCTGCTGGCGGTACTGGCGCGCGACCATGGCGCTGAGCTGGCCGGTGCGGTGAGCGAGGAGCTGGTGGTCGAGCGCATCCGTGAAGGCGGCGAGCGCCAGCGCATCCCATTGCAGAATCGTCTGGGTTCCAGCCATCCCAAGCTGACTCAGGCGGTGCTGCTGATGGAGGCCAATATCGAGGAGCCGCTGACCACCGACGAGATCGCCCAGCACGTCTGCGTGTCGCGCCGGCAACTGGAGCGCATCTTCAAGCAGTACCTCAACCGCGTGCCCAGCCAGTACTACCTGGAGCTGCGTCTGAACAAGGCGCGGCAATTGTTGATGCAGACCAGCAAGTCGATCATCCAGATCGGTTTGTCCTGCGGCTTCTCCTCGGGGCCGCATTTTTCCAGCGCCTACCGCAACTTCTTCGGCGCCACGCCGCGTGACGACCGCAACCAGCGGCGCAGCAACAGCCCCTTCGAGCTCAGCTCCACACCGGTCGAGCGCGGCTGATCCGTCCTGCGTCTGCCCTGTAGGAGCGAGCTCTGCTCGCGAAGTTGTGGTGCTTCCCTTGGCGTGCGAGCGGGTAACCGGATGAAATCCTGATGCCGTTCACTCAAGGCACTTCCTTGAAACCTCGTGCCAGGGGTTGGTCTGCTTGCTTGATACCGGGCTGGTAAGTTTGTGTGTTGGTTCGTATTGGGTCGTTGGGGTTTTGGACGCCGCTGCGGTGTATTCAGAGGTTCCGGGTTTCGCCCCCTCGGGCGACTTACTTTTCTTTGAAGTGCGCAAAGAAAAGTAAGCAAAAGAAACGCACCCCCGCCATCCGGGTCTCGCTGCGCTCGACTTCCCTCTCTCCGGCACCGCTCCGGGGTCGGCGTACATGGGCCGTCCCTGGCCCATTACGCCTCTCGCGGCATCCATGCCGCTCGCCCCCTGCGCAGCGCCTACGTTCGGCCTCCTGAAGGGGGTATTCGCGCGCCTGAACGAGCAGGCATGTCATGACTTGCCTGGCATGCTCTGATAGCTATGAAGTAGCGATGCGGCCATTGAATTAAACCAAAACTTTCATTTTGCAGTTTCATGCGTTGAACAGCTTGCCGGCTTGCAGCCGGCATTCTGGTCAGCTACAACCACTCCGTGCTACTTCTGGGTTACCGCAGATTCAGGCGCGTGCAGAGCCCGCCCAGGAGGGCGAACGGAATCGTCGTGGAAGAGGTTGAGCGGCATGGATGTCGCGAAAGCCGCGATGGGCCAGGGATGGCCCACCGTGGCGGGCCTCTGGAGCGGCGATGGAGTGAGCGAACCCTGGCGCAGCCAGGGCCGGATGACCGGGCGGAGGGTTTTGGTTACTTTTGTCGGGCCGGCCATCCGGGGCAAAAGTGACTCGCCCGGGAGGGCGAAACCAAAAACATCAGCAAAAACGCGGCAATTCGGAACAGGCATAAAAACAACCAACACACAAACTTGCCTGTCTCAAAGCCCGCCATCCATTGGCCGGCAATGGCTGCACCGCTTGAATGAACCGCATCAAGATGAAATCCGAGTCAATAGCGGCCCGGCAGCCAGCGCAGAATTTTTCCCGGCCCCTGCACCGCAGCGCTTAACTGCGTTTACACTGCGCCTTTCCGACGTTTTCTGTCGCTTTGACGAAAACCCGCGGGAAACCTGGGGTGGCGCTGTAAGAACATGTCGCATGAGCACAAGGCCGACCCCGAATCAGCCCCTACAATCCTTGGCATTCCCTGTCGTTACGGGCCTTCTGGCTGCCCGGGCGGCCGGTATTTCTCATCAGGAGAGCTTCGATGTCCGTTCAGCACGATGCGGTGCAACGCGCCGATTTCGACCAGTTCATGGTCCCCAACTACGCCCCCGCTGCCTTCGTCCCGGTGCGCGGCCTGGGTTCGCGAGTGTGGGATCAGAGCGGTCGCGAGCTGATCGACTTCGCTGGCGGCATCGCCGTCAACGTGCTCGGCCACTGCCACCCGGCGCTGGTGGCGGCCCTGACCGAGCAGGCCAATACCCTGTGGCACATTTCCAACGTGTTCACCAACGAGCCGACCCTGCGCCTGGGCAAGAAACTGGTGGAGGCCACCTTCGCTGAGCGCGTGTTCTTCTGCAACTCCGGCGCCGAGGCCAACGAGGCCGCGTTCAAGCTGGCCCGGCGTGTCGCCCATGATCGTTTCGGCGCGGAAAAACACGAGATCATCGCCGCTACCAACAGCTTCCACGGGCGCACCCTGTTCACCGTCAGCGTCGGCGGCCAGCCCAAGTATTCCGACGGTTTCGGGCCGAAGATCCAGGGCATCACCCATGTTCCTTACAACGATCTGGAGGCGCTGAAGGCGGCCATCTCCGACAAGACCTGCGCCGTGGTGCTGGAGCCGATCCAGGGCGAGGGCGGGGTGCTGCCGGCGGACAAGGCCTACCTGGAAGGTGCCCGCGCGCTGTGCGATGCGCACGATGCGCTACTGGTGTTCGACGAGGTGCAGAGCGGCATGGGCCGCAGCGGCGAACTGTTCGCCTACATGCACTACGGCGTGGTGCCGGACATCCTCTCCAGCGCCAAGAGCCTGGGCGGCGGCTTCCCCATCGCGGCGATGCTCACCACCACCGAGCTGGCCAAGCATTTCTCCCCCGGCACCCACGGCACCACCTACGGCGGCAACCCGCTGGCCTGCGCCGTGGGCGAGGCGGTGCTGGACATCGTCAATACCCGCGAGACGCTCGATGGCGTGAAGGCCAGGAGCGCGCGTTTCAAGAGCCGCCTGGAGGCCCTCGGCCAGCAGTACGGCCTGTTCGAGCAGGTGCGTGGCATGGGCCTGCTGCTCGGTTGCGTGCTCAATGACAAGTGGAAGGGGCAGGCCAAGCAGGTACTCGATGCCGCCACGGCCGAAGGCCTGATGGTGCTGCAGGCTGGCCCGGACGTGGTGCGTTTCGCCCCGAGTCTGGTGGTCGAGGACGTCGATATCGAAGAAGGCCTGGCTCGTTTCGAGCGCGCGCTGAGCAAGCTGACGGCGGCCTGAGTAGCCCCAGGCAAGGGCTCGAGCCGCACAGCCGCGGCTCGGGCCCGTGTCGCCGCCTTACCGATTCCCTGTTGAGAAGGAGTGCCCCATGCTGGTGATGCGCCCCGCGCAAATGGCGGATCTGGCCGAGGTGCAGCGGCTGGCTGCCGACAGCCCGGTCGGGGTCACCTCGTTGCCGGACGATGCCGGCCGCCTGGGTGACAAGATCGGCGCGTCGGAGTCGTCCTTCGCTGCCGAGGTCAGCTTCAATGGTGAGGAAACCTATTTCTTCGTCCTCGAAGACACCGTCAGTGGGCGCCTGGTGGGCTGCTCCGGCATCGTCGCCTCGGCCGGTTATTCCGAGCCGTTCTACAGCTTTCGCAACGAAACCTTCGTGCACCACTCCCGCGAGCTGAAGATCCACAACAAGATTCACGTGCTCTCGCTGTGCCACGACCTCACCGGCAACAGCCTGCTGACCAGCTTCTACGTCGAGCGCTCGCTGGTGTCCACGGCCTTCGCCGAGCTCAACTCCCGTGGTCGCCTGCTGTTCATGGCCAGCCATCCCGAGCGCTTCGCCGACGCCGTGGTGGTGGAGATCGTCGGGCAGAGCGACGAGCATGGCGAGTCGCCGTTCTGGGACGCCGTGGGGCGCAACTTCTTCGACATGAGTTATGCCGAGGCCGAGCGCTTGTGCGGTTTGCGCAGCCGCACCTTCCTCGCCGAGCTGATGCCGCATTACCCCATCTACGTGCCGCTGTTGCCGGACGCGGCGCAGGAGGCCATGGGCCAGGTGCACCCGCGGGCGCAGATCACCTTCGACATCCTCATGCGTGATGGCTTCGAGACAGACCATTACATCGACATCTTCGACGGCGGGCCGACCCTGCATGCGCGCACCTCGGGCATCCGCAGCATCGCCCAGAGCCGCCTGGTGCCGGTGCTCATCGGCGATGGCGCGCAGGCTGGCCGGCAGTACCTGGTGAGCAATGGCCAGTTGCAGGATTTTCGCGCCATCGTCGTCACGCTGGACTGGGTACCGGGCAAACCCGTGACCCTCAGCGCCGAAGCCGCCGAAGTGCTGAGCGTGGGCGAGGGCGGCAGCGTGCGTTTGGTGGCGGTTTGAATCGCAGCGGCAAGCCTCAAGCTCCAAGCGGCAAGCCAGCCTGGCTGCTGACTTGTAGCTTGCCGCTTGAAGCTAATAGCTTGATCCGGAGGATCCAATGATCGTTCGTCCCGTGCGCAGCGCCGATTTGCCGGCTCTGATCGACCTGGCACGCAGTACCGGCGCCGGCCTGACCACCTTGCCGGCCAATGAGGCGCGTCTGGCGCAGCGTGTCGTCTGGGCGGAAAAGACCTTCCGTGGCGAGGCCGAGCGTGCCGACGCCGATTACCTGTTCGTGCTTGAGGACGATGCCGGCCAGGTGCTCGGCATCTCTGCCGTGGCGGGCGCTGTGGGCCTGCGCGAGCCCTGGTACAACTACCGCGTCGGTCTGACCGTCAACGCCTCGCAGGCGCTGAATATCCATCGGCAGATTCCGACCCTGTTCATGGCCAACGACCTGACCGGCAACAGCGAGCTGTGCTCCCTGTTCCTGCATGCCGATCACCGTACCGGGCTCAATGGCCGTCTGCTGTCGAAGGCGCGCTTTCTGTTCATCGCCGAGTTCCGCGAGCAGTTCAGCGACAAGGTGATCGCCGAGATGCGCGGTATGTCCGACGAGCACGGCCATTCACCGTTCTGGGAAAGCCTGGGGCGGCACTTCTTCAAGATGGAATTCTCCCAGGCCGACTACCTCACCGGCGTAGGCAACAAGGCCTTCATCGCCGAGCTGATGCCCAAGTTCCCGCTCTATACCTGCTTCCTCTCGGCGGAGGCGCGCGCCGTGATCGGTCGTGTGCACCCCGATACCGAGCCGGCGCTGACCATGCTCAAGGCCGAAGGCTTCAGCTATCAGGGTTATGTCGACATCTTCGACGCGGGGCCGGCCATCGAGGCGGAAACCGCGAAGATCCGCGCCGTGCGTGACAGCCAGCAACTGGTGCTGGCCATCGGCACGCCGGGCGACGACGCAGTGCCCTATCTGGTGCATAACCGCAAGGGCTACGACTGCCGCATCACCGTCGGCCCGGCGCGGGTGGCCGCCGGTACCCTGGTGGTGGCGCCATTGACCGCCAAGCGCCTGCGCATGTCTGCGGGTGATCTGGTGCGTGCCGTGCCGCTGGCAGCCCGCAGCTGAAAGAGACTGTACCGGGCCGGTCAGCCTGCCGGCCGTGAATGTGTGGAGTGAAAAATACAATGAGCACTCACTATATTGCTGGCCAGTGGCTGGCAGGCCTTGGCGAGCCGCTGCAATCGCTCGACCCGTTCAGCCAGGCCGTGCTCTGGCAGGGGCGCGGCGCTACTGCCGAGCAGGTCGATGCCGCCGTGACGGCGGCACGCCAGGCCTTTTCCGCCTGGGCTGGGCAGTCGCTGGACGCGCGTATCGCCGTGCTCGAGCGCTTCGCCGTGCAGCTCAAGGATCAGGCCGAGGCCCTGGCGCGGGCCATCGGCGAAGAGACCGGCAAGCCGTTGTGGGAAGCGGCCACCGAAGTCAACAGCATGATCGGCAAGGTGACCATCTCCATCCAGAGCTACCGCGAACGCACCGGCGAGAAACGCGGGCAGGTGGCCGACGCCAGCAGTGTGTTGCGGCACAAGCCTCATGGTGTGGTGGCGGTGTTCGGCCCCTACAACTTCCCGGGTCATCTGCCCAATGGCCATATCGTGCCGGCGCTGCTGGCCGGTAATTGCGTGCTGTTCAAGCCCAGCGAGCTGACCCCGAAGGTGGCCGAGCTGACGCTCAAGTGCTGGATCGCGGCGGGGCTGCCGGCGGGTGTGCTCAACCTGCTGCAGGGCGGGCGCGACACCGGCATCGCCCTGGCCGGTCATGATGGCATCGATGGGCTGTTCTTCACCGGCTCCAGCCGTACCGGCAACCTGCTGCATGCGCAGTTCGCCGGGCGCCCGGAGAAGATCCTGGCGCTGGAGATGGGCGGCAACAATCCCTTGATCGTCGATCAGCTGGCCGATGTCGAGGCCGCGGTCTACAGCATCGTGCAGTCGGCCTTCATCAGCGCCGGCCAGCGCTGCACCTGCGCGCGCCGTCTGCTGGTGCCCGCAGGGGAGTGGGGCGATGCCCTGCTGGCGCGCCTGGTGCAGGTGGCCGGGCAGCTTGGCGTCGGCCGTTTCGATGCGCAACCGGCACCTTTCATGGGAACTGTGATTTCCCTGCAGGCGGCAACGCAACTGCTGCAAGCCCAGGCCGATCTGCTCAGCCAGGGCGCCACGGCACTGCTGGCGATGACTCAGCCGCAGGCCGATGCGGCGCTGCTCACCCCTGGCATCCTCGATGTCACTGCTCTGGCTGAGCGCCCGGACGTGGAGTTCTTCGGCCCGCTGCTGCAGGTGATCCGCTACGGCGATTTCGAGGCCGCCCTCACCGAGGCCAATGCCACCGCCTATGGCCTGGCTGCTGGGCTGCTGTCCGATTCGCGGGCGCGCTTCGAGCGCTTCTGGCTGCACAGCCGCGCCGGCATCGTCAACTGGAACAAGCCGCTCACCGGCGCCGCCAGCAGCTCGCCGTTCGGCGGCATCGGCGCCTCCGGCAACCATCGCCCCAGCGCATACTATGCGGCCGACTATTGCGCCTATCCGGTGGCCTCGCTGGAAAGCGAAAACCTGGCCCTGCCTGCGACCTTGAGCCCGGGAGTGACCCTCTGATGCCTGCCCATGAGATGAACCTCGACGGCCTGGTCGGGCCGACCCACAACTACGGCGGGCTGTCCTACGGTAACGTCGCCTCGCAAAGCAACGGACAGGTCGCTTCCAACCCCAAGGAGGCCGCCAAGCAGGGCCTGGCGAAGATGAAGGCGCTGATGGACATGGGCTTCAAGCAGGGCGTGCTGGCCCCGCAGGAGCGCCCGGCCGTCGCCGAACTGCGCCGTCTGGGCTTCAGCGGCAGCGATGTCGAAGTGATCGCCCGCGCCGCGCGCGAGGCCATGCCGTTGCTGGTGGCGAGCTGCTCGGCCTCGAGCATGTGGACGGCCAATGCCTGTACCGTCAGCCCCAGTGCCGATACCGCCGATGGTCGCGTGCACTTCACCGCTGCCAACCTCAATTGCAAGTTCCACCGCTCGATCGAGCACCCCACCACCAGCCGCGTGCTGCAGGCCATGTTCGCCGACGAGGCGCACTTCGCCCATCACCCGGCGCTGCCGGCGGTGGCGCAATTCGGCGACGAGGGCGCGGCCAACCACACACGCTTCTGCAAGGATTATGGCGCTGCCGGCGTGGAGTTCTTCGTCTACGGGCGCAGCGCCTTCGATACCCGTTACCCGGCACCGGCCCGTTACCCGGCGCGGCAGACCCTGGAGGCCAGCCAGGCGGTGGCACGCCTGCACGGCTTGAGCGAGGCAGGGGTGGTGTACGCCCAGCAGAATCCGGCTGTGATCGATCAGGGCGTGTTCCACAACGACGTGATCGCCGTGGGCAACGGTGAGGTGCTGTTCTATCACCAGGACGCCTTTCTCCGCAGCGACCAGGTGCTGGCCGAGCTGAGCGACAAGCTGGCCCGACGCGGTGGCAACCTTCAGGCAGTGTGCGTGCCGACTGCGGCGGTCAGCGTGCAGGACGCAGTTTGCTCGTACCTGTTCAACAGCCAACTGCTGACTCGCGCCGATGGCAGCATGCTGCTGGTGGTGCCGGAGGAGTGCCGTCACAACGCCAGCGTCTGGCGCTACCTCGAACAGCTCACCGTCAGTGGTGGGCCGATCCGCGAGGTGCGCGTGTTCGATCTAAAGCAGAGCATGCAGAACGGCGGCGGTCCGGCCTGCTTGCGCTTGCGTGTGGCACTGAACGAAGCTGAGCTGGCGGCGGTCAATCCGGGTGTGGTGATGACGGATGCGCTGCACGAGCGTCTGGTGGCCTGGGTCGACAAGCACTACCGTGACCGCCTGAGCGAAGCCGACCTGGCCGACCCGCAACTGCTGTACGAGTGCCGCACGGCGTTGGATGAACTGACGCAGATCCTTAAACTGGGCTCGGTCTATCCTTTTCAATTGAACTGATATCAGCGACAAGCTCCAGGCCTCAAGCTGCACATGTCAGCGGGTCTTGCAGCTTGAAGCTTGTAACTAGGAGCTGTTTCATGTCCCTGCAACTGATTCTCGAAGATACCGACGGTACCCAGCTGGAAACCTCCTGCACCCGCTTCGCCGTGGTCTGGCAGGGCAAGGAGGTGTGGATTCAGGCCGTCGGCGATCAGTTGCTGATCGGTGTCGACGTAGAGGAGGGCGATACCGAGTACGCCAACCTGCTGCTGCGCCCGCAGGCCACCAATCTGGTCAGCCTGCAGCTGGAAATGGAGGCGGTCGATGCCGGTGACGACGATCACGTGCATGGCCCGGACTGCAATCACTGATCGAGCCTGGTAGGAGTGAGCGAAAACGCTTCGCCCGCAATGCTCGCTCCTACAACAATGCTGCGAACCAAGGAGTCGCCATGCTTGCCCTCGGCAAACTGCTTGAACTGACCCTGGCCGGCCATGAGCCGTCGGCGAAGATTCAACTGACACCCGACGGCACGCGCCTGCGCTGGCTGGACGAAGGCGCGCTGGAGGTCACGCCGCCGGCTGCCCGCGACAGTGGCCTCGACCTGCTGCTGTCGGCCGGCATCCACGGTAACGAAACCGCGCCCATCGAGCTGCTCGACCGTCTGCTGCGTGGCATCGCGCGCAACGAGTTGCATCCGGCAGCACGCATGCTCTTCCTGTTCGGCAACCCCGAGGCCATGCGTCGTGGCGAGCGCTACGTGGAACAGGACATCAACCGCCTGTTCAGCGGCCAGCACGAGCAGGCCAGCGGCTTCGAGGCGATCCGCGCCTGCGACCTGGAGCATCTGGCCGCCACCTTCTTCGGCAAGGCAACGGGGCGCACGCGGCTGCACTATGACCTGCACACCGCCATGCGCGGCTCGAAGATCGAGCAGTTCGCCCTCTATCCCTGGCAAGAGGGCCGCGCCCACTCCCGTCGTGAGCTGCAGCGCCTGCGGGCCGCCGGGATCGAGGCGGTGCTGCTGCAGAACAAGGCATCGAGCACCTTCAGCGCTTACACCTATGCGCAGCTCGGTGCCGAGGCCTTCACCCTGGAGCTGGGCAAGGCGCGCGCCTTCGGGCAGAACCAGCAGATCAACCTCGGGCCGCTGGAAAGCGCCCTGCACGACCTGATCGAAGGGCGTGAGGTGGCGGGCGGCGAGACGAGCCTCGATGGCTTGCAACTGTTCGCCGTATCGCGCGAGATCATCAAGCACAGCGACAGCTTCCAGCTGCACCTGCCGGCAGATATCGAGAACTTCACCGAGTTCGAGCCCGGTTATCTCTTGGCTGAAGACATCGCCGGTACCCGCTGGGTGATACAGCCGCCGGGCGAGCGCATCATCTTTCCCAATCCCAGGGTCAGGAACGGCCTGCGCGCCGGCATCCTTATCGTTCCCGACGACGGCGCCGGCTTGCTGTAGCCCGGATGCAATCCGGGGATGGCTGGCACATTTTCCCCGGATTGCATCCGGGCTACGGTGTCGGCCAGTTGCTTTATCGCGCAACTGTATCTTTCACCGTTCGGGCAGCCTCTTTAGCATGGGCTTTTTCGCCAGAAGCCGGGAACGCCTGCCATGCCCCTGATCGATCTGCGTAGTGACACCGTCACCCAGCCCACCGCCGCCATGCGCGAGGCCATGCTCACCGCCGAACTGGGTGACGATGTCTATGGCGAGGATCCCACCGTCAACCGCCTGGAGAGCTGGCTGGCCAAGGAGCTGGGCTTCGCCGCGGCATTGTTCGTGCCGACCGGCACCATGAGCAACCTGCTGGGCCTGATGGCGCACTGTGAGCGCGGCGACGAATACATCGTCGGCCAGCAGGCGCACACCTACAAATACGAGGGGGGTGGCGCCGCCGTACTCGGCTCTATCCAGCCGCAGCCGATCGAGGGCGAAGCCGATGGTTCGCTGGATCTGGCCAAGGTCGAGGCGGCGATCAAGCAGGACGACTTCCACTTCGCTCGCACCCGCCTGCTGGCACTGGAAAACACCACCCAGGGCAAGGTGTTGTCGCTCGACTATCTGGCCGCCGCGCGCGAGCTGACTCGTCGACGTGGCCTGAGCCTGCATCTGGATGGCGCACGCCTGTACAACGCGGCGGTCAAGCTGCAGGTGCCGGCACGCCAGATCACCCGGTATTTCGACTCGGTCTCGGTGTGTCTGTCCAAGGGCCTCGGCGCGCCAGTCGGTTCGGTGTTGTGCGGCAGCGAGGAGCTGATCGCCAAGGCTCGGCGCCTGCGCAAGATGGTTGGCGGCGGTATGCGCCAGGCTGGCCTGCTGGCGGCGGCCGGGCTCTATGCCCTGGAGCACCAGGTCGAGCGTCTGGCCGAGGATCATGCCAAGGCCGCGCGCCTGGGCGAGGCACTGCGCGAGCTGGGCTACAGCGTCGAGCCGGTGCAGACCAATATGGTCTACGTGCAGCTTGGCGAGCGGGCCGCGCGGATCAAGGCGTTCATGGCCGAGCGCCGCATCGCCGTCGTCGCCGCACCACGCCTGCGCCTGATTACTCACCTGGATGTCGGCGGCGAAGGCATCGAGCGGGTGGTCGAGGCCTTCGCCGCTTTCCGTGACCATTGAGCGAGAAAGGGGCGGTTCATAGCTGTCGCCTATCAACAGGGCACTAGCCGCGGGCGACAGGGCCGATATAATGCGTCCCTTTGCAGACTGCGTGATAACCGTTGCGCCCGGTCATGCTGCGTTGGGAATCGGCTCGGAATGCTCATTCACAGGCTGTGAATTCTGCCTCCTCGCTGCCTTCTGCCATGGCTGACCTTCGCTCGCTAGGTTGTCACTTCGCCGGCTCTGCCGTAGCCGCCTGATTCCGTGGATATCCCCTATGAAAAGCGCAGAAATCCGTGAAGCCTTCCTGAGCTTCTTCGAAGAAAAAGGGCACACCCGTGTCGCTTCCAGCTCGCTGATTCCGGCGAACGACCCGACCCTGCTGTTCACCAACGCAGGCATGAACCAGTTCAAGGACTGCTTCCTGGGTCTGGAAAAGCGCGCCTACACCCGCGCTACCACCAGCCAGAAGTGCGTGCGTGCCGGTGGCAAGCACAACGACCTGGAAAACGTCGGCTACACCGCGCGCCACCACACCTTCTTCGAGATGCTGGGCAACTTCAGCTTCGGCGACTATTTCAAGCGCGATGCCATCCATTACGCCTGGGAATTCCTCACCTCCGAGAAGTGGCTGAACCTGCCCAAGGAAAAGCTCTGGGTTACCGTCTACGCCACCGATGACGAGGCCTATGACATCTGGACGAAAGAAGTCGGCGTCCCCACCGAGCGCATGATCCGCATTGGTGACAACAAGGGCGCGCCGTATGCGTCCGACAACTTCTGGGCCATGGGCGATACCGGCCCGTGCGGCCCCTGCACGGAGATCTTCTTCGATCACGGCGAGCACATCTGGGGCGGCCCACCCGGCAGCCCGGAAGAGGACGGCGACCGCTACATCGAGATCTGGAACAACGTCTTCATGCAGTTCAACCGCACTGCGGACGGCGTGCTGCACCCGCTGCCGGCGCCGAGCGTGGACACCGGCATGGGCCTGGAACGCATCAGTGCCGTGCTGCAGCACGTCAACTCGAACTATGAGATCGACCTGTTCCAGAACCTGCTGGCTGCTTCGGCCAAGGCGATCGGCTGCAGCAACGAAGGCCAGGCCTCGCTCAAGGTGGTCGCCGACCATATCCGCTCCTGCAGCTTCCTCATCGCCGACGGCGTGACCCCGTCCAACGAAGGCCGTGGCTACGTGCTGCGCCGCATCGTGCGGCGCGCCTGCCGCCACGGCAACAAGCTGGGCGCCAAGGGCAGCTTCTTCTACCAGATCGTCGCCGCCCTGGTGGCCGAGATGGGTGACGCCTTCCCCGAACTCAAGCAGCAGCAGGCGCATATCGAGCGTGTGCTGAAGACCGAGGAAGAGCAGTTCGCCAAGACCCTGGAGCAGGGCCTGAAGATTCTCGAGCAGGATCTGGCCGAGCTCAAGGGCACTGTCATTCCTGGCGACGTGGTGTTCAAGCTGTACGACACCTACGGCTTCCCGGTCGACCTGACTGCCGACATCGCCCGCGAGCGCGAGCTGTCGGTGGACGAAGAAGGCTTCGAGCGTGAAATGGAAGCGCAGCGTGAGCGCGCCCGTTCCGCCAGCGCCTTCGGTATGGATTACAACGCCCTGGTCAAGGTCGACGCCGACACCCGTTTCCTCGGCTACGAAGGCACCAGCGGCAGCGGCAAGATCATCGCCCTGTTCAAGGCCGGCAGCGCCGTGGACAGCCTCGCCGAAGGCGAGGAGGGCGTGGTGGTGCTGGATCAGACCCCGTTCTACGCCGAATCCGGTGGCCAGATCGGCGACTGCGGCTATCTGGAAGGTGCCGGCGTGCGCTTCGACGTGCGTGACACCACCAAGGCTGGCGGCGCCTTCCTGCACCACGGTGTGGTGGCCAAGGGCGGCTTGTCCGTCGGCACCAGCGTCAAGGCCGAGGTGGACGCCGAGGTGCGTCAGGCCACGGCGCTGAACCACTCGGCCACTCACCTGCTGCACGAAGCCCTGCGCCAGGTGCTCGGTGAGCACGTGCAGCAGAAGGGCTCGCTGGTCAACAGCCAGCGCCTGCGCTTCGACTTCAGCCACTTCGAGGCGATCAAGCCCGAGCAGATCAAGCAGCTCGAGGACATCGTCAACCGCGTGGTGCGCGAGAACACTGCGGTGGAAACCGAGATCACCGATATCGAAACCGCCAAGGCCAAGGGGGCGACCGCACTGTTCGGTGAAAAATACGGCGATCAGGTGCGCGTGCTGAGCATGGGCGGCGACTTCTCCGTCGAACTGTGTGGTGGTACCCACGTGGCCCGTACCGGCGACATCGGTCTGTTCAAGATCGTCAGCGAAGGTGGTGTGGCGGCCGGCGTGCGCCGTATCGAGGCGGTTACCGGCGCGGCAGCGCTGGCCTACCTCAATGGTGCCGAAGAGCAGCTCAAGGAAGCCGCCTCGCTGGTCAAGGGCAACCGCGACAACGTGCTGGACAAGCTCTCGGCGCTGATCGAGCGCAACCGCCAGCTGGAAAAGGAGCTGGAGCAGCTCAAGGCCAAGGCCGCCAGTGCGGCAGGCAACGACCTGGCTGCTGCGGCCGTGGACGTGAAGGGCACCAAGGTATTGGCGGCGCGCGTCGACGGTCTGGATGGCAAGGCGCTGCTGGCACTGGTCGACCAGCTCAAGAACAAGCTGGGTAGTGGCGTGATCCTGCTCGGCGGCGTGTTCGACGAGAAAGTGGTGCTGGTCGCAGGCGTCACCCAGGATCTGACATCCAGGCTCAAGGCGGGTGATCTGATGCGCCAGGCCGCAGCAGCCGTGGGCGGCAAGGGCGGTGGTCGTCCGGACATGGCTCAGGGCGGCGGCGTCGACGCTGGCAAGCTGGACGAGGCTCTGGCCCTGGCGGCAGCTCTGGTCGAACAGGCCTCTTGACCCGCGATGCCTGCGTTCTGACCTGGCTCTGTGCGGGCGCGAATTTCATCAATGAGTTCGCTCCTGTACAGGCATCAGCTGGTTAACGCGGGTATCGTCTTGCAAGTAGCGTGAAAGCGAGGCCAGCAGTGCGTCCGGCAGGCCTTGGCAGTGTGACCCGATGCGGGTTTAATGGGCGCCCTTCGAGGAATCAGGCGGCTTTTTGAAATGGCTTTGATCGTACAGAAGTTTGGGGGCACCTCCGTCGGCACCGTCGAGCGTATCCAGCAGGTGGCCGAGAAGGTGAAGAAGTTCCGCGAGAAAGGCGACGACATCGTCGTCGTGGTATCCGCCATGAGTGGCGAGACCAACCGTCTGATCGATCTGGCCAAGCAGATCACCGACGGCGAGCCGGTACCGCGTGAGCTGGATGTGATGGTCTCCACCGGCGAGCAGGTGACCATCGCCCTGCTGGCCATGGCGCTGATCAAGCGTGGCGTGCCGGCGGTGTCCTACACCGGCAACCAGGTGCGCATCCTCACCGACAGCGCCTACAACAAGGCGCGTATTCTGCAGATCGATGACCAGAAGATTCGTGCCGACCTCAAGGCCGGGCGCGTGGTGGTCGTTGCTGGCTTCCAGGGTGTCGACGAGCACGGCAGCATCACCACCCTCGGTCGTGGCGGTTCCGACACCACCGGCGTGGCTCTGGCGGCGGCGTTGAAGGCCGACGAATGCCAGATCTACACCGATGTCGATGGCGTCTACACCACCGACCCGCGCGTGGTGCCCAAGGCTCAGCGCCTGGAAAAGATCACCTTCGAGGAAATGCTGGAAATGGCCAGCCTCGGCTCCAAGGTGCTGCAGATTCGTTCGGTGGAATTCGCCGGCAAGTACAATGTCCCGCTGCGCGTCCTGCACAGCTTCCAGGAGGGGCCGGGCACCCTCATTACCCTTGATGAAGAGGAATCCATGGAACAGCCGATCATTTCCGGCATCGCCTTCAATCGCGACGAAGCCAAGCTGACCATCCGTGGGGTACCGGATATCCCCGGCATCGCCTTCAAGATTCTCGGCCCGATCAGCGCCGCCAACATCGAAGTGGACATGATCGTGCAGAACGTCTCGCACGATAACACCACCGACTTCACCTTCACCGTGCACCGCAACGACTACAACAACGCCCTGAACGTGTTGCAGATGACCGCTGACGAACTGGGTGCCCGTGAAGTGGTGGGCGACACCAACATCGCCAAGGTGTCCATCGTCGGTGTCGGCATGCGTTCCCACGCTGGTGTCGCCAGCCGCATGTTCGAGGCTCTGGCCAAGGAGACCATCAACATCCAGATGATCTCCACCTCCGAGATCAAGGTATCCGTGGTCATCGAGGAAAAATACCTGGAGCTGGCCGTGCGTGCCCTGCACACCGCTTTCGAGCTCGACGCCCCGGCTCGACAGAGTGACTGATGCATCGATCCGAAAGGCGCGGCTGGTTCCGCGCCTTTCGTCTTTTTGACTGGCACGCGGGAACTTTATTTCTACGCGAGCTGGTCAATACTTGGGTAGACGCTTGCTGGCTTGAATCCGCAGGAAGCCGACACCATTTTCTTTTTGCAGACATGTTGTCCTGAAAATGTAATTCGTGAGGAGAAAGGAATGCTGATTCTGACTCGCCGGGTTGGAGAGACCCTGATGGTTGGTGATGATGTGACTGTCACCGTGTTGGGTGTGAAAGGTAACCAGGTGCGTATTGGCGTCAATGCGCCGAAAGAGGTTGCCGTGCACCGTGAGGAAATCTACCAACGCATCCAGAAAGAGAAGGGTGACGAACCAAGCCACTAATTTTTCTACAAATTTTTGTTTGCAAACGGGGAAAACATGGTTATCATGCGCCCCGTGTTGCGGAGAGGTGGCCGAGTGGCCGAAGGCGCTCCCCTGCTAAGGGAGTACACCTCAAAAGGGTGTCGGGGGTTCGAATCCCCCCTTCTCCGCCATTATTCAGCGAGTCGGGCGGTTGCCAGGCTGGCGAATCAACCAGAGGTGATCTGGTATAAAAGCACCGACCGGACTCATAGCTCAGCTGGATAGAGTACTCGGCTACGAACCGAGCGGTCGGAGGTTCGAATCCTCCTGAGTCCGCCATATTCAAATGGCTTGCATCGCTGCAAGCCATTTTGTTTCAACCAGTGGTGATCTGGTCTAAAAGCGCCAAACGGACTCATAGCTCAGCTGGATAGAGTACTCGGCTACGAACCG
>NZ_JBQLIX010000037.1:0-51617 GCF_052156495.1 Pseudomonas sp. NCHU5216 | reverse complement strand
ATTCCCGGCAGGTTTGCTTGCCGAAAAGTGTCCACCATGTCCCCGCACACCTGTCCACCATGTGTCCGGTCCATACACCCGTCAAAAGTGACTCGCCCGGGAGGGCGAAACCAAAAACATCAACAAAAACGCGGCAATTCGGAACAGGCATAAGAACAACCAACACCTTATTGCCAAACCGGTATCAACCGGGCATGTAAGGAATCTGAAAAAACGGCCCGGGCTCACCCAGCCTGGCACGACGGGCCGTTTTCTATCAGTGGTGCTCGCGAGTCGCGCGGAATTTCACCTCCGGCCAGCGCTCTTCCATCAGGCTCAGGTTGACCCGGGTCGGCGCCAGGTAGGTGAGGTGACCACCGCCGTCCACGGCCAGGTTCTCGTAGGCCTTGTCCTTGAACTCCTTGAGCTTCTTCTCGTCGCTGCACTCGATCCAGCGCGCCGACCAGACGTTGATCGCCTCGTAGGCACACTCCACCTTGTATTCCTCCTTGAGGCGGCTGGCGACCACGTCGAACTGCAGCACACCCACCGCGCCGAGGACGATGTCGTTGTTGCGCTCGGGGAAGAACACCTGGGTGGCGCCTTCTTCGGCCAGTTCCTGCAGGCCCTGGCGCAGTTGCTTGGATTTCAGCGGATCCTTCAGGCGCACGCGGCGGAACAGTTCCGGGGCGAAGTGCGGGATGCCGGTGAAGCCCAGGCTCTCGCCTTCGGTGAAGGTGTCGCCGATCTGGATGGTGCCGTGGTTGTGCAGGCCGATGATGTCGCCGGCATAGGCTTCGTCCAGGTGCTCACGCTCGCTGGAGAAGAAGGTCAGCGCGTCGCCGACGCGCACGTCCTTGCCCAGGCGTGCGTGGCGCATCTTCATGCCCTGGGTGTACTTGCCCGAGCAGATGCGCATGAAGGCGATGCGGTCGCGGTGCTTGGGGTCCATGTTCGCCTGGATCTTGAACACGAAGCCGGAGAACTTCTCCTCGGTCGGCTCCACGCTGCGCTCGTTGGCCGCACGGGGCAGCGGGCGCGGCGCCCAGTCGACCACGGCGTCGAGTACGTGGTCGACGCCGAAGTTACCCAGCGCGGTGCCGAAGAACACCGGGGTCATCTCGCCCTTGAGGAAGGCCTCGGGTTCGAACTCGTGGCAGGCGCCCTGCACCAGTTCCAGCTCCTCGACGAAGCGCTCGTACATGTCGCCGAGGTGGTTGCGCGCCTCGTCGGAGTCCAGCTTCTGGATGATCCTGGCTTCGGTGCGCTCGTGGCCGTGGCCTGGGGTGTAGACGATGATGTAGTCGCCGGTCAGGTGGTAGACGCCCTTGAAGTCCTTGTAGCAGCCGATCGGCCAGGTGATGGGCGCGGCCTTGATCTTCAGCACCGCCTCGATCTCGTCGAGCAGCTCGATGGGGTCGCGGATATCGCGGTCGAGCTTGTTGATGAAGCTGACGATGGGCGTATCACGCAGGCGGCACACGTCCATCAGGGCGATGGTGCGCGGCTCCACACCCTTGCCGCCGTCGAGCACCATCAACGCGCTGTCCACGGCGGTCAGGGTGCGGTAGGTGTCTTCGGAGAAGTCTTCGTGGCCGGGGGTGTCGAGCAGGTTGATGATGTGCTCGCGGTAAGGGAACTGCATCACCGAGGTGGTGATGGAAATGCCGCGCTGCTTCTCCATCTCCATCCAGTCGGAGGTGGCGTGGCGGTCGGACTTGCGCGACTTCACCGTGCCGGCCACTTCGATGGCCTTGCCCATCAGCAGCAGCTTTTCGGTGATGGTGGTCTTACCGGCGTCCGGGTGGGAAATGATGGCGAAGGTACGGCGCTTGGCGACTTCGGCGGCCTGGGTGGTCATGAATACGTGCCTGGATGGAATCGTTGAGAGCGCCTCAGGTGCTGTACGAAAGATGCCTGCGCTCGGTGAGGCTGCGTTAAAAACAGCCTCAGAATGCTCATTTACAGCACGTAAACTCCGCTTCTTCGCCTGTTTTTGCCTTGCCTGACCTTCGCTCGACGACCTTTCGTACAGAACCTGGCGCCCGGAAAACTGCCGATTATACCGATAACTGCATGCTCTGGCCGAGGGGCGCCGATCGGCTTGCGCAGAAGGCTTTGGCAGGTGACTCGCGATGCGTAAAAAACACGTAAATGAATGGTTATGAAAATTATTCTTATATAGAGTAGCCGCCCGTCGTGGAGGGTCAGGTCGAGGGTGGCTCCGTCGTGTTCAAGAAAATCGTCTTCCAGTTGCACTGGTTGTTTGGCATCAGCGCCGGTCTGGTGCTGGCCATCATGGGTGTCACCGGTGCGCTGTACAGCTTCGAGGGCGAGATCACCCGGGCGCTGAATGCCGAGCACTGGCAGATTCGGCCAAGCGAGCAGGGGCCCCTCGAACCTGCTGAACTGGTGGCGCGGATCGAGGTGGCCAGCGCTGATCGTGTCACCGGGCTATGGCTCGACAACCGCCACGACGGCCCCGGTATCGCGTTCCTGATGCCCCTGCCAGGTGAGCGGCGTGGCCCGCGTGTCACGTTCGATCCATACACCGGGCGGCTGCTGGGCGAGCCTATCGGAGCGCAGTTCTTCGGCTTTGTGCTGCAATTGCATCGTTTCCTGGCCATGGGCGAAGTGGGCAAGCAGATCACCGCTGCCAGCACCCTGGCGCTGCTCTTCTTCTGTTTGTCCGGGCTGTATCTGCGCTGGCCGCGCCAGGCATTGAACTGGCGTACCTGGCTGACCCTGGACTGGAAGAAGAAAGGTCGCAGCTTCAACTGGGATCTGCATGCCGTCGCGGGTACCTGGGTGTTGCTGTTCTACCTCTGCGCCGGGCTTACTGGTCTGTACTGGTCCTATGACTGGTACCGCGAGGGGCTGACGCGAATGCTCGCCGATACGCCGTCGCCACAGCGTGGTAAAGGCCGTGGTGAACGTGAGGCGTCCAACGGCCCCGCCCCCGAAGTCGATTACGACCTGCTTTGGCAGGGTATCCAGCGGGCCGCCGGGCCCAAGCTGGTCGCCTGGAACCTGCGCCTGTCGCCAGTGGCCGGGCAGCCGGCGACCGTCTTCTACATGCTCGATGGCGCCGAGCACGTGCGAGCTTTCAACCAGTTCCTGATCGACCCGCAAACCGGGGCCGTCAGCCAGCACGAGCGCTATGCCGACAAGAGCCTCAAGGCGCAGTTGTTGACCAGCGTTTATTCACTGCATGTGGGCGAGTATTTCGGCCTGCCAGGGCGCATTCTGATGATGCTGGCCTCGGCAGCCATGCCGCTGTTCTTCATCACCGGCTGGCTGCTCTATCTGGATCGGCGACGCAAGAAGCGTGCGGTACTGGCGGCTCGCGCCGGGCTGCAGGCGGATGATTCAGGCGAAGGCTGGCTGGTGGGCTTCGCCAGCCAGAGCGGCTTCGCCGAACAACTGGCCTGGCAGAGCGCCGGGCAGTTGCAGGCTGTCGGCATCCCGGTGCGGGTCGAGCCGCTGTCGCGCATCGATGCCGACAGCCTGCGGCAGACGCACAAGGCGCTGTTCGTGGTCAGCACCTTTGGTGACGGCGAGGCGCCGGATGCCGCCCAGGGTTTCGAGCGCAAGGTGCTGGGCGCTGCGCTGCCGCTGGAACAACTGAGCTATGCCGTGCTGGCCCTGGGTGACCGCCAGTACCCGCACTTCTGTGGTTTTGCCCGGCGTATCAACCACTGGCTGGGGTTGCAGGGCGCGCAGCGCCTGTTCGACAGCGTCGAGGTCGATGGCGCCGACCAGGCCGCGCTGCAACGCTGGCAGCAGCACCTGAGCGACTTGACCGGCGCCGCGCCAGTGCGCTTCGAGCAGGCGCCCTGGCAGCACTGGAGCCTGGTCGAGCGCCGTTTGCTCAACCCCGGTAGCCAGGGGGCGCCAGTTTTCCTCATTGGCCTGACGCCGCCGGCGCAGAGCACCTGGCAGGCGGGCGACATCCTGGAGATTCGCCCGCGTCAGGCGCCGGCCACCGTGCAGGCCTGGCTGCAGCACTCCGGCTGCGATGGCTTGGAGCCGGTGACGCTCGATGGCCAGGCGGTGAGCCTGTGCGAAGCCCTGGCCGAGCGCCAGTTGCCAGAAAGCCTGGCGCATCTGGTCGGCCTGCATGCCCAGGCCCTGGTCGATGCCCTGGTGCCGCTGAGCACAAGGGAATATTCCATCGCCTCGGTGGCGGCCGACGGCGCGCTGCAGTTGATCGTGCGCCAGACCCAGCTGGCTGATGGCAGCCTGGGCCTGGGGTCTGGCTGGCTGACCGAGCACCTGGCGGACGGTGGCCACCTGCTGGCGCGGGTACGGCGCAACAGCGGCTTCCATCTGCCGGAGGATGACCGCCCGCTGATTCTGATTGGCAATGGCACCGGCCTAGCCGGGCTGCGCTCGCTGTTGCGCGCCCGCACGCTGGCTGGGCAGGGGCGTAACTGGCTGCTGTTCGGCGAGCGCAACCGCGCCTGCGACTTCTTCTGTGGCGATGAGCTGCAGGCGGCGCTGGCCGCAGGCGAGCTGCAGCATCTGGATCTGGCCTTCTCCCGCGATCAGGCGAGCAAGCGCTACGTGCAGGATCTGCTGCGCGAGCAGCAGCAGCGCCTGCGCGCCTGGCTGGCCGAAGGCGCGGCGATCTACGTCTGCGGCAGTCTGCAGGGCATGGCCGGCGGTGTGGATACGGCGCTGCGCGAATTGCTGGGTGAACAGGTGCTGCAGGCGTTGGTCGAGGACGGGCGTTATCGCCGTGACGTGTATTGATCGCGCTGGCCCGGCCTGTGTTCAGGGCGGGGCGATGCGTTGGCTGAAACGGCACTGCAATGGCAATGAAACACGGCTGCGCCAAACTGGCTGAAAGCCCCGCCTGTTCAGCATTCCAGGGCATTTCGTGCGATATCCGGAACGATGTGAAATTAGCGGGAATTTCCGGTTGATCTGAGGGGCGCATGGTCTTAAAGTCCGCGCCCGAACGTCCATGCTGGAAACGATCCATCCGGCTCAAGTACTGACGACGAGAGATCGCAGGTGGCTCACCGCGATCGGCGATGCTCGGCGACATGCCTTGGGAAGTAGGCGAACCAAAGTGGGGAAACTGTCAGACGTTCAGGCACGCGCGTTGCGCGGCCACCCCCTACACGTAGCGGAACCTGTCAGGCGTTTCGCTGCCCGAATCCATGTGTTCCCGGTTTAGCCAATGGAGTCCCGCATGTCGATCAAGGTCGAAGACTACTACGCACCCGCCACTTTCCAGCGCATGAAGGCGTTCGCCGATCAGCACGAAACCCCCTTCGTGGTGATCGATCGGCAGATCATCGCCGACGCCTATGACCAACTGGGCACCTGCTTCCCGTTCGCCAAGACCTACTACGCGGTCAAGGCCAACCCCGCCATCGAGATCATCGAGCTGCTGCGCGACAAGGGCTCGAACTTCGACATCGCCTCGATCTACGAGCTGGACAAGGTGATGGGTGCCGGTGTCGGCCCCGAGCGCATCAGCTACGGCAACACCATCAAGAAGGCGCGCGACATCCGCTACTTCTATGAGAAGGGCGTGCGCCTGTACGCCACCGATTCCGAGGCCGACCTGCGCAACATCGCCAAGGCCGCGCCGGGCTCGAAGGTGTACGTGCGCATCCTCACCGAAGGCTCCAACAGCGCCGACTGGCCATTGAGCCGCAAGTTCGGCTGCCAGCCGGACATGGCCCTGGATCTGCTGATCCTGGCCAAGCAACTGGGCCTGGTGCCTTACGGCATCTCCTTCCACGTCGGCAGCCAGCAGCGTGACATCGACGTATGGGACGCGGCCATCGCCAAGGTCAAGGTGATCTTCGAGCGCCTCAAGGAAGAAGATGGCATCACCCTGCAGATGATCAACATGGGCGGCGGCTTCCCGGCCAACTACATCCAGCGCACCAACGACCTGGAAACCTACGCGGCGGAAATCACCCGCTTCCTCAAGGAAGACTTCGGCGACGACCTGCCGGAGATCATCCTCGAGCCGGGCCGTTCGCTGATCGCCAACGCCGGTGTGCTGGTGTCCGAAGTGGTGCTGGTGGCGCGCAAGTCGCGTACTGCCGTGGAGCGCTGGGTGTATGCCGACGTGGGCAAGTTCAGCGGCCTGATCGAAACCATGGACGAGTCGATCAAGTTCCCCATCTGGACCGAGAAGAAGGGCGAGATGGAAGAGGTGGTGATCGCCGGCCCCACCTGCGACAGCGCCGACATCATGTACGAGCACTACAAGTACGGCCTGCCGCTGAACCTGGCCAGCGGTGACCGCCTGTACTGGCTGTCCACCGGCGCCTACACCACCAGCTACAGTGCGGTGGAGTTCAATGGTTTTCCGCCGCTGAAGTCCTACTACCTGTAACACCTTGCAGGTCAGCGACGCCCACCTCGTGTGGGCGTTCGTGTTTCTGCCTGTAGCTGTTCGCCGTGCGGCTCCGGCTGTAGTCGGGGTGCTCATGCAGATCGAGGGTCGGCATCGCCTTCATGCTGTGAGACGATGGCAACCAGCCTTTACGCTTTTCGCCACGCAGGAGCCACGATTCACACCGATGAAGACGCCCAAACGAATCGAACCCCTGGTCGAGGATGGCCTGGTGGATGAAGTGCTACGCCCGCTGATGAGCGGCAAGGAAGCCGCAGTTTATGTGGTGCGCTGTGGCGACGAGTTACGTTGCGCCAAGGTTTACAAAGAGGCCAACAAGCGCAGCTTCCGCCAGGCTTCCGAATATCAGGAAGGGCGCAAGGTACGTGGCAGCCGCCAGGCGCGGGCCATGGCCAAGGGCAGCAAGTACGGGCGCAAGGAGCAGGAGCAGGCCTGGCAGAACGCCGAGGTGGCCGCCTTGTTCCGCTTGGCCAATGCCGGCGTACGAGTACCCAAGCCCTACGACTTTCTCGACGGCGTATTGCTGATGGAGCTTGTCGACGATGGCGAAGGCGATGTGGCGCCGCGCCTCAACGATGTCGAACTGCACCCGGACGACGCCCGCGAATTCCATGCCTTCATGATCCAGGAGATCGTCAAGATGCTCTGCGCCGGCCTGGTGCATGGCGACCTCTCCGAATTCAATGTGCTGCTCGGCGCTGAAGGCCCGGTGATCATCGACCTGCCCCAGGCGGTGGATGCTGCCGCCAACAACCATGCTTTCGCCATGCTCGAGCGCGACGTGCGCAACATGGCCGAATACTTCGGCCAGTTCGCCCCGGAGCTCAGGTACACCAAGTACGCCAAGGAAATGTGGGCGCTCTACGAGGCCGGCAAACTGCAGCCCGATAGCCAGCTCACCGGCGAATTCGCCGAGCCAGAGGATGCCGCGGATATCGACGCGGTGATGCGCGAGATCAAGGCCGCGCTGGCCGAGGAAGCCCGGCGCAAGGCGCTGCTCGATGCCGAGGACGCGCCCAAGGACGCCGAGCCCACGCCGCCCTGGATGCGCTGAGCCTGGCAGGCTGCTGAAAAACGTAGGCGACGACTGCATGGATGCAGGAGGTAGAGCGAAGCAGGAAGCCCGAGCCGACGACTGCATGGATGCAGGGAGCGAAGCAGGAAGCTCGAGCTGAGGTAGCCAGTGCAATACCGGACTGACAAGTTTGTGTGTTGTTTTCGGTGTTCAAGCTGCTTATCGGCGTTCTGCTGATATCTCCCGTTTCGCCCCCCGGCGACCTTCTTTTGTCAAACGCCACAAAAGAAGGCAAAAAGGCTTGGCCCCGCCATCCGGCCCCGGCTGCGCCGGGGTTCGTTCGCTCCATCGCCGCTCCGAGGGTCGGCGTACATGGGCCATCCCTGGCCCATTACGCCTCTCGCGGCATCCATGCCGCTCGCCCCTCTACGCAACGATTCCGCTCACCCTCCTGAAGGGGCCATTCGCGCGCCTGAACGAACGGGCATTTCAGGGTATGCACAGTGTGTTCTGGTAGTAGTGGAACCACGACGTGGCCGTCGGGTTAAACCGAAACTTTCATTCGCGTAGGGCGTACTCGCGAAGCAGTACGCCGTTGGTGGGAGTATTGGGCGTGAGCCGTGGTGCCGAACTTGGCATGGCCCGGCGGACTGTTCGCTGGCGCTCCTGAGTCCGCCCTACGGCTGCCCTCATCAAGCACGCAGAGTCACTGGGAATAACCGTAGTTTCAGGCGCGTGCAGAGCCCGCCCAGGAGGG
Source organism: Pseudomonas sp. NCHU5216 (assembly GCF_052156495.1). Lineage (NCBI taxonomy): Bacteria > Pseudomonadati > Pseudomonadota > Gammaproteobacteria > Pseudomonadales > Pseudomonadaceae > Pseudomonas > Pseudomonas sp. NCHU5216. The sequence continues at coordinate 43,481 of NZ_JBQLIX010000037.1, read as the reverse complement.
CGAACGGAGTCGTCGTGGAAGAGGTTGAGCGGCATGGATGCCGCGAGAGCCGCGATGGGCCATGGATGGCCCACCGCGGCGGGCCTCTGGAACGGCGATGGAGTGAGCGAACCCTCGCGTAGCGAGGGCCGGATGATCGGGCGGAGGGTTTTGGTTACTTTTGCCCGCAAAAGTGACTCGCCCGGGAGGGCGAAACCAGAAACATCAGCAAAAACGCGGCAATCCGGAACAGACACCGAGAACAACCCACACCGTATTGCCAGTCCGGTGTCAACCAAGCATTCCCCCTGAAAATGCCAAGAACCTGTTTTTAACGCAGCAATGGCAAGGTAGGTAGCTTTTCAACGGCCTGCTAATCCGGCCAGTGCCAGGCAGGCTCATCCAGTATGCCCTGGCCGCGAATGCAGGTCTGTCCCAGTGGCTTGTCCAGCTCCAGGGTGTTGCATTCGGGGCTTTCCTTGAGCGTGGCGATCAGGCGGCTGGCATGGGACACCACCCACACCTGGGTGCGCTGCGAGGCGGCGATGATCAGGCGTCCCAGCGCCGGCAGCAGATCCGGGTGCAGGCTGGTTTCCGGTTCGTTGAGCACCATCAGCGAGGGTGGCCTGGGCGTGAGCAAAGCCGCCACCAGCAGCAGATAGCGCAGGGTGCCGTCGGACAGCTCGGCGGCGCTCAAGGGGCGCAGCAATCCTTCCTGATGCAACTCGACGACGAAACGGCCACCGGCCTGGAAGGCGATGCGCAGGCGGCTGCCGGGAAAGGCGTCGTCGATGGCAGCGTCCAGCGCGGCACCGTCGCCGATTTCACGAATGGTCTGCAATGCGGCGGCCAGGTCGCGGCCATCGTGATGCAGCACCGGCGTGCGCGTGCCCAGTTGCGGCTGGCGCGCGGGGGCGTCGGCGTCGCTGCGAAAGTGATCGTAGAAGCGCCAGCGGCGGATGGTTTCTCGTAGCTGGAAGACTTCCGGGCAATTGGGGTCGTTGCCGATCTGGTCGAACAGGCTGTCGTAGTTCGGCACGTGCTGGGCCAGCACCTGCCAACTGCGCCCTTCGCGCATGCGCACCAGAGGCCCGGCGCGATCCACCAGCAACGACGCAGGGCGATAGCTGGCGCCAGCCCAGATGCATTCGCGCTTGATCTCCGGGTCGAGGGCAAAGGCGCTGGGCGTTTCGCGATCCTCCCCGGAGTTCGAGTCGGGTAGGCCAAGGGCGATGGCATAGCCGAAATCCTCACCGGCAAAGCCCAGACGCAGGCGCATCGCCTTCTGCCGCGGGCCGCCCTGCACGGGCACCTCGCCCTTGAGCATGCGCCGGGAAATCTTCTCCGGCCCTGCCCAGAAACTCGATTCCAGCCCGCCTTCACGGGCCAGCGCGTTGACCACACCGCCCTGCGCGGTTTCCGCCAGCAGGCGCAGGGCGCGGTAGAGATTGGATTTGCCGCTGCCGTTGGCGCCAGTGATCAGGTTGAGCCGGCCCAGCGGCAGGATCAGGTTGTTGATCGAGCGGTAGTTGGCAACGGCGAGGATGTGCAGCATGCAAATGTCGTCCTGACGGCTGGTTTAGCGGCCATGGCGTGGCGAGAAGGCCAGCCAGGCCAGCACGGGGTAGCAGAGGTAGTGCAGGCTGAACAACAACAGGCCCATGGGGCTGGGCGTGTCCTGCAGGGCCATCATGCCCAGCAGGCCCAGATAGAGCAAACCCAACACGCCACCGTAGAGCAGGGTCAAGCGCCAGCGTTCGGCCCTGCTCGGTGCGCGGCCCTGGCGCCAGTGGAACACCAGGGCCAGTCCGGCGGCGATGGCAGCGGCGATCAGCAGGGTGGTGAACACCCCGCCCAGACGCACGAAGGTGCGCAGCAGCAGGTTCAGCAGCACGGCCGCGATCACCCCGGCCAGGGCGTAATGGCGCACCTGCACCGCTGCGGTCATAGCGTGCGCGCCAGGCCGAAGCGTTTGCGCAGTATCCGTTCCAGCAGGGCCTTGGGCACCAGGGTGGCGGTCAGCGGCAGGGCACGGCTGCCATTGCCCAGGCGCAGCAGGCGCGGGCGTTTGTCACGCTGCACGGCGGCCAGAAGCTGCGCGGCGAAATCGCTGGCCGGGGTGGGTTTGTCCTGCGAGGCGTTGGCGCGGGCGCGGATACCTTCGCGCAGCGGCCACCAGGGCGAGTCCTGGCGGATCAGCGCCTCGGCCTGCTGGGTGGCGTTGCTGCCGAAGCTGGAGGCGATGGCCCCCGGCTGCACTTCCATGACGTCGATGGAGAAGGGGGCCAGCTCCATGCGCAGGGCATCGCTCAAGGCATGCACAGCGGCCTTGGAGGCGCAGTAGGCGCCGGCGAAGGGGGTGACCAGTACTGCCGAGACGCTGCCGATATTCACCACCAGGCCACGGCTGCGGCGCAGCAGCGGGAAGAAGGCGCGGGTCACGCCGACGATGGAGAACACGTTGGTCTCGAACTGCTGGCGCATGCCTTCCACGCCGCCATCGAGTAGCGGCCCCATGGCGCCGTAGCCGGCATTGTTGATCAGCACGTCGAGGCCGCCGATTTCTCCTTCCAGGCGCTTGGCCAGGGCTTGCGCGGCCTCGGCGTCGTTGACGTCCAGGTGCAGCGCATGGAAGCCGGCCTGCTGCAGGTTGGCCAGATCCGCCTCCTTGCGTGCGGTGGCCCAGACAGCGTAGCCGGCTGCCTTGAAGGCATCGGCCAGGGCGCGACCGATGCCGCTGGAGCAGCCGGTGATGAGGACATTGGGTTGATCAGCCATGCGCAAGACTCCTGGAAAAGTGATGGACGATCAGCTTAGCAGGCCGCTTGGGTCGCGAAGTGAAAAATGAGAAAAGACTCAACTTTAGCTGGCAGGCCTCGGGCGTATGCGGGATTGGCTAGCCCCTGGGCAGGTAGGAGCGAGCTCTGCTCGCGAGCGCAGATCACACCGCAAGCATCGCGAGCAGAGCTCGCTCCTACAGGGGGACGAATCCGCTTGGCGGGCGTTCAGCATGGATCAGCGGACGAACCTGCCTTGCAGGCGTTCGGCACGGAACTCCAGGGTTTGCGGGCGGTAGCCGCTGCGCAGGTCGGGTAGCGGCAGGCAGTCTTCCCAGGTTTCACCCGGCAGCAGGTCGCCAGGGCCGTCATAGCGCGGCGATTCGTACAGGCGTTGGGCCAGGTTGGTGCTGGTACCGGGACGGTAGGCAGCCACCTCCCAGTGCAGCTCCTGCAGGGCGGCGTCGCTGCCGTTCTTCAGCTCCACGGCCAGGGGCAGATCGGCCGGGCATCGCTCGGGTGCATAGCGCAGGCGCAGTTCGAGATGGGCGAGGTCGCGGGCCTCGCGGCTTTCCTCCCAGATCACCCAGGTGGCCACTAGGCCCAGGCCGATGAGCACCGCTGCGGAAACGGGCAGGGCCTTGGTCGGGTAGCGGATCAGCAGGATCAGCCAGGTGATGACGAGTACGGCACCGAAGAGCATGAGCAATAACCTTGATAGGCGTCTGGGGTCATCCTACACAAGGTGGCTGCGAGCAGGGAGCGGCGGGGTGTTTCAGGACGTAGCCCGGATGCAATCCGGGGCCGAAATCGCCCCTGATCGCACCCAGACCACGAACCGCTCAGTGCGCGGCGCCGACGGCTAGCGCATCGCTGCGGCCATAGACGTCCTCCAGGCGCTCGATGTCGTCCTCGCCCAGGTAGGTGCCCGACTGCACTTCGATGATTTCCAGCGGGATCTTGCCCGGGTTGGCCAGGCGGTGCACCGAGGTCATCGGGATGTAGCAGGACTGGTTCTCGGTGAGCAGGAACTCACGGTCATCGCAGGTCACCTTGGCCGTGCCGGACACCACGATCCAGTGCTCGGCGCGGTGGTGGTGCATCTGCAGGGAGAGCTGCGCACCCGGCTTGACGGTGATGTGCTTGACCTGGAAGCGCCCGCCCATGTCCACCGAGTCGTACGAGCCCCAGGGGCGGTACACCTCGCAGTGGTTCTGGGTTTCGCAGCGGCCCTGGGCGTCGAGCTTGCTGACCAGCTTCTTGACGTCCTGTACGCGATCCTTGTGCGCCACCATCATGGCGTCCTTGGTTTCCACCACCACTATGTCTTCCAGGCCGAGCACCGACACCAGCTTGCCGTTGCCATGGATCAGGCAGTTGCGGCTGTCTTCGACCACCACGTCGCCCTTGGTGACGTTGCCGGCGGCGTCCTTGTCGTGCACGTCCCAGATCGACGACCAGCTACCGACATCGTTCCAGCCAGCGGCCAGCGGCACCACGCAGGCGCGGCTGGTCTTTTCCATCACCGCGTAGTCGATGGAGTTGTCCGGGCAGCAGGCGAAGGTGGCCGGGTCGACGGCGATCTCCAGATCCTTGCGCTGGCTGCGCTCCAGGGCCAGCAGGCAGTTGTCGTAGATGTCCACGTCGTGCTGCTTGAGCTCTTCCAGGAAGCGGCTGGCGCGGAACAGGAACATGCCGCTGTTCCAGAAGTAGTCGCCGCTCTGCACGTACTCGGTGGCGCGCTGAGCGTCGGGTTTCTCGACGAAGCTGGCGACGCGCGCCACGCCCTCCGGCAGTTCGCCGTCGGCCTGGCCGCGAATGTAGCCGTAGCCGGTTTCCGGGCGATTGGCCGGTACGCCGAACAGCACCATCTCGCCCTTTTCGGCGGCCACGGTGGCCAGGGCCAGGGCCTGACGGAAGGCCTGCTGATCATCCAGCACGTGGTCGGCCGGCAGTACCAGCATCAGCTCGTCACGGCCTTCGGCCAGCAGTTGCAGGGCGGCCATGGCCACCGCCGGTGCGGTGTTGCGGCCGAAGGGTTCGAGCAGCAGCAGTTGCGCTTGCTGGCCGATCTGCTCCAGTTGCTCCTGGACGATGAAGCGGTGCTCCTGGTTGGCCACCAGCACCGGCGGCTGCATGCCCTCGATGGACAGGCGCTGCAGGGTTTGCTGGAACAGGGTGTGCTCGCCGGTGAGGGCGAGGAACTGCTTGGGATACAGCTTGCGCGAAAGGGGCCAGAGTCGCGAGCCGCTGCCACCGGAAAGGATGATGGGGGTCATGGTGTGTCTCTCCTTAACGTTCATTACGAGGTGGATGCCCGTGTCGTGTCGGTGCGGCGTGTACCCGCCGTTTTCCTTGTTCTACAAACGCACTGCTTCAGCCGTCGATGGGGCGCTTGACCCACACCGGCGACAACTTGCCCTGGCCGCCGGTGACGAACAGGCTGACCACTTCGCCGCGTTCGAGGGTGACCGGCTTGAGGTCGGTGATCTTCTTGTCACCGGCAAACAGCGCCAGGCCGACCTTGACCGGGTTGATCTCGCGCTCACCGCGACCGTTGGGCGCCACGTCGGCGACCACCGGGGTCTTGCCGTCGGCGGTCTTCACGCTGAGCTTGCTGTCGCTGAGGTTCTGCACGCGCAGCATGGCTTTCTGCTTGTTGCTGAAGGCCGGCTCTTCCACCAGGCGCGGCGCGCTGCCGGTCTGGTTGACCAGGGTGTAGTAGTGCGCGGCCTCCAGCTTCACCGGCATGGCGTTGCTGCCGACCTGAGCCTGGTAGCTGCCCGCGGGCAGGAACTTGAAGTCGCTGGAGCCCAGCGGCGCGACCTGCTTGAGCTGCACCTCGCCGACCTTGACGTCCAGCTCGGCATTGCCAGCGTTGTAGGCGCGGACGAAGGCCGAGCCCTTGGGCGCCTTCGGCCCGTACAGCGCGCCATCGTCGGCCTGGGCCTGAAGCATGCCCAGGCCGAGGGCCAGGGCGCAGGCACCGAGGGTGAAGCGGCGCAGGGTGGTTTGAGTCTTCATGGGTAGTCCTCCTTGGGGTGGATCAGCGATTGGCCGCAGCCAGCTTTTGCTGCTCGCCGTTTGCCTTGAGGGCGGCGAGCCAGTTCGGGTCGAAATCTTTCAGGTCACCGGCCATGGGCAGGTAGCGCTCGGGGAACTCCCAGATCACCAACTGCGGCGGGTCGTTCTTCAGCTCATCGCTCTGCAGGTACTTGAGCATCGGCACCAGCGGGCCCTGGCCTTCCTCGGCGTGGTTGACCAGGTCGCGCTGCAGGTACTGGCGCAGGGCACCGGCGAAGTTCCAGTTGGGGTTGGCGCTGTAGCTGGTGCCGACCAGTGCCACCGGCAGGTCGCTGTCGCCGAACAGATCACCGCCGCTGGCCTGGGCGGCGTGGGTTTCGCGCTGCTGCAGACGGTCGGCGCGCGGCATCAGGCTGTCGAACAGCGGCGCCAGCGGCAGGAAGCGGGTGAGGTCGCCCTGGTGTTCGCGGGTTGCCACGGTTTCGGTGACGAACTGCTGCGGCTCGCCACGCAGTGGCACGGCGCTGCGGATCACCTGGCTGAGGGTGCGGGCGGCCACCTCGGCACCCTGCGGCGTCCAGTGGGTATCGGTACGCAGGAACACCTGTTCGTTCTGTTTGGCCGCCTGCAGCGGGCCGAGCAGATCCGGCGCGGCGATGCCGGCGGCCTGCACGGCCTGATGGAAGCGCGGGTAGAGGCTGCGCTGCAGGGTGCTGGGCTGATGGCTGCCGGTGTGCTCCGGGTACAGGCGGGTCTTGGCCGGGACGATGGCCAGCAGCAGATGGATGTCGCGCTGCTCGAGCTGATGCTGCACACCGCGGATCAACGCCAGGTTGTCACGCATCTGGCGTTGGCCGTCGGCCACCGCGTCGAACTCCTCATCGGAGTACAGCCAGCCGTCCTCGCCGATCACCAGGCCGGCGCGGCCTTCGCCGAAGGCCAGGTATTGCAGGGCGGCCCAGAGGTTGATGCCGAACTGTTTGAGGGGAAACTGCTCGTCGTAGTAATGCTCGAAGTTGCGCGTCAGCTCACCATCGAGCAGATCCGGGTTTTTCGGAGCGCTGTAGCCACCCAGTTTGGCCAGCGCGACCAGGCTGGTGAGCAGCATGATGACGATGAACAGGGCGACGTACAGGGTCTTGAAGGAACGCGTCATGACAGTGCCTCCGCTCAGAACTGGAAGTAGAGGAAGGGGGAGTAGCTCTGCGCCGAGAGCTTGAGCAGCGAGGCGCAGAACAGCAGGAGCAGGGCGCCTTGCAGCAGCAGGGTGCGGTGGTGCACGCGGCTCATCACTCCGGCCCCGCTGGGCAGCCACTGCACGGGCGCGCCATTGCCGGTCTGCGTTTGGTGCTGCTTGAGGAACTGCAGCGCGCCATTGACCGCGATCACCGCCCAGGCCAGGGCCAGGGTGGCCATCTGCAGGTTGCTGATCTGCGCCAGGGTCAGCTCGCTCAGGTGCCAGTCGCCGAAGGCGAACAGGGCGGCGTACATGCGCCCGGCCACGTCCAGGTTCTCGGCGCGGAAGATCACCCAGCCGAGCATCACCAGCAGCAGGGTGAAGGCCCATTTCAGCGGGTTGAACACAGTCGGTGCAGCCTTCACCCCCAGGGCGCGCTCGATGGCCAGCCAGGTGCCATGCCAGGCGCCCCAGATCAGGAAGGTCCAGTTGGCGCCGTGCCAGAAGCCGCCCAGCAGCATGGTCAGAAACAGGTTGCGGTAGGTGTTGAAGGTACCGTGGCGGTTACCGCCCAGGGGCACGTAGAGGTAGTCGCGCAGCCAGGTGGACAGGCTGATGTGCCAGCGCCGCCAGAACTCGGTGATCGACTGGCTGATATAGGGCTGGTTGAAGTTCTCCATGAAGCGAAAGCCCATCATCAGGCCCAGGCCGATGGCCATGTCGCTGTAGCCGGAGAAGTCGAAATAGAGCTGCGCGGTGTAGGCGATCATGCCCAGCCAGGCGTCGCCGGTGCTGGGGTTCTGCAGAGCGAAGCAGTGATCCACCAGCGGCGCCAGGCTGTCGGCGATGAACACCTTCTTGACGAAGCCCTGCATGAAGCGCGTGGCGCCTTCGCTGAACTTGTCCAGGCTGTGGGTGCGGTCGGTGAACTGGTCGGCCAGATCCTTGTAGCGCAGCACCGGGCCGGCGATCAGTTGCGGGAACAGGGCGATGAAGGCGGCGAAGTTGATCAGGTTGCGGGTCGGCTCGGTGTCCTTGCGGTAGACGTCGATCAGGTAGCTGATGGACTGGAAGATGTAGAAGGAAATGCCGATCGGCAGGATCACCGAGGTCAGCACGAAGGGCTCCATGCCCATGGACTCGAGCAGGGCGTTGATGTTGGCCACGCCGAAGTTGGCGTACTTGAAGTAGCCCAGCGTGGCCAGGTTGCCGACCACCCCGGCCACCACCCAGCGCCGCGCCGTCTGGGTGCCGGCGTTGGCGTGGATGCACAGGCCGAAGACGTAGTTCCACAGCGTCACGGCGACGAATAGCAGGAGGAAGTCCACCCGCCACCAGGCGTAGAAGGCGTAGCTGCCGATCAGGATCAGCAGGTTGCGCCCGCGATTCGGGCACAGGTAGTACAGGCCGAGAAAGATCGGCAGGAACAGGAACAAAAAGACGTTGGATGAAAAGACCATCCCAGCTTCTCCATGAAGACTCGGGGCAGCGCCCCCCTTTCCCCCCGCGAGCGGAGGGTTGTTTTTGCCCTGCTGACAGAGCGCGGGGAGTGGTTCTTACCCTCTCCCCAACCCTCTCCCATAAATGGGAGAGGGCGCTTGAACGGTGTGCCGCTTTCTCCCCTCGCCCGCTTGCGGAAGAGGGGGCGGGGGAGAGGGTCAGCCGCCCCCGCCGAACACCTGGGTCACCTCGCCACCGAGGCGGAAGCTGTTGAACGGCCCCATTTCCTGGTTCAGTTCGCGGGCTTGCGGGCTGCAGTCGTAGAGGCTGCAGTAGGGCGCCAGCCAGGCGTACTTGTAGTCCTTGCGCAGTTCGCCCATGTCCTGCTTGGCGCCGCTGCGCTGGGCGAAGGCCTGTGGGTTCTTAGCGCCCTGCATGACCCGCTCGGCCAGACGCTGCAGGGCGCCATGGTTCTCGCCGCGCAGGTCGACACCGTTGGCCTGGGCGAAGGCGGCGATCATCGCCAGCGGCGGCAGGGCGTAGTTGTGGTAGGCCAGGGCGCGCTGGCGGCGGCGTATCTCGTTGGGCAAGAAGCCCTGGTCGTCCACCTGGTTGGCGGCGACGCGGAACTGCGCGACGGACCAGTCGAACAGGTCTTGGCGATCGCTGACCACCGCCACCGCCATCACCGACCAGGCGGCCCAGTAGCTGTGGTTGTTGATCTTCTTCAGCGGCAGGCCGCTCCACTCGCGCACCGTGTGCTCGGCCAGGTTGACGAACCAGCGCTCGATGCGCTCGCGCTGCTGCGGGTAGTCCTTCAGCGGCTGCGACTCGGAGAACTGCAGGCGCAGCCAGGCGCCGGCCAGACTGCCCAGCGCCCATTTGCGCATGGACTTGCCGGTGTGGTTGAACTGCTCGGACTCCATGGCATCGGCACTGGCCCAGCGATCGATCCACTCGATGGCGCAGTCCAGGCGTTCCTTCTGGCCAGTGCGCATGTAGCCGGTGATCATCCGCCCGGCTTCTTTCTCCAGGCGGGTGATGTCGGCGGTCTGCTGGCGGAAGCTCTGTTCCGCACGGACGTTGAGCGTCGCCCGTGCACTGTCGGAGCCGGCGTACTTGCTGGTGAACTGCATCTGCCCGACATAGGGCTGAGGCACCGCCGGGCAGGCCGGTGCGTGCCCCTGGCGCTGCTCCACGGGTGCGCGGTAACCGACTGGCGGCTGCAGTGCGGCGTGCGCCGCGCCGCTGAGCAGCAGGGCGCTGAACAGGGCTAGGGGCGAGAGTCTGTGCATGGCGAACCTCAACTGTCGGTGGCGTTGTGGGCGACCTGCTGGCCGGGGCCGGATGGGCGTTGGCACAGGCTGGCCTGCACCTTGACGTCGTCGTCGCTGTCCTCGGGCTTCTGCACTTCCAGGGCGAAGAAGTTCTCCTGGCCCCAGCCCGGCCCGTCACGCAGCTCGAAGGTGAAACGCCCGTCGGTGTCGACGGTGTTGGGCTTTTCCAACTTGAGCTGTTCGCGCTGGCCGTTGAGGTACCAGATGGTCGCGTCGATGCGTTTGATCGAGGTGTCGCTGAAGCGCAGGTCGAGCTGGTGGCGGTTGCCGGGCAGGGTCAGCAGTTTCTTCTCGCCGTTGACGAGGATTTCGTTGCTGCCCGGATGCAGGCGCGTTTCCTTGGCGAGCAGCGCGGTCTGGCCGCTGCAGCCATTGTTCAGGGCGGCCATGAGCTGGCGGTGGATCTTGTCCGAGGCCAGGTCATAGAGCGGCGAGAACTCCCAGACGATGATCTTCGGCGGGTTGTTCTGGAAGGTATCGCTGGCCAGGTATTCGAGCATCGCCCCTTCCAGGCCGCCGCCGGGGAAGGCGGCGTTGAGCACGTCGGTGCCCAGGTACTGTTCGAGGAAACCACCGAAGTTGTAGTTCTTGCCGCTGTGGCTGGTGCCGATCAAGGCGATTTCCGGGCTGCTCTCGTCACCGAACAGGGCGTCGCCGCTGCTGGCATTCTTCGGTTCGGTGAGGAACTGGTCGACGTACTGCACCGCGTAGCCGGTGCCGCACAGTTGGCTGGCGACGTTCTGCATGGTGCCGGTCTTGCCCATCAGGCCGATGCGCTGGGTGACGAACTCCTTCTGCGGGATGTCGGCGAAACCGGGAATACGCTTGACCGTCTCGGCCACCAGGCGTGCGGTGCGCTCGGCGCCGTAAGGCGTCCAGTGCTGGTCGCGGCGGAAGTAGAATTCCTTGTCCTGTTCTTCGTCGGTCAGCCCGCTCAGATCCGGTACCCAGATCCCCAGTTGCTCGAAGCGCGCCAGAGTCTGGCGGTAGTTGCGCAGGGCCTTGTCGTAGTCGAAGCGCTGGTACTCCTCGGGGGAGAGCTTTTCCCGATTGACCAGGCCACGGGTCGGTTGATAGACCACCACCAGTTCCACACCGCGCTGCTTGAGGCCATCACGCAGCTCCTTGAGGTAGCGATAGCCGGTCTCGTCGGTGCCGAACTCGGTGCGCAGGTCTTCCACACTGCGGAACAGCCAGCCTTCACGGGCGTCGAGCAGGGTGATGAAGTTCTTCATGTAGTTGGTGGTGTAGTTGCTGGCATCGTGTGCGGCCGGGCACAGCGAGCAGCAGTCCTCCACCTGGTATTGCGGGGCCGGGTTCTCGGCCGCCTGCAACAGGCTGCCATAGGCGGCGCAGGTCACCGCCAGGGCCAGGGTCTTGAGTTTGGATACGCTCATGAGTGGGCCTCGTCAGTTGGTCATCTGCGTGGGGCCGACCGGGTCGATCAGCACGGGCTGGCGCTTGCGCAGCAGCAGGTCGAGGATTTCGTCCTGTTTCTCGCCGAGAATGCCGGCCAGCTGGATGCCGGTGCTCTTGCTCGGGGCGAGCATCTTCACGCGGTACAGCTCTACCGACAGCGGCGAGTCGATGTTGATGGGGCTGGAGCCGTTGCCGGCCAGGGTGCCGCCGACGATGATCATGGAGATCTTGGCGTCATAGGGGTCGAGCGTCAGGTCACGGTCGGTGTCGGACAGATCCTTGATATGGCCGTAGACGCCGGTGAGCTGGTTGAGTGCGGCGACGTTCTCGTACAGGCGGATGTTCTCGCTGTTACGAATGCGGATGCCGTGGCGCTGGTTGCCCAGCACCTGGTTGCCCCACAGCAGGTTGTCGCCGCTTTCGTACAGGGTGATGCCATCGGAGTGGTTTTCGTACGTCTTGTTGTAGGCGATTACATTGCGCACGCTGTCACGGTCGATGACGATGCCGGAGAGCTTGTTGTCATGGCTCTCGTTGTTGATGATCCAGCTGTCGTTGACCTCACGGGAAATGATGATGCCGTGCTTCTTCTTGGTGCCGAACACCTTGTTCTCGGCGATGATCAGGCCATGCGAACGGTCGTGCGGGTCGATGCCGTAAACGATGTTGTCGCGGTAGGTGTTGCCCTTGAGCACCACGTTCTGCGCCTCGTAGCAGTAGAAGCCGTACCAGTGGTCGACGAACTCCGAGTCGATCAGCCAGCCAGTCGGCTCGGGGCGCTGCAGGATCTTGTGTTGGTTCGGCGTGTACTGGGTGATCGAGACCCCGTAGGACTTGGAGTTGTCGTAACCCAGACTGGTGATCACGCTGCTGGCGATGTACAGCTCGCTGCCGCCCCAGGACACCAGGAAGGGGCGGAACTCCTTGGGATCGCGGAAGGTGGCCGGGCCGTTGTCGGCCTCGCGCCAGGCGGTGACGCGGGTGTCGGTGATGAACATCAGGCCGTCGTTGACCAGGAACGCGCCGCGCTCCTGCGACAGGCGCAGCTCGCGGGTCTCCTTGCCGACGTGCAGCGCCGCACCCTGGGCCACGACTATGGGCAGGCGGGCCAGGTACACGCCCGGCGCCTGCTCGGCGAACTGGCTGTCGGGCAGCGCCTTGGCCAGATCCTGCGCGGTGACCAGGCCGTCTTCGATGAAGATCGCCTGGGGCATGCCTTGCTGGCGTTTGATCCATTCGCGCAGGCGCTCGTTGCCGCCGGTGAAGTCTTTCAGCGCGTCCTGGCGCAGCATGCGCCGCACCACCACCTTGCCTTGGCGTTCGTGCGGGATCTTGGCCAGCACGGCCTCCTTGGTGTAACCGGACAGATCCGGCAGCTTGGGCGCTTGCAGGTGCAGCTCTTCTGCCGGGGCGCTGCGCACGCGGTAGTCGAACTGTTGCTGCTCGGGGTTGGCCTGGGCCAGCGGCGCGCTGAGGCACAGCGCGCCGAGCAGCAGGGGTAGGGCTAAGCCGTTGGGTTGCATGATCCGATCCCTCAGAAGCGCCAGATGAAATCGACGAAGGCGCGGTGCATCACCGAATCGGTGCCGCTGCCATAGGCGTCGCCCGGGCGGAATACGCCGGCACGCAGGCGTACCAGGGCGGAGCGCTCGTCCAGTTGTTCGGCCACCGCCGCCGGTAGCAGGCCCTGCTTGAAGTAGCGGGTCAGCACCAGGTCGACCTCCTGGCCGAGGTCTTTCTCGCCCGCCACCAGGGGCGCGCTGATGCCGCTGTCACCGACGTCCTGATCACCGTCGACGCGCCAGAAGCGGTGGTAGACCAGGCTGGCGTCGTAGTCCTCGTTCAGCTCCCAGGAACTGAACGCGCTGGCCACCTGCAGGTTGGAGAGTTCGCCGCGGAAGGCCTCGCCGTAGCGGTGCAGGCGCGACTGGACACCGGTGAAATTGGCGCGGTTGCTCTCCAGGCCGGTCTGCATGAACTGATGCGACTCGTTGTCGTCGCCACCGCCGCTGCCACGGGAGTAGGCGGCGCCCACCTTCCAGTGGTCGTCGAGGTCGTAGCGCAGGCCCAGATCCACGGCCCAGGCGTCGACATCCTGGCTGCGCGAGCCGCTGGCCAGGCGTTCGTCGCCCACCACCTGCTGCTGCAGTTGATCGGTGTCGCCCTTGAGCCAGGTGAATTGCGCCCAGTAGGCGAGGCGATTGCGCGAGTCGCGCTCGAAGAAGCCACCATCGGCATGCAGGCCGAACCAGGTCAGGTCGCCGGTGTAGCGCTTGCTCAGCTCGTCGATGCGTTCACCGGGGCGCGCCAGGTGACCGTCGTCACGGCTGTGATGCAGGTTGGCGCCGATGCGATGGCCAGGCGTCCACTGGTAGTCGAGGCCGGCGAAATAGTGACGGCGATCCTCGTCCTCGGGATCCAGGTCGTCGAGGTCGGTGCGGTAGTCGGAGAAGCGCTCGGCAACACCGACCTTGGCGCTTAACAGGGTGGTGTCGAACTGCCATTGAATCGCTTCGATGTTGCTGTCCATCCAGGCGCCGTCGGTGCTGCGCAGACGCTGGCGACCCACGCGCAGATGCTCGCCGGGGTAGGCGGTGAGGCCGGCGTAGTCGACCCAGAACTCGCGCATGGCCAGGTAGCTCTTGTCTGGCTGACGGGCGTCGCTGCGTTGCGTGCTGTCTTCGCCGTCATCCTGCAAGGGGTCGGTTTCGATGGTGTCGGTGGCGGTGACCGCCTGGCCCATGGCGAAGGCGCTCCAGTCGCCACGCTGGCCATAGACCCAGGGGCGCAGGTCGAGGCCGAGACCGTTGACGTCGCCACCCTCGCGGGTGCCGAGGTCGCGGTCGTCTTCCGATTGCGCGGTGATCTTCACATCCAGGCCGAAATGCTTCGGCGCATCCGCCGCCCAGGCAGCGCTGGCGGCGACCAGCAGGCTGGCACTCAGGCCCAGTTGGCTGACGATCCTGTTTAGCTGCATGCAGAAATCCTTGTTCATGGCTGGCTGACCTGCAGGGCGGCCTGCTGCTGCAGGGCAATGCCGCGCGCCTCACGTTCCTCGCGCAGCAGGCGCTGACCTTCGGCCAGTTGCGCCGGGGTCAGGCTGGCGGCGATGGCGTCGGCCAGCTCCTGGGTCTGCGGGGTATCGCGGGGCAGCGCCAGTTGGCTGAAGACATAGGCATTGACCGGGTCGGGCTGGATGCCACGCTTCTGGCTGTACATCTGCGCCAGGGCGAAATCGGCGCTGAGCTGGCCGGCGCGGGCAGCGCTGAGCAGGTGGTCGAGGGCTTTCTGCGCATAGACCTCGCCGAGGTAGCCGCGCAGGTAGATCTGCCCCAGGTAGTAATTGGCGCTGGGTTCGCTGGGGGCGGCCTTGCGCAGGTGCTCTTCGGCCTTGTGCGGCTGCTTGGGCAGCAGCTTGCCTTCGTAGTACAGGCGCCCGAGCAGCAGTTCGGCGCGCGGCAGGGCGGCTTCGCGGCCCTTGTCCAGGTAGCCGAGCAGAGTCTCGGTATCGCCCTGCTGCGGGTAGTCGTAGAGCAGCCGCGCCAGGCTGACCCAGGCGGCGGGGTAATCCGGAGCGATGGCTTCCAGCAGTTCCTGGGCGCGTTGCGGTTGCGGCTGGCCCAGTTCGGCGTCGCTGAGCACCTCGGCCACGGCTTCGACCTGATTGGGCGACACACGCCCGGCGCGGTAGCCGGCCAGCAGGCGTTCGGTCAGCGCCTGACGGGCGTCTTCGCGGTTCTGCTTCTGGTACACGGTGGCCAGTTCGGCGTAGCAGGCTTCTTCCTGGGCCAGGCGCTGCTGGCAGATGCGTTCGATCTCGCCGAGATGCTGATCGTAGGAGCCTTCGCTACGGTACAGGAGAATCTGCGCCAGCTCGGCTTGCGGCCGACCTTCCTGGCGCCAGTCATGGATACGCTGGGCAACGTTCATGGTGGGGAAGTCCTGTGGGTAGAACAGGTAGAGTTCGGTCAGCGGCAGCAGGGCGCTGGGCTCGCCGGCGCGCAGGGCGCCTTCCAGCCGCTCGGCCGCCTCGCGACGTTCGGCCAGGGTGCTGCCGGGCTTGCGCGCCAGCAGCTTGCCCAGGCGCGCTTCGGCGCGCGGCGAGCCGTCCAGGGCCTGGCGATAGATGCGCTCGGCCTCATGCAGATCCTGGTTCTGGCCGCTGGCTGCGTAGATGTCGGCCAGGCCGATCTGTGCGTCGCTGTAGCCCATCTCGGCAAGCTGGCGGAAATGCCATTCGGCCGTCTGCGTATCGCCGCTGTGCAGCGCTTCGCGGGCCAGGCGTTCGTCCGGCAGGCCAGCGCAGCCAGCCAGCGTGGCGCCGACGGCCAGGCCGAGCAGGGCAGGGCGAAGTAGGGGCATGCTCACGGCGATCTCCTTATCGGCCTGCCGCGACGGCTTGATCGACCAGGCCAAACAGCGACGGGCCACGGTCGATGACCACGTCCACCGGCTGCCCGGCGAGGCTGGCCGGCAGCACATCCTGCGGCTTGATCACCACACGGATGTCCGAACTCAGGCCGCCGTCGTGCAGGCTGGTGCTGACGATCTGGCCGTGGCGGGCCTCGTCCTCACCGGCCACCTTGAAGCTCACCGGCGTGCCAGGGCGCGCCTGCTCCAGGTTGCGGTAGGGGAAGCTGGCGCTGACGGTGGCCACGCCGTCTTGCGGTACCAGCTCGAAGATCACGTCGCCCTTGCTGGCGAATTGGCCGTCGGCCACCAGTTGGCGGGCGATCTTGCAGTTGCACGGGCTGGTCAGGGTGCCTTGCATTTCGCGAGAGAACAGCGCCTCGATCTGGCTCGGTTCGAGCTGGCCGTCGCCCAGGTGGCCCTTGAGCATCTCCAGCATGCTGGTGGTGAAGGTGGCGATGGGCGCGCCTTTTTCCACCACGCCATCGGGCTGTACCAGCGCTTGCACGCTGCCTTCACGGGGCATGGTGACCTGCAGTGCGGGCAGGCTGATCTGCGCCGACTTGGCATGGGTGACGAAGTACAGGCCATACACCGACTTGCCGATGTAGCCGAACGCCGCCAGGCCGATGAGGAAGATGGCGCCACTGAAGGTCACCGCGCGCAGGCGGCCGAGCATGCTCATGCCGCCACCGGCGCCGTTCTTGCGCGCCTTGGTGAAGTTGTCGCGCTGCAGGATGTGCAGCACCTCGCCGACGTTGATCAGCTCACCGGCCAGGTGCGCGCTGATCAGGTGGCGCAGGGCCGCCGCTTCACGCGCGCCGAGGTTATGGAACTGGCAGCCGACACGATTATGTTCGGCCTGCACGGCGTTGACCTGGAATTCCACGTCCAGCCCCAGTACCAGGCCATCGAGCTGGAACTGCAATTGGCCACGGTGATAGTCACCGACCTTGTGCGAGGTTTTATCGCTGGTGAAGCTGAAACCGCCGGCAGAGACATCCTGCAGGCGCGCATCGACGCGCTCGCCCTTGGCGGTGGTGTAGCGCAGGCGCCCGGGCAGCTTGACACGGGCGTGCTGGCGCTGGGCTTCGGACTCATGGACGACGTTGAGATTGGCGACGGAGTTCATGGTGGCTAATTCCTATTCGAGTTCGGTCATACCAGCGCCAGCAGCGCGGCGATGAATACACAGGAGGCAGAGAAGGTCATGGCGCGTGACGACCAGCTGTTGAACCAGCTAGCGAAATTGGATAGGCCACGGTTCAGCTTGGTCGGTTGGCGGGTCCAGGACTGCTGGTCGAGGCGGAAGAACACATAGATTTTCACCAGCGCCCCGACGATCTGGTTGTAATAGAGCAGCACCGGGTAGGCCGGGCCGATGCGGTGCCCGGAGAGCATCAGCAGCAGGGTCAGGATCAGGCGAGTCAGGCCGATCCACAGCAGGTAGACCAGCAGGTACATCACGCTGTACTTGATGCTGGCGATGATCGCCACGCACAGGCCGAGGATGCAGGTCCACATCGACACGCGCTGGTCGAACAGCACCAGGCTGGTGAAGGCACCGAGGCGACCCATGCCCAGACGCAGGGCGCGCGAGTTCTGCCGCAGGTTGTTGCCGTACCAGCGGAACATCAGCTTGCGGCTGGCCTTGATGAAGCTCTTCTCCGGCGGGTGCTCGACCGTGTTGATCGCTGCATCCGGCACGTAGAAGGTGTCGTAGCCCAGGCGCATCAGGCTGAACCAGCTAGATTTGTCGTCGCCGGTGAGGAAGCGGAAACGCCCCAGGCGCCAGTGCTCCAGGTGGTCGGCTTCGACGTCGTTGATGAACTCGGGGTTGGTCACCACGCTGGCGCGGAATACCGACATGCGCCCGGTCATGGTCAGCACACGCTTGGAGAGTGCCATCGAGCACATGTTGAGGTGGCGTTGGGCGAAGCGCAGCTTGTGCCACTCACTCATCAGGTAGCTGCCGCGTACCTCGCAGAACTCGTTGGTGGTCAGGCCGCCGACGTTGGGGAAGAGCTTGAACCAGGGCACGGTCTTCTTCACCACATCGGCTTCGAGCACGGTGTCGCCGTCGATCACCGCCACCACCGCATCGCGATCCGGCATCTGCCGGGAGATGGCGCGGAAGCCGTGGGCCAAGCCGTCACGCTTGCCGGTGCCGGGAATGCGCACGATGTCCAGACTGACGTGCGCTGGTGGCTGGGCTTGGGCCCAGAGGTTCTTGATCAACAGCTCGTCGGAGAGCTCGACGATGGAGCAGACCACAGTGGTCGGGTAGCCGCAGTCGATCGCTTCGCGGATCACCGAGCGGTAGACCATGGCGGTGGTCAGCGCCTCGATGCGGAAGCTGGTGACCATCAGAAATACATGAGAGGGGTCGGCGTCCTTGCCGAGTTTTTGCACCTTGCGGCGATACCAGGGGTACACCAGGTAAAGGAACAGGCAGCCGCGCACGAAGTGCATGGCGCCCATGGAATAACGCCAGATGCCGACGATACCGATGAGCAGGAGGAAATTCCGCGAATCGGGGTCGAACACCGTACGCGGCAGAGCCAGTGCCAGGAGCATCAGCAGGCTGAGATAGAGCATCCAGCCGCTGGCCTGATTGAGGCCGTTCTTGAGCTTGTCCATATGCGTCTCCGGCTATCGCCCGGCGCTTACCGGGCGATAGCTCACGGCCCTGTTACCAGCAGATGCCTTCGGCCACGCCATTGCTGGCGTGAGGCATGAAGCCGACCAGGTCGATCACCCGCTTGCCGCTCGGTGCCTGCTCGGCGAGCTTGGCGAAGCGTTCGTCGCTGTTGCCCAGGACGATGATGTCGGCCTTGGCCACCACCTCTTCCAGGTCGCTGTTGAGCAGCGAGGAAACGTGCGGAATCTTCGACTCGATGTAGTCCTTGTTGGCGCCATGGACGCGGGCGTACTCGACGTTGCGGTCGTAGATGCTCAGGTCGAAACCCTTGCCGATGAGCATTTCCGCCAGTTCCACCTGCGGGCTTTCGCGCAGGTCATCGGTGCCGGCCTTGAAGCTCAGGCCGAGCAGGGCGACCTTACGCGAATGGTGGCTGGCGATGATGTCGAAGGCCTTCTGCACCTGGGCGGCGTTACTGCGCATCAGCGAGCCGATCAGCGGGGCTTCCACGTCCAGGCTGCTGGCGCGGTAGTTCAGGGCGCGCACGTCCTTGGGCAGGCAGGAACCGCCGAAGGCGAAGCCGGGTTTCATGTAGTACTTGGAGAGGTTGAGCTTGTTGTCCTGGCAGACCACATCCATCACCTCGCGACCATCGACGCCGACCGCCTTGGCGATGTTGCCGATCTCGTTGGCGAAGGTGACCTTGGCCGCGTGCCAGACGTTGCAGGTGTACTTGATCATCTCCGCGACTTCGATGTCCTTGCGGATGATCGGCGCGTCCAGCTCGCTGTAGATGCTTTCCAGCAGGTCGCCGGAAGCTTTGTCCAGCTCACCGATGACGGTCATCGGCGGGAAGTCGTAGTCCTTGATCGCGGTGCTCTCGCGGAGAAACTCGGGGTTCACCGCCAGGCCGAAATCGACGCCGGCCTTCTTGCCCGAGCAGTCTTCGAGAATCGGCAGTACCACATTCTTCGCGGTGCCCGGCAGCACGGTGCTGCGTACCACCACGGTGTGGCGCTCGGTCTTGTCGCGCAGCGCGAGGCCGATCTCGCGGCACACGCCTTCGATGTAGTTCAGTTCCAGATCGCCGTTCTTCTTGCTCGGCGTGCCGACGCAGATGAACGACACATCACTTTCCAGTACGGCTGTGATGACATCGGTCGTACCGCGCAGGCGACCCTGGCGCAGACCCTGTTGCAGCAGTTCTTCCAGGCCCGGCTCGACGATGGGCGATTTGCCGTTGTTGATCAGGTCGATCTTGTTCGCGGATATATCCACACCGATTACGTCATGGCCGCGAGCCGACAAACAGCCGGCACACACTGCGCCCACATAACCCAAACCGAAGATACTGATACGCATGGTTTTCACCTCGTCCGTTTGATGCAATTTAAAAACTGGCCACTTTATTTAGGCCAAGCGAGTCCTTGAACTTGCTGTACGGCAGGCAGCGAGTTCGTTTAGGCATAAGTAGAGTGTGGCGCTGGATGGGGCGCCAGAATGGGGCCTTTATACTGAGTGATGGCCCTTGGATATTGTTTCGATTGCCCTTCTGAAGGGCTCTATATCAATGTTCTGCAGTACTTCGGTCTCTCCCTTATGCGCAGTTGAAGTTGGCTCGGTTGTAAATTTCGATATCACCTTAATAGCGTTTTGCTGTTCAGGCGTAACGAGAAGTTACGAGCGATCATGGTGTGCGCTGTATGAGTTCGGGGCTTCCTTGATAGTTCCGACCGTTCGTCAAAATGCTGAACCGGAGCTGAACGGTAGTGGCTATTAAAATAATGGCATTATTGCAGCTTGCATGATGGCAACTTTGCAAGTTGCATGATGGCACGTGCCTTATTAATGCCTTGGCTGTTATCGGATAAAACCCGTGCGGATAAGTTCTATGTTTGGGAAGTTAAAGCTGAAAGTGTGAAGTAGTGCGGAGTTTGAGCGCAGAGGGGAGGGACGTGCCGCAGGGACGCGGCACGAGGAGGGAAATGGTCAGTCTTCGGGATGATCGCGCAGGAATACCAGGCTGTCGGCTTTCGAGTGTTCGGCCGAATAGCGATAGCCCTGATAGGTGAAGTCCTTGAGGCCAGCAGGATCGCGCAGGCGTTCCTTGATCACGTAACGCGCCATCAGGCCACGGGCCTTCTTGGCGTAGAAGCTGATGATCTTGTACTGGCCGTTCTTCAGATCCTTGAACTCGGTGTCGATGATGCGTGCATTGAGCGCCTTGCGCTTGACCGCGCCGAAGTACTCGTTGGAGGCCAGGTTGAGCAGCACGTCATCGCCCTGTGCGGCCAGCGCCTCGTTCAGCCAGGCGCTGATGCGCTCACCCCAGAAGGCATAGAGATCCTTGCCGCGCGGGTTGGCCAGTTTGGTGCCCATTTCCAGGCGGTAGGGCTGCATCAGATCCAGCGGACGCAACACGCCATACAGGCCGGAGAGCATGCGCAGGTGCGCCTGGGCGAAGTCGAAGTCTGCCTCGGAGAAATCCTCGGCATTCAAGCCGGTATAGACATCGCCCTTGAAGGCCAGCAAGGCCTGCTTGGCGTTCTCTGGCGTGAATTCGGGGTGCCAACTGCCGAAGCGTGCGGCATTGAGGCCGGCGAGCTTGTCCGACAGGCCCATCAACTCGGCAATCTGCGCCGGGCTGAAGTCGCGTAGCTGTGCGATCAGTTCCTGGGCGTGGTCGAGGTGTTCGGGTTGGGTGAAGCGCGGGGTTGCCGGCGGCGTCTCGTAGTCGAGGGTCTTGGCCGGTGAAATCACCATCAGCATATGCAGGTCTCCAGAAAACGTGACGGCGATTCTAGAGGCGGGGGATCGGCAAGACCACCTATCGGCGCGATTGAGCAAGGCTTTGTAGGCGCGAGCTCTGCTCGCGAAGTCGCTGGCACCGCGCTGGGCAAAGCCCCTCTGCACCCGATTGGCGCGGCGTGCTGCATGTGGGGGCGGGTAAGCGAAGCGAACTGCAGCGGGTAGGACTTCGGACTGTAACCCCGCCACCTGGGGTCGCCAAGCGCTTTTCGTCGAGAAGAAAAATAAAGTTCAAAAAGCTGAAAAGTTCTTTTGCCTGTCATCTTTTTTGGAGTATCTAAAAAGCAAGACCGCCGAAACCTGCAGACAGGTGGCGGCCATTGGCCCTCACCTTGCTTGCCACCTTTCGGCCCCGATCTGAAAAATCGGCGGTCTCTGTCCGGCGCAGCACCGCCCCAGGTATTGCGTCGCCCGGCTACGACAAGAAGGTGACCGACGTATGGATGACCACGGACGCTCCAAGCCCACCGCTCCAACCCTCTACGCCCTCGACACCAACGTCCTGATCCACGACCCCAATGCCCTGCTGAACTTCGAGGAACACCACGTCGCCATTCCGATGACGGTGCTGGAGGAACTCGACAAACTGAAATCCGGCAAACATGGCGTCGCCGCCGAATGCCGCCAGGCGATCCGCCTGATCGATCAGATCCTCGCTGGCGCCGAACCCGAAGACGTCGAGTTCGGTGTACCCATCCAGCGCGGCAAGAGCGGCCCTTGCGGCAGCCTGTCGATCCTCATGAGCAAGAGTGCCTCGCCGGTGACCTGGCTGCCGGAGAACCTCAACGACAACAAGATCATCAACCAGCTCGTCGAGCTGAAGACGCGCAATCCCGGTCTGTCCGTGGTGCTGGTGACCAAGGACATCAACATGCGCCTCAAGGCTCGCGCCTGTGGCATCGATGCGGAGGACTACCACACCGACCAGTTGGTGGACGATGTTTCGCTGCTGTCCAAGGGCTATCACGATCTGCCCGGCTCCTTCTGGGATCGCGTCAGCAAGGTGGAGACGCGCCAGGATCACGGCCGCACCTGGCATCGAGTGCAGCTCACCGACAACCTGCCGGCGGTGCACGTCAACGAGTTCATCCTCGATGAGCAGG
Source organism: Pseudomonas sp. NCHU5216 (assembly GCF_052156495.1). NCBI lineage: Bacteria > Pseudomonadati > Pseudomonadota > Gammaproteobacteria > Pseudomonadales > Pseudomonadaceae > Pseudomonas > Pseudomonas sp. NCHU5216. Next base: position 21,366 of record NZ_JBQLIX010000037.1, on the reverse strand, counting down.
GGTTCGTCGGCTGGATCAAGGCGATCAAGGGCGATGAACTGGTGATCCTCGACATGCACCAGGAGCCGCTGCTGCATCAGGAGGCCTGGGGCCTGAAACCGCGCGACATCCATCAGGCGCTGGCGCTGTTCGCCCTGCTCGACCCGGACATCCACCTGGTCAACCTGTCCGGCGCCGCCGGTTCCGGCAAGACCATCCTGGCGCTGGCCGCAGCCATCGAACAGACCATGGTCAGCAAGCGTTACCGGCGCATCATCGCCACCCGCAGCGTGCAGGGGCTGGATCAGGAGATCGGCTTTCTGCCCGGCACCGAAGCGGAGAAGATGGAGCCCTGGCTCGGCGCCATCACCGACAACCTCGAAGCGCTGCACATGGACGACGAGAGCACCCATGGCAGTGTCGACTACATCCTGCAGAAGGTGCCGCTGCAGTTCAAATCGCTCAACTACATCCGTGGGCGCAGCTTCCAGCAGAGCCTGATCCTCATCGACGAGTGCCAGAACCTCACCCCCCACCAGATGAAGACCATCATCACCCGCGCTGGCAGCGGCTCGAAGGTGGTGTGCCTGGGTAACCTGGCGCAGATCGACACCCCTTACCTGTCGGCGCCCAGCTCGGGCCTGACCTACCTCACCGAACGCTTCAAGGATTTCCCCCACGGCGTTCACATCACTCTGCAGGGCGTACCGCGCTCGATCCTCGCCGAATACGCTGAAAGCCACATGTAGCTTCAAGCTGCAAGCCTCAAGCTGCAAGTAAAAGACCCGGAGCCTTCGCAGGCTCCGGGTCTTCGTTTTCAGCCTGTAGCCCGGATGAAATCCGGGGGCGCTTGGTACCCCAATTCCCGGATTGCATCCGGGCTACGGTTCTTGCCGCCTGCTATTGCTACAATCGGCCGATTCCCGTCAGGAGTTTTACCGTGCTGACCCATCTCGATTCCCAAGGCCGCGCGCATATGGTCGATGTCACCGACAAGGCGACCACCTTTCGCGAGGCCAGCGCCGAAGCGCTTGTGCGCATGCTGCCCGCTACCCTGAAGATGATCGTCGCAGGCGAACACCCCAAGGGTGATGTGTTCGCCGTGGCGCGTATCGCCGGCATCCAGGCGGCGAAGAAAACCAGCGACCTGATTCCCCTGTGCCACCCGCTGATGCTTACCGGGGTCAAGGTGGAGCTGAGCGCCGAAGGCGATGACTGCGTGCACATCATCGCGCGCTGCAAACTGTCCGGGCAGACCGGGGTCGAAATGGAAGCGCTGACGGCCGCCAGTGTCGCCGCGCTGACCATCTACGACATGTGCAAGGCAGTGGATCGTGGCATGGTCATCGAGCAAGTACGCCTGCTGGAGAAGCTCGGCGGCAAGAGCGGTCACTACAAGCTGGAGGAGCAAGCATGATCCGCGTGCAGTATTTCGCCCGTTACCGTGAAGCCCTGGGCCGTGATGAGGAGCAGGTCAGCGGTGACTTCGTCACCCTCGACGATCTGCGTCTGCACCTGCTGGCCCGTGGCGGTGAGTGGGAGGTGCTCAGCGAGCAGAACCTGATGTGCGCGCGCAATCAGGAGCTGTGCAGCCTCGACGAGCCGCTGGCCGAGGGTGACGAGGTGGCCTTCTTCCCCACCGTTACCGGCGGTTGAGCCGCAATTTTTTCGAGAGCGCCCGTACATGTCCATTCGCGTACAAACCCAGCCCTTCGATCCCGGCAGCGAGCTCAATGCCCTGCATGCCGCCAACCTCGGCATCGGCGCGGTGGTCAGCTTCGTCGGCTATGTGCGCGACTTCAACGCGGGGCGCGAAGTCGGCGGCATGTTCCTCGAGCACTTCCCCGGCATGACCGAAAAGGCCTTGGCCAAGATTGCCGAGCAAGCGCGCGAGCGCTGGCCGCTGCTGGGTATGGAGATCATTCACCGTATCGGTCGCCTGGAGCCGGGCGAGCCCATCGTCTTCGTCGGCGTCAGCAGCGCTCACCGGCAGGCCGCGTTCGACGCCTGCAACTTCGTCATGGACTACCTCAAGACCCGCGCGCCGTTCTGGAAGAAGGAGGACACCGCCGAGGGGCCACGCTGGGTGGAAGGGCGCGACAGCGATCAGGCTGCCGCCGAGCGCTGGCACCGGTCGTAGGGTGCGCTGCGCGCACCGGCTCTTCGCAACGCCATGCCCGTATGAATAGCGAAGCCATCGACATTGCTCGGTGCGCATGGCGCACCCTACGGTGATCTGCGCGTAGCCCGGATGCAATCCGGGGATGCTTTCGCCACTCCAATCCCGGATCTTTCGCCGCCCGGCCGCGGTTTTCATCCGGGCTTCAGGCTGCTGATTTCAAGCCAGTGCCAGGTGCACTCGCAGGGCAATGGGCACCAGCATGATCAGCACGCCGAAACCCAGCAGGCGCACGCCCCACTCGTGCTCGCGAAAGTTGAACCCCACACCCAGCAGCAGAAAGCCGCCGAGTAGCAGTGCCAGCATCAGATGATAGTGATCCATTGCCCGTCTCCCGTGCGATGACCCTGATTGCAGTCTAGTCGCTTGGCTGAGCTCAAGCCTGACAGGGATCAAGATTCGCTGAGCAGCCAGATGCTGCCGGCTTCCTCGCGGCAGGGCAGGGGCTGCAGTGCCTGCCCGGCACAGGGGCCGGCGACGCATTCACCGGAGTCGATGAGAAACAGTGCGCCATGGGTGGCGCAACGAATCAGGCTGGCGCTGTCGTCGAGAAAGGCATCCGGCTGCCATTGCAAGGACACGCCACGATGCGGGCAGCGGTTGCGGTAGGCATGCACCTGACCGTCCTTGCGCACCACGAACAGATGCAGGTCATCGAGGTTGAAGCCACGGCTCCGGCTTTCGGCCAGTTCTTCCGAGGCACATAGGCGGATCATGCTGACCTCCTAGGATCTGTTGACGTTTCGGCGCGAACCGCGTTGCTGCGCCAAATTGCGCCAAGCTAGGCGCAGGATGCGGGTAATGGTCGTTCCCTTGCCAAATCCTGCAACGACGCATGGCGCAATTTGCCGCGCAACCCGGAGGGACGGGCCGGTTTTTGCGTGGTGCGTCGTTGCTCGACGGCTCATTTGGGCGACCAAACTTCGCGCCTCGCGCCTAGCCCCACGCAAAAACTGGCTCCGTCGCGGCCGCGAGCGAAACGTCAACAGACCCTAGGCTGGCAGCGGATTATGGCGCAGGTGTCGCCGGTCGGTCAGCAGTCCTGGGTGCAATGCGAGCGTATCTGGCTTTCAGGCTTCGGGTTCGTACCTGGCCATCATCTCGAATAAACTCTGCCGCAGCGTTTAAAGCAGGCTCGTGCGTGGGCGCCCCCATCAAAACGCTCATTTACAAAGCGTAAACTACGCTTTTTTCGCCTGTTTTGCGGGGCCGCCATCGGTATTGCGCTGGCCGCCTCGCCTAGGTTTTTAGAAGGACTCTGGAGAGATGGGATGACCCTCATGCTGGAACCTGTGCCGTTCGGCCACGACACCTTGCCGCAGCGCCTGGCGCAACTGGCGGCCTCGTGCCATCCCCATGACGGCGGTCGTTGATGCCGTCGTGTCGACCGCGCACCTTGTTGCTGGCGCTGAGCGCGTTGTTGCTTCTGAGCATCTGGTTGTCGCTGACCCTGGGAGCGGTGAGCCTGCCCTTGGCGGACACGGTTCTGGCCCTGTTGCGCCTGCTCGGTGTGCCGCTAGGCCAGGAGGGCTCGCAGCAGGCTGCGCTGATCGTCGCGCAGATTCGCCTGCCACGTACCTTGCTGGGGCTTTGCGTTGGTGCCGTGCTGGCGTTGACCGGGGTGGCCATGCAGGGGCTGTTTCGTAACCCGCTGGCCGATCCGGGGCTGGTCGGGGTTTCGGGTGGTGCTGCGCTGGGGGCGGCGTTCGCCATCGTTGGCGGCAGCATGCTGGGAGGCTTCTCTCCCGCCTGGGCCCCTTATGTCTTGTCGTTGTGTGCCTTTCTCGGTGGCCTGCTGGTCACGGCGCTGGTCTATCGCCTGGGCCGACGCGATGGCCAGACCCAGGTGGCCACCATGCTCCTGGCCGGCGTGGCGATGACCGCCCTGGCCGGCGCTGGTGTCGGCTTGTTCACCTACCTGGCCGATGATGCCACCTTGCGCAGCCTGACCTTCTGGAATCTGGGCAGCCTCAACGGCGCCAGTTATTCGCGCTTGTGGCCGCTGTTGCTGGTCGCTGTCGGCGTGACCTGCTGGCTGCCGCGCCGCGCGGCGGCGCTCAATGCCCTGCTGCTGGGGGAGTCGGAAGCCCGCCACCTGGGCTTCGAGGTCGAGCGTCTGAAGCTTGAGTTGGTCTTGTGCACTGCATTGGGTGTCGGGGCGGCGGTGGCGGCAGCCGGGTTGATCGGTTTCGTCGGCCTGGTGGTGCCGCATCTGATGCGCCTGCTGGTGGGGCCGGATCACCGCGTGCTGCTGCCCGCGTCGTTGCTGGCGGGCGCTAGCCTGTTGCTGCTGGCCGATCTGCTGGCGCGTATGCTGCTGGCGCCCGCCGAGTTGCCGATCGGCATCGTCACCGCACTGATCGGTGCGCCGTTCTTTCTCTATTTACTGGTGCGGGGGCGGGCCTGATGCTGCGGGCGGACAATCTTGGCGTGCGCCGTGGCGACACCCTGGTGCTGCAGGGCATCGATCTGCAAGTGCAGCCGGGTGCCGTGCTCGGAGTACTTGGCCCCAATGGCGCCGGCAAGAGCACGCTGCTGGCGGCTCTGAGCGGCGAAGTGGCGGCGTGCCAGGGCAGCGTCCGCCTGGACGGGCAGCCCTTGGCCAGTTGGCCAGGGCAGGCGCGGGCGCGACGCCTGGCGGTCTTGCCGCAAAGCTCCAGCCTGAGTTTCGCCTTTGCCGTGCGTGAGGTGGTGGCCATGGGCCGTCTGCCGCATGCCAGCGGCCGCCAGCGCGACGCCGAGATCGTGTCTCAGGCCCTGGCTGCCGCCGATGCCGAGCACCTGGCTTCGCGCAGCTATCTGACGCTTTCCGGCGGCGAACGCCAGCGCGTGCATCTGGCCCGCGTGCTGGCGCAGGCATGGCCGGGTGAGCAGGGCAGCAGCCTGCTGCTCGATGAGCCGACCTCGGCGCTCGACCCCCTGCATCAGCACACCACCCTGACGGCGATTCGCGCGTTCGCCCAGCGTGGCGCGGCCGTGCTGGTGATCCTGCATGACCTCAATCTGGCCGCGCGTTACTGCGATCACCTGGTGCTCCTGCATCAGGGCCGCGCGCAGGCGCAGGGTTCGCCCGATCAGGTGCTGCGGGCCGACCTGCTGCATAGCGTGTTCGGGCTGGACGTCTTGATCCAACGCCATCCCGAGCGTGATCATCCGCTGATCGTTGTGCGTTGAAACCTGCTGGAGCCTGCCTCATGCGCATCCTTTCCCTGTGCAGCCTGTTGTTGCTGGCTGCTTGTCAGTCGCAGGCGATCCTGCCGCCACCACAACCTTTGGCGCCTCTGGGGCGTGAACATGCCGAATTCGGGCAGATTCGCGATCTGCGCACGGGCGAGCGGATCTCCCCGGAGCGTTTGCTCGAACGTCTGGCCAGGGTGCAACGGGTATTGGTGGGCGAACGGCACGACAACCCGGATCACCATGCCTTGCAGCTCTGGTTGTCGCGTGGCCTGGCCGCGTACCGAGCGCAAGGCAGCGTGCTGATGGAGATGATCGATCCGGATCAGCAGGCGCGTGTCATCCAGGCGCAACGCGATAGCCGTGCCGGCATGCCGCCGCAGGATCCCATCGCGGCACTGGCCTGGCAGCCCGGTTGGAGCTGGTCGCTGTACGGGCCGTTGGTGATGCACGAACTGCGTCAGCCTTATCCGCTGCTGGCCGCCAACCTGGATCGCGACGAGATTCGCCGCATCTACAGGCAGAGGCCGAGGCTGCTCGGCGAACGCTCCAATGCCATGCAGGTGCAACAGCGCTTGCTGCAGGACATCCGCCGGGCCCATTGCGACATGCTGCCGCAAAGCCAGTTGCCTGCCATGCTTGCCGTGCAGCAGCAGCGTGATCGGCGCATGGCCGAGGCGCTGCTGGCGGCGCCGCAGCCAAGCCTGTTGCTGGCTGGCGCCTTCCATGTGCGCAAGGATCTCGGCGTGCCGCTGCACCTGGCGGATCTGCAGGCAGCGGACAGCCAGGCGGTGTTGCTGCTGGCCGAGGTGGGCCAGCAGGTGGATGCGCAGATGGCCGATTACGTCTGGTACACGGCGCGCATGCCGCAAGAGGATTTCTGCGCTCGCTTCAAGCGATGAGCAGGGCGCTGTTTTTCTGCAGGCAAAAAAAGACCCGGCGAGAGCCGGGTCAATAACCGTGATTAGCCTGATGAGGAGATAATCTGAAGAGTCCGACTGAATGGTCTCTTTAGCTTATCGGCTGATCTCGCGACCAGTTGAGATAATAATAACAATTCTCATTCTGGAGTCAACGCCTTTTTGAGAATTTTTCTCAACTTTCCCCAGGCCCTAAAAATAAAGAGCCCCGGCGCATGGCCGGGGCTCTGTCGTGCAGGCGGCGAGCTAGCTACGCAACTGAGTGACTTCCTTGTTCAGCAGGTCGATGCGCCGGGCCATGCTCTCGATCAGACTGTGGGCGATGCGTGGGTTGCTCTGCATCAGGCCGAGGAACTGATCCTTGGGAATCACCATGACCGTGCACGGCTCGCTGGCCACCACGGTGGCGCTGCGTTTCTCGCGGGTGAAGACGGCCATGGCACCGAAGATTTCGTCCTTCTGTACGTCGCCCACCCTCTGCCCATCGACATAGGCTTCGGCATGGCCTTCGATGATGATGAACACATGGTCAGCGTCGTCGCCCTGATGAATCAGTTCCTCGCCGGCGGCGAAATGCTGGAAGCCGGTGGCGGGACGAATTTCCGGCTGCTTGAGGCGTACCAGGGCATCGGAGAGCAGGGCCGTGTGACCGATGAGGTAATGGATGAACTGTTCCTGGCGCTGTTCGTCGGCATGGATGTGCTGGAACACTTCGCTGCGCGAGTAAGGCATCAGGCTCAGCGGCTCTTCGCTACTGTAACGGCAAGTGGGTAGCTCGATGCCCTGGCGCAAACCGACCAGGTCGCCTTCCTGCAGATAGAACAGCGGACGATCGTCGACCTGCGCATGGAGCAGGCCACTCTCTATGATGAAGAGCTGGTTGCCTGGCAGAACCTTGGCCAGATCGTCCGTACGCTCGATGAGCAGCGGTTCGCCTATGGGTTTCAGCCCGTCCAGCAGTTGAGCGGGGATGCTCTGTAGGCGACTGATCAACTGATTGGCGTAGGCCGGTTGCTCCCCGAGTAAATACATGACGGTAATTCCTTGAACTGGCTGGGCTGGCTGAACGGACGGGCGTCCCTGAAACAATAGGCGGTGGCGCTTGCCTCGGCAATCCTTGTTCTCAGGTGTTGTGAGCTAACTCTTGTTGTTTGGCGGGGATTCTTGCAATTCGCCGTTGAGCGCCGCTTTGTGTGTCGCTGACAACTCGCTCCAGTGAATGTCGAGCAGGGCGCCTTCGATGGCGTAGAGCAACACTTTCGAGGCGCGAAAGCCCCTGGAGCGTACCGCCCGATAGGCGCCCACGGCACCGTGGCGGCGCAGGTCGCCAGCGGTGTGGATACCGACCGCATGCAGCCATTGGGCAGATGTCTTGCCGAGGTTCTTCAGACCTTGCAGTTCGTCGTTCACCGGGCCTCCCTGCGTCTATGCGCTGTTGCGGGTAGAGTCTATGCCGCTATTTGGTGCGATAACGCAGGCGTGTGCCGAAGTTCACCGACATGAGAATCTCATCGGCAGTCAGTTCGACGGGGAAATAAGTGCCGGAAATCTGCGCATGGGCCAGGCTGGCGCCCTCTATCTTGGTATGGCGAAAGTCCAGGCCGCGCAGATCGGCGCCGCGGAAGTAGGCGTCGGTGAAGTTGACCCCTTCGGTATCCATGTTGCGCAGATCGAGGCCACGGAAGTCTCCGCCCGACAGATCGACCTCCACATCCTTGGGTTTCTGGGCATTGAAACCTTTGATGTCGTCGTTGTGCAGCAGACGATAGAGCGGATGATCGAGCTGGCGTGGCTGGTTCATGGCATGTACCGATTGCGGGCTTACCGCCAGTATAGAAGGTGCCGCACACTTTGCCTGGTGTGCAGCGCCAGTGGTCGGGGGTCAGATGCCTGGCAGTTTCTGACGAATGCGCTCGAGCAGACCGTCCAGGCTGGCGCTGTCGTGGGTGTCGACATGACCGGTGTGCTGCAGCTCCTCGGCATCGAGTGGCTCGCGACTGGCCTGCTGAGCCTGGATCACTTCCAGGGTGGCGTCGGATGGATCCTGGCCTTCGCTCTGGCGCTGGCTTAGCCAGCTGGCGATCACGGCCTCCGGTGCCTGGCAGTCGAGGATGAGGAAGGGCGTGCCGGTGCTTTCCGCCACCTGCCAGGCCGCCTGGCGTTGCGCTGCCTTCAGATAGGTGGCATCGATGACCACGGCGAAACCGGCCTGCAATGCCTGTTGCGCCAGTTGGCGCAGGCGCTCGTAGGTGGCCTGGCTGGCATCGGCGCTGTAGATGCCGCCCTGCAGTTGGCCTTGCTGGGCGGCCTGCTGCTGACCGAACAGGCGTTTACGTTCGACATCCGAGCGCAGGCGGATGGCACCCAGGGCTTCCACCAGACGCATGGCGACATGGCTCTTGCCAACGGCCGAGACGCCGTGGGTGATGGCCAGGAAGGGTGTGGGAATGGCGCTGTAGCTTTCCGCCAGGGCGGCATAGGCGCGGTACTGGCGCAGGATCACCGCTCGCTGCACCGAGTCCTGCTCCTGGCTCAGGCGGAACAGCGCTACCTTGCCGCGCACCATGGCGCGATAGGCCTTGTAGAAGTTGAGCAGTTGCAGGGCCTGGTAGTCGCCGGTCTGTTCCAGCCAGGCGCTGATGAAGCGGCGTGCCATGCACTTGAGGCCACGATCTTCGAGATCCATGGCCAGGAAGGCGGCATCCGAGGCGATGTCGATCAGGCGGAACGGCTCGTTGAATTCGATGCAGTCGAACAGCACCACCTGGCCATCGATCTGGGCGACGTTGCCCAGGTGAATGTCGCCGTGGCATTCGCGGATGAACCCCTGTGCCTTGCGCTCGGCCAGCAAGGGTTGCAGGCGCTCATAGCTGGACTGCGCCCAGGCCTCCAGGGCGTCGAGCTGCAACAGGTCGTTCTTGTCGCTGAGCAGCGGGCGAATCTGCTCGAAATTCTGTTGCACCGGCGCCATCACCGCCTCCGGCGTGCCCAGTGGATGATCCTGGGCGACCTGCGGGGCGTTGAGGTGGAAGTGCGCGATCTGGCCGGCCAGGGCATCGATATGCCCCACACCCAGCTCGCCGCGCTCCTGAATGGCGCTGAGCAGCTGGCTTTGCGGGAACTGACGCATCTTCAGCGCATATTCGATGGCAGGCCCTTCGCCGCCCAGGGTGGGTGCCTGTTCGCTACCATTGATCGGCAGTACCTCCAGGTAAAGCCCTTGGGTCAGGCGCTGGTTGAGGCGCAGTTCTTCCGCGCAGAAATGTTGCCGTGCGGACAGCTCGGTAAAGTCGAGAAAACCGAAGTTGACCGGCTTTTTGATCTTGTACGCATAGGGGCCCGTGAGCAAAACCCAGGAAATGTGTGTCTCAATCACGCGAAACTCTTCCACCGGGTGTGGATAGAGGGCTGGGTTCTGTAGCGCGGCAATCAGGCTTTGGCTCACGTTCGTTCCTTGTCTTTACGCTGTTCGAGCTGGGCATTATGGCCGCTGTGAACGGCCATGCAAACCATTCGGCCAGTCCTGCTGGCCCCTGTGTAAAGTGCGTATAATCCCGCCATGACTCGAAAACGCTCCCCTCGCTCCAGCAAGAAAACCCGTTCTTCCGGCCTGCGTCCTTGGCTTGCCTGGGGCTTCAAGCTGGGCCTCGTCGGCCTGGTGATCCTCGCCGGCTTCGCCGTTTACCTCGATGCCGTGGTGCAGGAGAAATTCTCCGGCAAGCGCTGGACCGTGCCGGCCAAGGTCTATGCCAGGCCGCTGGAGCTGTTCGTCGGACAGAAGCTGAGCAAGGACGACTTTCTGCGCGAACTCGACGCCCTCGGCTACCGCCGCCAGAGCAGTGCCGACGGCCCCGGTGCGGTGGCCGTTGCCGGCAATACCATCGACATGTACAGCCGGGGGTTCCAGTTCTACGAGGGCGCCGAGCCTGCCCGGCAGATTCGTGTGCGCTTCTCCGGTGACTACGTGGCTGGCCTGACCCAGGCCGGTGGTGCCAACCTGGCGGTGGCGCGGCTCGAACCTCTGCTGATCGGCGGTCTGTACCCGGCGCATCAGGAGGATCGCATCCTGATCAAGATCGATCAGGTGCCGGCCTATCTCATCGATGCCCTGGTAGCCGTCGAGGATCGTGACTATTTCGAGCACTTCGGTGTGTCGCCCAAGGGCATCGCCCGTGCCATCTGGATCAACGCCACCTCCGGGCGCCTGGTGCAGGGGGGCAGTACCCTGACCCAGCAGTTGGTCAAGAACTTCTACCTGACCAACGAGCGCACTCTGCTGCGCAAGGCCACCGAAGCCATGATGGCGGTGCTGCTGGAGCTGCACTACGACAAGCGCGAGATTCTCGAGGCCTACCTCAACGAAGTCTTCCTCGGTCAGGACGGCCAGCGCGCCATTCATGGCTTCGGTCTGGCCAGCCAGTATTTCTTCAGTCAGCCGATTTCCGAACTCAAGCTGGAGCAGGTCGCGTTGCTGGTGGGCATGGTCAAGGGGCCGACCTATTTCAACCCCCGGCGCCATCCCGAGCGGGCGCTGACACGGCGCAATCTGGTGCTCGATCTGCTCGCCGAGCAGGGCTCGATTACCCCCGAGGAAGCCGCTGCCGCCAAGCAGAAGCCCCTGGGCGTGACGCAACGCGGGCGCATGGCCGACAGCTCCTTCCCGGCCTTCCTCGACCTGGTCAAGCGCCAGTTGCGCGAGGATTACCGCGAGCAGGATCTGACCGAGGAAGGGCTGCGCATCTTCACCAGTTTCGACCCCATCCTGCAGCTCAAGGCCGAGGAGGCTCTGGCCGATACGATGAAGCGCCTGGCCGGCCGCAAGGGTGTGGATGAGGTGCAGGCCGGCATGGTCGTGACCAATCCGGAAACCGGTGAGATCCAGGCACTGATCGGCAGTCGTCAGCCGCGTTTCGCCGGCTTCAACCGTGCGCTGGACGCGGTACGGCCGATCGGCTCGTTGGTCAAACCGGCCATCTATCTGTCGGCGCTGGAGCGCCCGAGTCAATACACCCTGACCAGTTGGCTCGAGGACGAGCCCTTCTCCGTGAAGGGGCAGGACGGTCAGGTGTGGACGCCGCAGAACTACGACCGCAAGGCCCATGGCAATATCTTCCTGTATCAGGGCTTGGCCAACTCCTACAACCTGTCGACCGCCAAGCTCGGCCTGGAGATCGGTGTGCCCAAGGTGCTCAAGACCCTCGAGCGCCTGGGGGTGAAACGGCAGTGGCCGGCCTATCCGTCGATGTTGCTGGGGGCGGGTGCACTGACGCCGATGGAAGTCACGGAGATGTACCAGACCCTGGCCAATGGCGGCTTCAACACGCCGCTGCGTGGTATTCGCAGCGTACTGACCGCCGATGGCCAACCACTGGGCCGTTACCCGTTCAAGATCCAGCAGCGCTTCGATCCGGGTGCCATCTATCTGGTGCAGAACGCCATGCAGCGCGTCATGCGTGAGGGTACCGGGCGTTCGGTCTACAGCCAGTTGCCCAGCTCGCTGAATCTGGCCGGCAAGACCGGCACCAGCAACGACTCGCGCGATAGCTGGTTCGCCGGTTTCAGCCAGGATCTGCTGGCAGTGGTCTGGCTCGGCCGTGACGACAACGGCCCGACCCCGCTGACTGGCGCCTCCGGGGCATTGCAGGTGTGGACGGGCTTCATGCGCAAGGCCGACCCCCTGCCGCTGGACATGCCCCTGCCGGATAACGTGACCATGGCCTGGGTCGACCGAACCACCGGGCAGGGCTCCGCCTCCGGCTGCCCGAATGCCATGCAGATGCCTTATATTCGCGGCAGTGAACCGACACCCGGCCCCGGTTGTGGCATTCAGGCACCGGTCGACTCGGTGATGGACTGGGTACGTGGCTGGCTGCAATGATCGGTCTGGCTGTTTTCACGCTTACTGAAGAGGACTGGATGTGAACAAGAAGTGGCTTCTCGCCTTGCTGACAGCGGCCCTGGGTGGTTGCAGCAGCGTGCCGCAGGGCTCGATTCCCGTAGTCGACGCCGGTACGCCCCTGTCGGCTGGGCGTATTGCCGGTGCCAGCGCGCCAGCACCGGCGCGGGCACAAACCCAGCAGATCGAAGAAGATTCCGGTGTGGTGGTGATGGTGCCGCAGGGCGCCGCTTCCACGCCCTTGCAGACTGGCCCGCAGGCTGCCCCCTCCAGCGGTGGGCTGACCTTCGACGAACCGCCGGTCAGCGCTCCGCAGGGCAATGTCTACAGCCCGGCGCCCAGTGCGCCGAGCGGCATTCCCAGTGGTGGCGGGCTGGCGGCGGACGAACAGCTCGATGGCCCGGTACTGGCCTTGCTGACCACCGCTCAGCAGCAGCAGGGCAGTGGCGACCTCAATGGTGCCTCCTCCAGTCTCGAGCGCGCCCAGCGTATCGCCCCGCGCGAGCCGCAGGTGCTCTATCGTCTGGCCGAGGTGCGCCTGGCCCAGGGCGATGCGGCGCAGGCCGAGCAGTTCGCGCGCCGTGGTCTGACCTACGCCTCGGGGCGCCCGGCCTTGCAGGCCAGCCTGTGGAACCTCATCGCCCAGGCTCGCGAGCGTCAGGGCGACCCGGCAGGCGCCGCCAAGGCGCGTGAGCAAGCGCGGGTCACCCTGTGATGGATGAACGAACCGCTCAGGTCGCCGAGCAACTGCTGTTGATCGAGCGCGAGTTGCGCCAGTTGGGCTGGTGGCAGAGCGAGGCGCCCAGTGCCGAAGCGTTGGCCAGCCAGGCGCCGTTCTGCGTCGATACCCTGGCCTTCGAGCAATGGTTGCAGTGGATCTTTCTACCGCGCATGAAAATGCTGCTGGAAAGCGCCAGCCCGTTGCCGAGGGCGTCGGGGATCAAGGAAATGGCCGAGATGGCCTATCGCGAGCAGCCGCAGCGAGCGCGCGGGTTGCTCGAATTGCTGGGGGAGTTCGACCGTCTGCTGACACGCGCCTGATTCAGGCGCATGCCGATGGCCGCCTTACTCAGACTGTGTGAAAACTACTGCGCTTGCTCATGCTGCGTTAAAAAAACGGCTCGGGCGCGAGTCCGAGCTAGGCGCCCCCATCAAAAATGCTCATTTACAGCGCGTAAACCCGAATGCGGGCCCAGTGCTTTTTTCGCCGTTTTTTGCCTTGCCTGACCTGCGCTCGCTACGTTTTCACACGGTCTGTTACTGGCGGCAGTTCTCGTCGATGGATTTCTTCAGTTCGGCGATGCTCTCCTGGCGCTCGTCTTCACCAATGCGGCGCAACTCGCCGTCGTCGCCCTCGATGCGGACGCGCGGGTTGTTTTCCAGTTGCGCAAGGTTGGTGCGAGCGTTCTCGCAGTATTTCTTGCGCTCGGCTTCCTGCTTGGCCACCTGATCCTTCACCTTCTCATCGATTGCCTGCTGCTGTTTGTCGACCTCCGGGGCCGGCTCGGCAGGGGCGACGGAATGCGGTGGTGGGTTGGCCGTGTTGATGGTGGTGGCCTCCTGGCCTTGCGGCGGCTGCGCGCCGAAGTGCGTCACGCCCTTGTCGTCGACCCACTTGTACACCTGGCTGGCCAGGGTCGAGGTGCTCAGGGCGAGCAACAGACTGCCGGTAAGAATCATGAGGCGCATGCGTTTTCCTTTATCGAGCACTGCGGTACTGCTGGTTACTATAACCAAAAGCGCTGATTGTTCATCCTGCGCTGCGTCACAGGCGAGATTGAAGATATCGCCACGCATCGCTTGACTTGCCAGCGGCTAACCCGAACAATCGGCCTTCCATCGTAGTGGAGTCCGCCGCAAGCGTCCTCCAGCTCGGTGCAAAGAGGCGCTACCCGCGCCGAACCGTGACACCCGCAACGCGTTACCTCGCGCTGGGAGGTTCAGCCCCGCAAGACCATGGGCTGTTCCGTTACTCGTCTAGCAGATGTTCCGAATCCACGATCACCGTCGTGCATGTCCGCTGACAGTAAGACCTACTTAAAGGGCCGCTCGTCTGTCGGGTGGCACACTGGCGTTCAAGAGGTGAAAAACGTGGAGCTCTTATCTGGCGCTGAAATGGTCGTCCGCTTCCTGCGTGACGAAGGCGTTAAGTACATCTATGGGTACCCGGGTGGTGCCCTCCTGCATATCTACGATGCCCTGTTCAAGGAACCGGAAGTGACTCACGTCCTGGTTCGCCACGAGCAGGCCGCGACCCACATGGCCGACGGCTATGCCCGCGCCACCGGCAAGGCCGGCGTGGTGCTGGTGACTTCCGGCCCGGGTGCGACCAATGCCATCACCGGTATCGCCACGGCGTACATGGACTCGATTCCCATGGTGGTGATCTCCGGTCAGGTACCGAGCAACATGGTCGGTACCGATGCCTTCCAGGAAACCGACATGGTCGGTATCTCCCGGCCGATCGTGAAGCACAGCTTCATCATCAAGCACCCGGCAGAAATTCCCGAGGTGCTGAAGAAGGCGTTCTACCTCGCCGAGTCCGGCCGTCCCGGCCCGGTGGTGGTCGACATTCCCAAGGACATGGGCGATCCGACCCAGAAGTTCGAGTACGTCTATCCGAAGAAGGTCAAGCTGCGCTCCTACAGCCCGGCGGTACGTGGCCATTCCGGGCAGATCCGCAAGGCAGCCGAGATGGTGCTGGCGGCCAAGCGCCCGGTGCTGTACTCCGGTGGTGGCGTGATCATGGGCAATGCCTCCGCGCCGCTAACCGAGCTGGCGCAGATGCTCAACCTGCCGGTGACCAATACCCTGATGGGCCTGGGCGGTTACCCCGGCACCGATCGCCAGTTCCTCGGCATGCTCGGCATGCACGGCAGCTACACCGCCAACCTGGCGATGCACCACGCCGACGTGATCCTGGCCGTGGGTGCGCGCTTCGATGACCGTGTGATCAACGGCGCGGCCAAGTTCTGCCCGAATGCCAAGATCATCCACATCGACATCGATCCGGCCTCGATTTCCAAGACCATCAAGGCCGACATCCCGATCGTTGGCCCGGTCGATAGCGTGCTGACCGAGATGGTTGCCATCCTCAAGGAAATCGGCGAAACCCCGAACAAGGACACCGTTGCCAGCTGGTGGAAGCAGATCGACGAATGGCGCGGCAGTGGCCGTCTGTTCCCCTACAACGAGGGTGACGGTTCGATCATCAAGCCGCAGGCCGTGATCGAAGCCCTGTGCGAAGTGACCAAAGGCGATGCCTTCATCACCTCCGACGTGGGCCAGCACCAGATGTTCGCGGCGCAGTACTACCGCTTCAACAAGCCCAATCGCTGGATCAACTCCGGTGGCCTGGGCACCATGGGCTTCGGTTTCCCAGCCGCGATGGGCGTCAAGATGAACTTCCCGGAGGCCGATGTGGCCTGCGTGACCGGCGAAGGCAGCATCCAGATGAACATTCAGGAGCTGTCGACTTGCCTGCAGTACGACCTGCCGGTGAAGATCGTCAACCTGAACAACGGCGCGCTGGGCATGGTTCGCCAGTGGCAGGACATGCAGTACAGCAGCCGTTATTCGCACTCCTACATGGAGTCGCTGCCGGACTTCGTCAAGCTGGCCGAGGCCTATGGGCATGTGGGCATGCGCATCACCGAGCTGAAAGATCTCAAGCCGGGTCTCGAAGAGGCCTTCGCACTGAAGAATCGCCTGGTGTTCCTCGATATCGCGGTGGATACCAGCGAGCACGTCTACCCCATGCAGATTCGGGATGGCGCAATGCGTGACATGTGGCTGAGCAAGACGGAGCGGACCTAACATGCGACATATCATTTCCCTGCTGTTGGAAAACGAGCCGGGTGCACTGTCCCGCGTGGTCGGTCTGTTCTCCCAGCGCAACTACAACATCGAAAGCCTCACCGTTGCACCGACCGAGGATCCGACGCTGTCGCGTCTGACGCTGACCACGGTCGGCCATGACGAGGTGATCGAGCAGATCACCAAGAACCTCAACAAGCTGGTCGAGGTGGTCAAGCTGGTCAACCTGTCGGAAAGCGCCCATATCGAGCGCGAGCTGATGCTGGTGAAGATCAAGGCCACCGGCGCTCAGCGCGCCGAGGTCAAGCGCACCACCGACATCTTCCGCGGCCAGATCGTGGATGTGACCAGCAGCGTCTACACCGTGCAGCTGACCGGTACCAGCGACAAGCTGGACAGCTTCATCCAGGCCATCGGCACTGCATCCATCCTGGAAACCGTGCGCAGTGGTGTCACTGGCATCGCTCGCGGTGACAAGGTACTGAGTGTCTGATCGCTGTCGTCATGCAGAGCCCCGCCTGGCGCGGGGCTTTTTATTGTCTGAAAGTCAGCGCTGGCGATTCCAGAAAGCCGCGATCAGCGGATCCTTGAGGCGCTTTTCCAGCGCGAACAGGCCGATGTCGTAAGCGGTCAGCGGTGGCTGGATGTCGTAGATGCGGATGCGTGCGGTCAGCGGGCTGTTGTCCAGCACGATCTGTGGCACCACGCCGATGCCGAAGCCCAGGCTGACCATGCTGACGATGGCTTCGTTGCCGCTGACCTGAGCGTAGATCCGCGGCTTGATGTTGTGGTGCTTGAGCCAGCGATCGGTGCGCACGCGGGCCAGGCCTTCTTCCGAAAGGATCATCGGCACATCCCGCCAGCTTTCCGTTGTCGGCTGCCGAAGTTGCTCCTCGCTCAATAGTTGAGGCGTCTGGGGGCCGATAAAGCGCAGTTCCGAGCGGGTGATCGACTGAAACTCCACGCCGGCTGGCAGGCTGTCGGGGAGGGCGCCAATGGCCAGATCTTCCAGGCCCTGCTGCACGCGCTCGACGGCTTTCGCCGGATCGCCGGTGTGCAGCTTCATTTCGATGCGTGGGTAGTCCTGGCGGAAGCTGCTGAGGATGTCATAGAGGAAGCTGTAGCTCGCGGTCACCGAGCAATACAGCGACAGCTCGCCATGCAGATTCAACTGATCCTGCATGAAGGTCTGGCGAATGGCTTGCCAGCCGTTCAGCACCTCGCTCGCGTATTCGCGAAACTGCTGGCCCTCGCGGGTCAGGCGAACCGAGCGGTTGTCGCGGACGAACAGGACGGCGCCCAATTCTTCCTCGAGCTGCTTGATGCTGCGGCTCAGCGCGGAAGGGCTGACGTGCTGTTCGCGGCTGGTTCTGCCGAAGTGCAGGTTGTCGGCCAGGGAGAGAAAGAGTCTGAGGGAGTGACTGTCCATTATGTTTCATATATCGGCATGTCGTATTGCAAATATATCATTTTACGCAATGGTTCAGATCACATAAGGTGCTTGCGTCGTGGTGCTTGCACCCATCCCTTTCGATTCAGAAGAGCCAGAAACATGAAAGTTTATTACGACAAAGATTGCGACCTCTCCATCATCCAGGGCAAGAAAGTCGCCATCATCGGTTATGGCTCCCAGGGCCACGCCCAGGCCTGCAACCTGAAGGATTCCGGCGTTGACGTCACCGTTGGCCTGCGTAAGGGGTCCGCTACCGTTGCCAAGGCCGAAGCCCATGGCCTGAAAGTGGCCGACGTTGCCACGGCCGTTGCCGCTGCTGACCTGGTCATGATCCTGACCCCGGACGAATTCCAGGGCCAGCTGTACAAGAACGAGATCGAGCCGAACATCAAGAAGGGCGCCACCCTGGCCTTCTCCCACGGCTTCGCCATCCACTACAACCAGGTCGTACCGCGTGCCGACCTCGACGTGATCATGATCGCGCCGAAGGCCCCGGGCCACACCGTACGTACCGAGTTCGTCAAGGGCGGCGGCATCCCTGATCTGATCGCCGTTTACCAGGACGCCTCCGGCAACGCCAAGAACGTCGCCCTGTCCTACGCCTCGGGTGTTGGTGGCGGCCGTACTGGCATCATCGAAACCACCTTCAAGGACGAGACCGAAACCGACCTGTTCGGTGAGCAGGCCGTTCTCTGCGGCGGTACCGTCGAGCTGGTCAAGGCGGGTTTCGAGACCTTGGTCGAAGCTGGCTACGCGCCGGAAATGGCCTACTTCGAGTGCCTGCACGAGCTGAAGCTGATCGTCGACCTGATGTTCGAGGGCGGCATCGCCAACATGAACTACTCGATCTCCAACAACGCCGAGTACGGTGAGTACGTCACCGGTCCGGAAGTGATCAACGCCGAATCCCGTGCTGCCATGCGTAACGCTCTGAAGCGCATCCAGAACGGCGAATACGCCAAGATGTTCATCACCGAGGGTGCCGCCAACTACCCGTCGATGACTGCCTATCGCCGCAACAATGCCGCTCACGGCATCGAAGTGGTTGGTGAGAAGCTGCGTGCGATGATGCCGTGGATCGCGGCCAACAAGATCGTCGACAAGACCAAGAACTAAGGTCTGCGATGTGCGAAAGAACGCGGCTTTATGCCGCGTTTTTTCATTCTGCGGCAAGGCTCTGGTATAAAGCCTGGGCGTCGGGGCTGCTGCAAGGGTCGCCGGCCATTCTTCAAATCCGTAGCAAGGTGTTGTTCATGAGTGAAGGTCACGAAGAGCCGAAGCGGTCGGGCGAGGATATCGAAAGCCTGCTGCCCATCGACGAGCATGTGGAAGAAGGGCAGGACGCTGAGGGACGCAAGGTGCGCCATCGCGGTATCTATCTGCTGCCGAACCTGTTCACCACGGCCAATCTGTTCGCCGGTTTCTACTCCATCATCAATTCGATGAACGGCAACTTCTATGTCGCCGCCGCCACTGTTTTCGTGGCCATGGTGCTGGACAGCCTGGATGGGCGTGTCGCGCGTCTGACCAACACGCAAAGCGCGTTCGGTGCCGAATACGATTCGCTGTCCGACATGGTCGCCTTCGGCGTCGCGCCAGCCTTGCTCGCCTTCGAGTGGGCGTTGGGTAGCCTGGGCAAGGTGGGCTGGATGGTTGCCTTCATCTACGTGGCTGGCGCTGCCTTGCGCCTGGCGCGTTTCAATACCCAGATCGGTAGCGTCGACAAGCGCTATTTCATCGGCCTGGCCAGCCCGGCGGCGGCCGGTGTGGTTGCCGGCACCGTGTGGGCGTTCAGCGATTTCGGCATCCAGGGCTCCAACATGGCCTTCCTCGTTGCGCTGCTGGTCGCCGCTGCAGGCTGCCTGATGGTCAGCAACATCAAGTACTACAGCTTCAAGGATCTCGACCTGAAAGGCCGTGTGCCTTTCGTGGCCATCCTGGTGGTGGTGCTGGTCTTTGCCGTGGTGTTCAGTGATCCGCCGCGTATCCTGCTGCTGATCTTCATGGCCTATGCCATCTCAGGACCTATTCAGTACTTGCTGCAGCTACGTCGCCGTAAAACCCGGTGACCTTGTAATTTCTTCCGCGCTCCGTGGTCTACAGTTCGTTTCTCCAACTGTAGACGCGGAGTTGCCATGCTCATCCGAGTTCCTTCCTCCTCCCGGGCGCACGAATCCGAAGTCACCCCCGAGTCCGTCTATCTCTCCCGGCGCAAGCTGATGCAGGGCTCGCTGGCCTTGGCTGGGTTGGCTGCCATGCCGGGTTGGGTGCGCGCCGATACGCCGGGAACCTATGCCGATGTGGAGCCTGCCAAGGCGCCTGACTGGTTCCAGAACAAGCTGGCAGGTACGCACTGGCAGGCGGTCACGGCGCAAGGGGAGAGCATCACGCCTTTCAGGGATGCGACGCACTACAACAACTTTTACGAGTTCGGTACGGGCAAGGGTGACCCCGCGGCCAATGCCGGCAAGCTGCAGGTCGAGCCCTGGACGGTAATGGTCGATGGTGAAGTGGCCAAGCCGGGGCGCTATGCCATCGAGGATCTGGTCAAACCCCATGCCTTCGAGGAGCGCATCTACCGGCTGCGCTGCGTCGAGGCCTGGTCCATGGTCATTCCCTGGCTGGGTTTTCCCTTGGCTGACCTGCTCAAGCAGGTCGAGCCTACTTCGGCGGCGCGCTACGTGCGCTTCGAGACGCTGGTGGATGCCGAGCACATGCCTGGGCAGCGCTCGGGCTTCTCTCTGATCGACTGGCCCTACGTGGAAGGCTTGCGCCTGGATGAGGCCATGCACCCGCTGGCTTTCATGGCGGTGGGCATGTACGGGCGCGTGCTGCCCAACCAGAACGGCGCCCCGCTGCGCCTGGTGGTGCCGTGGAAATACGGCTTCAAGAGCATCAAGTCCATCGTTCGTATCAGCCTGGTGGATGAGGCGCCCAAGACGACCTGGGAGCGCATCGCGCCGAACGAGTATGGCTTCTATGCCAACGTTAATCCCAAGGTGGATCATCCGCGCTGGTCACAGGCCACCGAGCGGCGCTTGCCCAGCGGTCTGTTCAGCCCGAACGTCATCGATACCCGAATGTTCAATGGCTACGACGAAGTCGCAGAGCTTTATGCGGGCATGGATCTGAGGAAGTACTACTGATGCGTTATCCGTTGTGGCGTATCGCTGTGTTCGTGGCGGCCCTGCTGCCGCCAGCGTACTGGTTGTATCGCGCCATGTTCGGGCTCCTCGGGCCTGATCCAGGCAAGACGCTGGTGGATAACCTGGGGCTGGGCGCCCTCATTCTTCTGCTGATCACTCTGGCCATGACGCCGCTGCAGCAGCTAACCCGCTGGAGCGGTTGGATTGCCGTGCGGCGACAGTTGGGGCTGTGGTGTTTCACTTATGTCGCCCTGCATCTGTCGGGGTACCTGCTGTTCATCGCCGGGCTGCGTTTGGATTCGGTGTTGCGTGACCTGACCGAGCGTCCCTATATCATCGTGGGGGCGTTGGCCTTTATCGGTTTGTTGGTATTGGCGGTGACCTCCAACCGCTTCAGCATCAGGAAGCTGGGGCGCAAGTGGAAGGCATTGCACCGTCTGGTCTACGTGATTCTGCTGTTGGCGTTGCTGCACATGCTCTGGGTAGTGCGCGCAGACCTGGGTGAGTGGCTCGTCTATGCGTTGCTGGGCGGCGCCTTGCTACTGATGCGCCTGCCGGTCGTGGCAAGTGGAATGCAGCGACTCGGCAGTGCCTGGCGAGATAGTGCAAAGAAAATCGCAATTTAAGCTTGACGCGCATGCTGCTGGATGTAGAATGCGCGCCACTTCAGTGCTGAAGCACTTCAAAAACTTCTTGTTAATCAATAAGTTAAGTTGAATGAATGGCTTGCAAAGCTGAATCTGGCGTGTAGAATGCGCGTCGGTCGGCAGGGTGGTGGTTGAGCTCTGTTGGTGATTCGG